>NZ_VFTB01000005.1:0-530711 GCF_007003945.1 Mesorhizobium sp. WSM4307
TGGCCCCTGTGCAATACAGGATCCAGCCCCTAAACTCACCACATCAATGAACCGTCCAACTTTACGGGGTCAGTTCACGATGGCCGGGCTTCTGATATCGGGAAATTCAGTCGGATCAGAGGCTGCCATTGATCCAGTGCGACAGCGCGGTCTTCGGCGCGGCGCCAACCTTCATGTCGGCCACTTCACCGCCCTTGAAGATCATCAGCGTCGGGATCGAGCGCACGCCGAACTGCGCGGCCAACTCGGGATTCTCGTCGATGTTGAGCTTGGCGATCTTGATCTTGCTGCCGAGTTCGAGAGCGATGTCCTCAAGCGACGGCGCGATCTGCTTGCAGGGGCCGCACCATTCCGCCCAGAAATCGACCACCACCGGTACGTTGGCGTTGAGCACGTCAGCCTGAAAATTGTTCTTGTCGACCTTGACGGTTGCACCCATGCGGAAAATTCCTTTCGAGAGTTCTTTGTCGCACCAAATGTGGTGGTTATCTAGCCCTTCTTCAAGCAGGTCTTGTGTCACGCTCCCGTGAGTCGGGCAAGGGCGTCATCCATGGCCCGGGCCGGCAGTTCGATCAGCCTTGGCATTTCTGTAAACAAAAGGGCGGCTTTCACCTCGCGCCCGGGATAAAGCGGCTGCAGCAGGGCGCGATAAAGCGCCAACTGCAAAAGATAGGCCGGAGGAACCTCGGCCAGTGAGGGGGGCGCCGGCCGGTTGGTCTTGTAGTCGACGATCGAAATCGTGTTCGCTGTCACCGCCAGCCGGTCGATCTTGCCGGAAATCGAGCGCGTTTTGCCCCTCACCTCCAGGCTGCCCATGATAGCCACCTCGGCGCGCGAGGAGGGCGCGAACAATTGGCCGAGGCGCGGGTCGTCGAGGATGGCGATGACCGATGCCAGGGCCTTGTCCCGCTCCGACGGCGGCCATGCGGCACCCGTTCGCGCGAGATAACGCTCGGCGGCACCTTGGCGTTCACCCTCGGCAATGCCGGGCAGCATCTGCAGCAGCTTGTGCAAAGCCAGCCCGCGCAGCACGGCAAAGCCCGGTTCGGCGTCGGCGTCCAGCACCGGCGAAGCCTTGTCGATGACCGCTTCCTTGCCTTCATCGATCAGCGCCGAGGCGCCGGATGGCGACAGCGGCCGCGGCAGGTCCTCGAAGGGCGGCAAGGGGCGGAACAGCGTCCCCGGCAGCGGACCGAAAGCATCGGCCCGCCGCGCCTGTTCATCGGCGCTCGCCGCGACGGGCGGCAGCTTGGTGACGTGGAAACGGTGCACCGGCTCGCCGCCGGCGGGATGCGCGCGCTGTTCGCTTTCCGGCGCGCCGGTGAGCGCGCGACTGACGATCGAATGCCAGGTGCCGGTGCTTGGTGCCCGCTTGCCGTGATAGCCGCAGACGATCAGCCGGTCCTCGGCGCGGGTCATGCCGACATAGAGCAGCCGGCGGTATTCGTCGTCGGCGAGTTCGCGGGCGCGGGCGGCTGCCGCCTTCGAGAAGCCGTTGGCGACATCGCTGGCCGAACGCCAGAGATAGCCCTTGCCGTCCCAGAAGGTGCCCGAGCCGTCGAACGGCATCAGCCGCGGCAGATGCTGGTCGCTGAACGGGGCGGAGCCGCCATCGACCAGGAACACCACCGGCGCCTCCAGGCCCTTGGCGGCGTGCACGGTCATGACGCGGACCTCGTCGCGGGTCTGGTCCATCTCGCGCTTGATCTCGGGTCCGGCATTTTCCAGCGTCGACAGGAAGGCCTCCAGCCCGGGCAGGCCGGTCCGTTCCTCGGCAAGGCAGAAGCTCAGGAATTCATCGAGAATATCGCCGGCTTCGGGCCCAAGCCGGGCGATCATTTTTCGGCGCACGCCGTCGCGCGCCAGCAGGCCGGCATAGAACTCGAACACAGGCTTGAAGGCGGCCTCGCCAGCCCAGACGTCGAGTTGCGCGACAATCTTCGCCAGGCGCTCGTTTTTTTCGGCATGCTGGCGCAGCGACGTGGCCAGAGACACGCCCGGCAGCCTCTGCGCGGCGAGTGTGAACAGCGTCTCCTCCGGCAGGTCGAAGATCGGGCTGCGCAGCACGGCCGCGAGCGACAGATCGTCCTGCGGCTGGAGCAGGAGATGGCCGAGCGCGATCAGGTCCTTGACCGCGATGTGGCCCGGCAGGCTCAGCCGGTCGGCACCGGCGACCGGAATGTCGCGGCGTTTCAAGGCGCGGGTCAGCGCGTGAACAAAACTGTCGCGCTTGCGCACCAGCACCAGCACGTCGCCCGGGCGAAGCCGCTTGCCGCGGCCTTCGACGATCTCGCTTCTGCCGATCCAGCCGGCAATGGTCGCCGCGACATTCTCGGCAACGCGCACCGCCGGCGCATGGGCGTGGTCGATGGCTTGCGTCCAGTCGTCGGGTTCGTCGACGACGTCGGCGCCGATCGATGGCCAGACCTCGACATAGCCCGGTGCATCGGTGCGGATGGCCTTGTGGCTCAACGGATCGGGATCATGGCTGATGCCGCGCCGCACGACAGGATCGGCAAAGACGCGGTCGACGGCGGCCAGGACGTCGTCGGTCGAGCGGAACGACCAGGTCAGTTTGAGGTCGGCAAAGGACGCCTCGGCATCGCGCACCCGGCCGGCGAACAGCAGCCGGCTGTCGGCGAAGGAATCCGGCGCGGCTCCCTGGAAGGAATAGATCGACTGCTTCTCGTCGCCGACGGCGAAGACCGTGCGGTGGACCCTGTCGCGCGCGCCGAAGCCGGCGAAAAATTCCTCCGCCAGCCGCTTCACCACCTCCCATTGATCCGGGCTGGTGTCCTGTGCCTCGTCGAGCAGGATGTGGTCGATGCCCTGGTCGAGCTTGTATTGCACCCAAGGGCCGGCATCGGGCCGCGCCAGGAGGTTGACCGTGCGGGTGATCAAATCGTTGAAGTCGAGGAAACCCCGGCTGCGCTTCAGCACGTCGTAGCGGGCGATCAGCCAGTCGGCGATGGTCAGTGCCGCGCGTGTGCCTTCCAACATGCGGAACAGCGCCAGCCGGTCGACGGTTTCGACGATGGTGCTTGCCGCCGAGACATAGCGCTCGGCCAGGTCCGGCAGCCGGTCGCTCAGGGCTTTCTTGAAGGCCTTTGCCGGGTCGTAGGGATCGCCATCGGTCTTGAGGAAGGCTCTGGCCAGCAATTGCAGGCGGCGAACGGGATCGCTCTCGGCGAAAGCCTGGCGCGCATAGGGCAGGATGTTGTTCAGCACCGATCTGGCGTCGGTGGATTCGGCGGCCTGGGCGAAGCCCGCGAAATAGTCGGGCAGGAAGCCGGGCAGCGGCCAGGCCGATGCTGCAATCCCTTCGGTGGTCTGGCCAGGGCGGAAATGGAATTCATCGAACAAAGGCTGGAAGCCGTCACGCCCGACCGCGTCGAGGAACTGCCGCAATCCGTCGCGCTTGCGCACAATCTCGCCGAGCAAGGCATCGAGACCGGCCTCGCCGCCGCGTTCCAGCACGGTGGCGAAGGCGTCGGCCAGGTCCGGGTTGCCGGCAGCCGTGCCGGAGATCATCTCGCGCCGCGCGGCGGCGAAAAGCGATGCCTCCATCTGGCCGTCGAGCATCTCGAAATGGGCCGGAATATTGGCTTCCAGCGGGAACTGGTGGAGCACCGATTCGCAGAAGGCGTGGATGGTCTGGATCTTCAGTCCGCCCGGCGTCTCCAGCGCCTCGGCGAACAGGCGCCGGGCCCGGCGCATGGTGTCGCGGTCGGGCCGCCGCCCTTCAAGCGCCTCGATCTTCGCGGCCAGCTCGGCATCGCCGAGCACCGTCCAGTCCGACAGTGTGGAAAAGACCCGGTTCGACATGTTGGCGGCGGCGGCGCGCGTATAGGTCAGGCACAGGATCTTCGACGGGTCGGTGCCGTTGAGCAGCAGCCGGATGACGCGCTGGGCCAGCACATGGGTCTTGCCGGAGCCGGCATTCGCCGACACCCAGGCCGAATTCTGCGGATCGGCGGCGCTGGCCTGGCTGTTGGCGGTATCGCTCGGGATGGGATAGGCCTTCTTCATGCCTCCCCTCCCTCGTCGCCGGCATCGCCACCGGCCGACCATTCGAGCACACGGGCGAGATGGTCGTAATCGCCATCTGTCTCGCCCTCGCGAAACGGCAGCGCGCGCGACAGATAGCCGGTCTGCGGGTCGGTATAGTGGATCAGCAGCTTTTCCAGCCGCGCCCAAGCCTCTTCGGCAAGATCTGCGGCGGTCCGTGGCTGGCGGTTGTGCTCGAGAATGGACTCCTCGAACACCTCGCCATTCGGCTTCAGCCTGATGAAGGCCAGCTGCGACGGCTCGCGCGCGCCCAGATCCTTGAACGCGCCGCGCCGCAGCAGCGCGCCTTCCAGCGCCAGCTGCGGCGCCAGCAGCGTGTGCGCCTGCGCCTTGGAGGGCGAGGAGCCCGTCTTGTAGTCCAGAATATCGGCCATGCCGCCGGCCAGCAGATCGACGCGGTCGGCATAGCCGGACAGCGTCACGCCGGACTGGCCGACGAGGGTCTTGCCGGCACGCTCCTCGGCATGGCGCCGGACCACCGCATCGGCACGCGTGCGCTCCCATTCGACGATGTTGGCGGCGAGCTTTTCGAAGCGCGGCCACCACACCGCCTCGACATCGGCCGGAAGGGCGGCTTCGGCAAAGCAGGCGCGGCCGGCGGCAATGAGACCGGCCAGCGCGTCGGGTGCGCGCGGATCGGCAACGCGCGACGAGAACAAATGCAGGATGGCGTGGAACAGCGTACCGCGCTCGGCCGCGCCGGGATCACGGATGAGCGCATCGAGCGGCATCAGGCCGAGGATACGTCTGGCATAGACGGCATAGGGATCCCGGCGCAACGTCTCGATCTCGGTGACCGAGAAATGCGTTGGGCGCACCGCCAATGGCGGCTTCGGTTGCGGCCGCGGCGCGAAATCCTGCTTTGGGCCGGTGTCGAGTGCGCGTGCCCAGGCGAGCAGTTCGTCGCCACGCCGGCGCAGGGTTGCCGCCTGGTCGTTGCCGGTGAAGGTAAGTAGCCGCTGCAGCCAGCGCGACGGCACGGCGGGCGCGTCGCCGGAACGCGCCGAGCGGGCCAGAACGACGTGCATCGCGCCCATCGCCATCTGGAAATCATGCGCGGCAAGGCCGATGCGCCGCTCCGGCGGTTCGAGATCGATGCCGGTCTTCATCAGCCGCGACATGAAGCGGTCGCTCTCCGGCTTGCGCGGCCACACGCCTTCGTTGAGCCCGCCAATGACCAGCGTGTCGACATCCTGCAAGCGCGCTTCCAGCGCCCCCCAGATGGCGATGTTCCTGTCGGTGCCTTGCGCCGGCTTGACCGTCTCGGGCGCGATCAGCGCGTTCATCACATCGGGCCACTCGCTGGTAGCGAACGACAGCGATGCCGAAGCGGCGACCAACCCGCGCAGCAGCTCGGCGAGCTTTTCACCGGCATCGCCGGCATAGAGGTCGCCCAGGCCGCCATCGGCGGCGCGCCCGAGGCTTTCCAGGGCCACCACGCTGGCTTTGACCAGCGCGGCAAGATCGGCTTCCGCTTGGTCGCGAAACGCCGAAAGCGGAGCCAGCGCTTCCGTCAGTCGTACGAGGAGGGTTCGAGCATCCTCGATGGAGCGCACGGTGAGACGGGAAAACCAGAGGGGCGGCCGGCTGTCATCGCCGAGGCTCGTCAGTCGGGCCTCGAACAAGTCCGGCAGCGAAACGATGTCGGGGCGACCGGTGCCGCCGCGCAGCGCCACCAGTTCGACCAGTTCCGCCGCGTGGCGCACATCGGCGCGTTCGAGGCCGAGGCCGAGCAGCGGATGCTTGAGCAGCGACAAAAGGCCGACCGGATCGCCCGGCCGGAACACTGCTTCGAGCGCAAGCCGGAGCAGGCTGGCCGCCGGGCTGTTGGCGAGCGGCGTGCCGCCGGAATCGTCGGCGACCACGCCGAAGCGCCTGAGTTCCACCGCGACGCGCCGCGCCAGCGCGCGGTCGCCGGTGACGAGCGCGGCCCGCTGGCCGGGCTGTTCGACGGCCTGCTTCAGCGCGACGGCGATGGCGACGGCTTCGTCGCGCTCGCTGGCAGCTTCCAGCAGCGTCACCTCGGCAAAGGCGCCGGCAATATCGGACGCCGAAAACCCGCTGCGTGTTTCGGCCCACAATTCGGTGGTCTCGGCCGGCCGCAGCGCCTCGCCGACAAGCGCGGCGCGAAGCGCAAGGTGCGGCTCGGCGGTGCCGATTTCCTCGATATCTGAGCGCAGCACGCCGATCTTGCCGATCAGCCTGGCCAGGCCATATTGCGGGTGGCCAAGCACGGCCGGTCGCGCGCCGGGGGCGACAAGCGCCTGGAAGGACGCTTCGTCCAGCGTCCGGTCGAGCCCGGGCAGCACGATGGCGCCGCCGGGCAGGCGGGCAATCGCTGCAAGCAGCTCCGCCGTCGCCGGGATGGAGCCGGTCGACCCCGCGGCGATGACCGGCGCGGCTGGCGGATTGCGCCGCAGCCGCGCCGCCTCGGAGCGGATCAGCGCGCTGCGATGCGCGGCCGGATTGGAGCGGTCGCTTTCCCTGAGGAATTTCGGCCAGGCATCGGTGACGATGCCGAGGAATTCGAGCGTCACCTGCCACCAGCCGGCAAGGTTGCCGGTGACCAGATCTGCGAGCTTGGTCCAGTCGGTGCCTTCCGTCTCGATCTCGTCCATCAGCCCTGCGAGATCGCGCGCCAGCCAGATTGCGTCGGCGGTGGAGGCCGGGATGACGATTTCCTCGGCGAAAAGCTTGGCCACATGCTCCGGCAACCGGCGTTTCCAGGCACGCACCAGCGGCGTGAGCAGCAACAGGCGTTCGGTCGCCGAGATCGGCGGCGCGAGATCGATCGCCGCCGCTGGCTCGGCCTCGAACAGGGCTTCGTCCTCGTCGAATTCGCCGAGCGGGCGGATGATCGGCAGGATCGCCGAACCGCCGCCGCCGCGTGCCCTCAAGCTGTCGACGAAGACACCGCGCAAGGCGCGCGCGGCACGACGCGTCGGCACATAGATGGTGACATCGGCCAGCGCGAGCGGATCGCCGTCGAAACGAAATCCCGGGACCAGGCGACCGGCAAGCAGTGCCTCGGCCAGCGTCGGCAGGAACGGCGCTCCGGGGGGAATAGAGAAAACGCGGCTTGAGCCGCTCATTGCATCTCGGCTAGCGCGCCGGCGACGGCTTCTTCCGCCAGTGGAATGGCATCGGGCGTACCGACGGTAATCCAGTGGCCGTGCATCGGCATGCCGAACAGCCGGCCGGCGGCGATGGCTTTGTCGAAATAGGCGTTGAGCGAATGCGGTTCGGCCGTTGCATCCTTGAACAGGCGTGGATGAACGATCGCGGCACCGGCATAAATCAGGCCGGCCGGATCGCCTTTCGAGCGCCGCAAGGCTCCGTCCGGCGCCACCAGGAAATCGGTGCTGCCACAGTGACCTGTCGCCTGATGGAGATCCGCCAGCATCAGCAGAATATCCATTTTCGCGGCGTCCCACGCAAGGGCAAGCCGGCCGAGATTGAGCGGACCATGGTCGATCCAGAACGTGTCGGCATTGAGGATGTAGAAGGGTTGTTGGCCCAATTCCGGCAGCGCCTTGACGATGCCGCCGGCCGAATCGAGCAACCGGTCGCTCTCATCGGAAATGATGATCTGCGGAGCGCTGCGCGCCGCGACATGGGCGACGATCTGCTCAGGAAGATAGTGGACGTTGACCACCGCCTTGGCGACGCCGGCGGCGGCGAGACTGTCGAGCCCCCAGTCGAGCAAGGTCTTGCCGGCGATCCTGACCAGCGGCTTGGGGATCGTATCGGTGATCGGCCGCATGCGCTTGCCGAGCCCGGCGGCAAGGACGATGGCAGTGTTCGGTCTCGTCACAGCGTTCGTTCCTCGAGCAGCCCGTGCGTATTGTAGAATTCCCGCAGGCTGGCAAGTGCCGGGTGGGACAGCGCCCGGCGCAGATAGTCGCGGATGCGCGGCAGGTGCTTCAAATAATAAGGTTTGCCGTCGCGCTTTTCGAGACGCACGAAAATGCCGAGGATCTTGGAATTGCGCTGCGCGGCCATGATTGCATAGGCTTGCAGGAAGCTTACGTCGTCGAAGGCGCCTGCCGCATGGCGCGCCGCGACATAGGCATCGAGCGTTTTCTTCTCGATCTCAGGTGAGATGGTGACACGGGCGTCCATGGCCAGCGAGGCGACGTCATAGGCTGAAGGCCCGATCAGCGCATCCTGGAAGTCGACGACGCCCAGCCGGTCGTGGCCGGCGCGGTCGTCGCGCCAGATGATGTTGGGCGAATGGAAGTCGCGCAGCATCAGCGCGTATTCGCTGCCTTGCAGCCGGTCGAAAAGCGCGTTCCATTCCCTGGCGTAGCCCGAGCGCAGGTCGTCGCTTGGCGGGCCGCCCGATATCGCCGGCACATACCAGTCGACCAGCAGATCGGCTTCGATCATCATCGCGTCGCGGTCGAAGGGCGGCACCTCATGGAAGCTGCCGGGTCCGGCTTGCAGGCGCTGCGGCCAGCTCCTGCCATGCATCATGGCCAACAGCTCGGCCGCCGCCGCATAGCGCTCGGCCACCGGCTCGCCGTCCTTGCCGAGAAACCCCTCGGAACCGAGATGTTCGAGCAGCAAAAAGCCCTGGTCCTGGTCCTCGGCATGGATTTGCGGAACGCTGACGCCACCGGCCTTCAAGGCGCGGTCGATGGCGACGAAGGCGGTGACCGACTGGGCGGTGTGGGCAATCACGGCATAGGGTTTGCCGTCTCGCACGGGCGGGCCGAGCACCAGCCGCGGCGAGTTCATCAGCACGCGCGGCTCCTGGCCGGCGAGCGTCACGATCTCGTAGGAGCGGGCGGAGGCATCGCCGATGAAATGGCGCCGCCGCGCTTCTCCCCAGCCGGCATTTTCGAGAAAACCGCGCATGGCCAGCGACCGCGCCGCGCGGTCGAAGGCAGCGCCTTGCCCCGACAGCCGCGCCAGCCGGCCCTCGCCATGCTGGACGAGTTCAATCAAGAGCGTCGTCTTCGGCAGATAGTCCTCCGCCCGCTCGGGCCATTCGACCAGGGCAGCCCCTTGCGTCAGCGCCTCGTCGAAGCCGAGTTCGTCGAGCTCGGCTGCCGAGGCCAGGCGGTAAAGGTCGAAATGGTGCACCGGAATGCGCGTGTCGTAGCTCTGCACCAGGGTGAAGGTCGGGCTCGGCACGTCGAGGCTGGCATCATCGGCCAGCGCCCTGATCAGTGCCCGCGCCAATGTCGACTTGCCGGCGCCGAGATCGCCCTTGAGCGCCAGCACGTCGCCGGCGCGCAGGGACAGCGCCAGATCCTCGCCCAGCCGCGCTGTCTGTGTCTCATCCGCGAGCAAACGCTCCAGCACGGGTCCCGTCATCGAGCGCGCTACTCGGCCGCGGCGCGGATGCCCGGCATGTCGGGGAAGGTGCAGATGACGGTCGTGCCCTTGTCCTTGCCGGTTTCGATGCGAACATTGCCGCCATGCAGTTCGACAAAGCTCTTGACGATCGACAGGCCGAGGCCGGCGCCCCGCCGGCGGCCGCCATTGGTGCGCGGTTCGAAGCGGCGGAACACCGAGTCCAGCACGTCGGGCGGCATGCCGGGTCCATCGTCGTGAACGGAAAATTCCACCCCGTCCGCCAGATGGCGGCAGGCAAGCCGGATGGTGCTGGCTTCCGGCGCGTAGTTGGCGGCGTTGCTGAGCAGATTGTAGAGGATCTGGCGGATGCGGGTCTCGTCGCCGTGGAACGTCTTCGGCGCGGCAGCGGCATCGACCTCGAGCCGGATCGAATGCTCCTGCAGCCGGTCGGCGACCAGTTCCGCGGCCGCTGCGATGGTGCGGTCGACATGCACCTCGGAAATGTCGAGCTGCATGATGCCGGCATCGACGGTCGCAAGGTCGAGTATGTCGTTGACAATGGTCAGCAGCACCGAGGAGGACGAGCTGACATGCTCGACATATTCGCGCTGCTTTTGGTTCAGCGGCCCGGTCGTCGGCAATGAAAGCAGTTCGGTGAAGCCGATGATGTTGGTCAGCGGCGAACGCAGTTCGTAGGACACGTGCTGGACGAAGTCGTTCTTGAGCTGGTCCGACTTCTCCAACGCCTCGTTCTTGTCCTTCAGCGCACGTTCGACATGCACGCTGTCGGTGACGTCGACGAAGGTCATCATCACTTGCCCGTTGGGCAGCGGGATCACGGCGTAGCGCAGCACGGTGCCGTTGTTGAGCTCGCTCTGGCCGTGCCGGTCGCGGCGTTCGTCGTCGAAACCGGTGATGGCGGCGACGAAACCCGGCCACGGGCTGTCGACCGCCTGGCGGTCGCAAAGGTCGCGTATGGTAGAGACGTGCACATTGGGCTTGGCGGCTTCGCCGCTCAATCCCCAGAGCGTCGCAAAGGCCGGGTTCGACAGGCGCAGCCGACCATCGGGGCCGAACACCGCCACGCCTTCGGCGAGATTGTCGAGCGTTTCGCCCTGGACGCGCACCGCGGTGCGGTAGCGGCTTTCCAGGTCCATCTTTTCGGTCAGGTTCTCGAACACCCAGGTGACCCCGCCCTTGGGCTGCGGGTTGGCGACGACGCGGATGGTTTTGCCGTCGGGCAGATGCCACCAATGTTCCTGCGATTCGACCGCGCGATAGGCGCCGAGCAGGCCTTCCTTCCAGCGGCGCCATTCGGGCTGCTCGGCAATCTTGCCTTCGCTGCGCAGCCGGTCGAGCAAAAGCGCATTGTCGGGCGCGCTGTGCAGGAAGCCGCTGTCCAGGCCCCACAGTTTCTGGAACGCCTGGTTGAAGAAGCGCAGCTTCTCGTCAGTGTCGAAGATGGCGACGGCGGTGTTGAGCTGGTCGAGCGTGTCGGCGTGGCTGCGCACCGTCCGCTCATATTCGCCGCGAATGGTCTCGATGGCGCTGGTGTCGGCGGCAAGGCCGGCCGAACCGTCGGCGCCGGCGAAGTCGGTCACCGCGAAGACGCGCCGGTCGCCTTCGATCACGGTGGAGAGCGACTGCTCGAAGACCGGATGCGTCTTGTGCTGGGCGTCGATTGCCTCGCGTGCCTGGCCCCCGAGGAATTCCTTGGCGTCACGGACGGCGGCTTCCGCGCTTTCGGCTTCGACCGCGTCGGCATAGGCCCGGTTGACCCATTTCAGGCGTCCATGCTCGTCGCGCAGCCATGCCGGCATCTTCAGCGCTTCGAGCAGGCCGATCATGGTGTCGTGGTCGGCGGCCAGCCGCTGGTTGTCGATCTTCAGCCGGGCCTGGCTGCGCTGGGTCTCGGAAAGCGACACAAACCGCACCAGTATGTGCGCGGCGCTCTTGCGGCCATGCACTTCGAGCGGGGCGCCGGCCTGCGATTCGATGACCAGGTCGAAGGGCCTGGCCTTTTCGCGCAAGCCCGCGATGGCGTGCTCGAGCGCCGCCGCCGAGCGCGGCATCAGCCAGCGGCCAAAGGCGAGGAAAGCCGCCCGCTCCTCCGGCGCGCCGCTTTCGACCGGCAATGTGCCGATGAGTTCGGGTTTCTTGTTCTCCGAGGCCCAGACCACCACGCGCTGGTCGCGCAGATTGAGCAGCGCTTCCGAACGGCGCAGTGCCGCATTGATGTCGGCGACACGGCTTCTCAGTTCGACATTCTCCGCCGAGGTGCGGGCCCGTTCGCGGATGAGAACGATGGCCGACAGGAATGCCGCGCCGGTCACGCCGACGAACACGGCAAGCTGCATGACTTCGACCGTGTTGATCGACAGGCCGGCGGTGGCCACGGCGGCGCTCTCGGCATGCGCCACCGCGCTGGCCAGGGGGCCGGCCAGCGCGGAACTGGTCAGGAACAGCCCGGCGCGGACACGCCATGAAAGGCGCCCGCCCTGAATGGTCGAGCCTGTGGTCCCCGAATCGTCATGGCCGCCGGAAACGGCCGATCCCGCTCCGTGCGGGTTTTGCCCCGGCATGTCTTGGTCCTCTCCGCCGCCTGAATGCAAGACCGCCCTGATACGCGCTTCTCTTGATCCTCTCGGGCCGGAAGCGTCGCGAATCACCCGACAATAAACCCTCGCCGAATCGGCGTGAAGGCTGATCGCGCGCAAAAATAAAGCCGGGCGAAAAGTCAATCGCCCGGCCTCAATATATGGTAGCAAATTTAGCTTTGGTTAATAGCGGTAGTGTTCCGGCTTGAACGGGCCCTGCGGCGTGACGCCGATATAGGCGGCCTGCTCACCCGACAGTTCGGTCAGGCGTGCGCCGAGCTTGTCGAGGTGCAGGCGCGCGACCTTCTCGTCGAGATGCTTGGGCAGGACATAGACCTGGTTCTGGTACTGTTCGCCCTTGGTGAACAGCTCGATCTGGGCCAGCACCTGGTTGGTGAAAGACGCCGACATGACGAAGCTCGGATGGCCGGTGGCGTTGCCGAGATTGAGCAGGCGGCCTTCCGACAGAAGGATCATCCGCTTGCCGTCCGGGAAGGTGATCATGTCGACCTGCGGCTTGACGTTGGTCCATTTCAGGTTGCGCAGCGAGGCGACCTGGATCTCGTTGTCGAAGTGGCCGATATTGCCGACGATCACCATGTCCTTCATCGACCGCATATGGTCGAGGGTGACGACATCCTTGTTGCCGGTGGTGGTGATGACGATGTCGGCGGTCGGAGCCGCGTCTTCCAGCGTCACCACTTCAAAGCCGTCCATCGCCGCCTGCAGCGCGCAGATCGGATCGACCTCGGTGACCTTGACGCGGGCGCCGGCGCCCTTGAGCGAGGCCGACGAGCCCTTGCCGACGTCGCCATAGCCGCAGACGACCGCGACCTTGCCGGCCATCATCGTGTCGGTGCCGCGACGGATGCCGTCGACCAGCGATTCCTTGCAGCCATACTTGTTGTCGAACTTCGACTTGGTGACGGAATCGTTGACGTTGATGGCGGGGAAGGGCAGCAGGCCCTTCTTCTGCAGCTGGTAGAGCCGGTTGACGCCGGTGGTCGTCTCTTCGGTGACGCCGCGGATCGCAGCCTTCTGCTTGGTGAAGAAGCCGGGCGAAGCCTTCAGGCGCTTTTTGACCTGGGCGTAGAAATATTCCTCTTCCTCGCTCTGCGGGTTGGACAGCACGTCCTCGCCGGCCTCGGCGCGGGCGCCGATCAGGATGTACATGGTGGCGTCGCCGCCATCGTCGAGGATCATGTTGGAGAGGCCGCCGTCGGCCCACTGGAAGATCCGGTCGGTGTAGTCCCAGTACTGTTCGAGGCTCTCTCCCTTGACGGCGAAGACCGGAATGCCGGCCTCGGCGATGGCCGCGGCGGCGTGGTCCTGGGTCGAGAAGATGTTGCAGGAGGCCCAGCGGATGTCGGCACCGAGCGCCTTCAGCGTCTCGATCAGCACCGCGGTCTGGATGGTCATGTGCAGCGAGCCGGTGATGCGCGCGCCCTTCAGCGGCTTCTTGGCGCCGAATTCCTCGCGGCAGGCCATCAGGCCCGGCATTTCGGTTTCGGCGATATCGAGTTCCTTGCGGCCCCAGCCGGCAAGCGAGATGTCGGCGACCACATAATCCTTGCTACCCGTCATGGTAGTACTCCCTGCGAATTGTTGTGCTGCGAATTGGTTGCGGGTGCGCCCGCGCCCGGTCGGCGCGTCGAAGGACGCGAATTGCCGGCCTGACTAGCAGATCAGGCTCAAGTCGACAATGGGATATAAAGAAATCTTTATCCCTGCATGTCCTGCGAGCATGCTTGGGCAGCGTCCGGGATCAGCATTCCTCGCCGAAGCGGGAGGCGACAAGCTGTTCAAGCGCGTCCATGACCTCGAGCGCTTCCGGCCCGCTGGCGGTGACGCGGATCGAGTAGCCTGGGCTGGCGGCCAGCATCATCAGGCCCATGATCGACGTGCCGCCGACCTTGACGCCGTCCTTCTCGACATGGACCGCTGCGTCGAAACCGCTGGCGAGCTGGACGAATTTCGCCGAGGCGCGCGCATGCAGGCCGCGTTGGTTGACGATCGGAAACTCCCGGACGATGTGGTCCTTTTCCGGGGATATCGCGTTCATTTGCTGCTCAGAAGCTGGCTGGCGACATTGATGTATTTGCGCCCGGCGGCCTGCGCCTCGTCGAGCGCGGCGGCCATATTGTCGCCCTTGCGGATCGAGGACAGCTTGATCAGCATCGGCAGGTTCATGCCGGCGATCACCTCGGTGCGGCCGGACTCCATCACCGAAATGGCGAGGTTCGACGGCGTGCCGCCGAACATGTCGGTCAGCACGATAACACCAGCCCCGGTATCGACACGGGCCACGGCGTCGACGATGTCGCGGCGACGCTGTTCCATATCGTCGTCGGCACCGATCGCCACGGTTTCGAAATTGTCTTGTGGCCCGACGACATGTTCGACGGCATGTCGGAACTCGGTGGCCAGTTGACCGTGCGTTACAAGCACGAGTCCGATCATTCTTTGGTGGCTCCCGTCATCGCCGCTTCACAGGCGCATTTTATGTTCGCCAGCCATTCCAGGCGGCGGGAGCGCTATCTTGTCGACGCGCGGGCCGTTGACAAGCCCAAAATTGCGCCGGCCCATGCCATTTTGACGCATTGCAGCAAAAAACCCAGGGCGGATCATAGAAAAGGCATGATGGACAGCCGCGCCATCACGGCGGGCAGGGCCGTGGCGGCGTTACGCTCGGCAAGGTCGATACGCGGTACCGGGCAGCCTACGACCGGCTCGCTGATTTCCTCCTGGAAACGGGCCATCTCTGCCTTTGGCACCAGCCTCACATGCAGGTCGATCACTCCGCCCGGTTCGAACGGCAGCGGGCGCGGCATGAACCCAGGGACTTCGGCGAGACCGGCGATAGTCGGCGGCACGCGACAGACCAGCCGCCCGGCGCGGTCCGCGGCAAGCAGCCTGTCGTCGCCGATCAGCCGTGAGAACAGCCCTCGCGCGCGGCAATGGTCCAGGAGTGTCAGCGCCAGCGTCGTCTTGCCGGCGCCGGACGGCCCGGTGATAAGGACGCCGCGGTCGCCGATCAGGATCGCGGTTCCGTGAATGTTTTCAGGCTGCGCGGCGGGTTCGGGCATGGTTATGTTCGAGCTAGAGGTCAGCCTTCGGCCGGCAGCGTCACGACGAAGCGCGCGCCCTTGATCTCGCCGGGCTTGGTGCCGGGAATGTTCTCGGCGGTCAGCGTGCCGCCATGGGCTTCGACGATCTGTCTGGAGATCGACAGGCCAAGGCCCGAATTCTGGCCGAACGCCTCGCCCGCCGGCCGGTCGGTGTAGAAGCGTTCGAAGATGCGGTCGATATTGTCGGCGCGGATGCCGGGGCCGTTGTCGTCTACGGTCAGGATGTTGAACTTGCCGGCGCGCGCCAGCGAAAGGCTGATGTGGCCATGGTCCTCGGGAACGAAGGAGCGCGCATTCTCGATCAGATTGGTGACGACCTGGCCGATGCGCAGGTCGTGGCCGGCGACGAAATAGCCTTTCACGCCCTGCGGTAGCTTGGCGACCTTGAGTTCGATCTCGACCGCTTTCTTGTTGCGCGTGGTCTCGCGCGACACGGCGACGAGGTCGGTGATGAATTTCTTCAGGTCGACCGTTCCCGCATCTTCTCGCGCCAGTTCGGCATCGAGACGGGAAGCGTCGGAAATGTCGGTGATCAGTCGGTCCAGCCGGCGCACGTCATGCTGGATGATGTCCATCAGCCGGCTGCGCGAATTGTCGTTCTTGGCCAGGGGCAAGGTTTCCACGGCGCTGCGCAGCGAGGTCAGCGGGTTCTTCAATTCGTGCGACACATCGGCGGCGAAGCTTTCGATCGCCTCGATGCGAGCATAGAGCGCGTTGGTCATGTCGCGCACGGCGACCGAAAGATTGCCGATCTCGTCCTGCCGGTCGGAAAAGTCGGGGATTTCCTCACGGCTCTTGACGCCGCGCCGGACCCGCACCGCCGCGGCAGACAGCCGGCGCAGCGGATTGGCGATGGTCGAGGCCAAAAGCATCGACAGGATGGCGGTGACCAGTGCCGCGATGCCGAAGACGCGCAGGATCGCCTTGCGCTCTGCCGCGACGATCTTGTCGATGTCGCCGCCTTCAGTCGACAGCATCAAGACGCCGAGGACGGCGCGGAAGCGCTGGATTGGTACCGCCACCGAAACGATCTGCTCGCCCTGCTCGGAGACGCGCACGATGGTCGACGGGCTGCCGGTCAGCGCCTTGACCACTTCCGGGAAGGCGGCGCCATTGCCGCCCGGCTGCTCGCGATAGACCGGCAGGTCGGTGTTGCGGAAGAAGTCGAAGATGAACTTCTGGACGCGTTCGACAAGGTCGGGCTCTTCCTCCTCGACCGGCGGCAGATCGTAGCGCAGGATCTGGCCGCGCGAATAGAGGTGGCGCGAATCGAGCAGCAGATTGGCGTCGCGGTCATAGATGCGGGCCCGCGTGCGGGTCGGCGAGATCAGCCGCCGCAGCACCGGCGCGACACGTTCTGGATTGATCGGGAAATCGAGATTGTCGAGTTGATCCGAGCCCGGCCCCAGGCTTTCGCCGGCCTGCAGCTCAAGCAGCTTTTCCGGGTCGATGCTGATCGAATCGGTTTCGACCGTCGCCGACGCCGCGATCGCGCCGGCGATGATCTCGCCCTGCGTCATCAGGCTTTCGACGCGGGCATCGATCAGCCCGTCGCGGAAGGTGTTGAGGTAGAGGATGCCGGTGACCAGGACAGCCAGGCCGGCAAGGTTGAGAAACAGGATGCGCCGCGTCAGGCTGGAAAAGATGTGGTGGCCGAGAAAGCGGCGCATCGGCACCGTGATCTTCGAGACGAAGGACGGCATGATGCGCGACGGCCGCCTGGCGGCGCCCGTCGGTCTTGTTCGCTGTGCTTCCACTGCCATCGAATAGCAGTTCCCTGCCTAATTAGTGAGTAGCGAGTAGGCAGTAGGGAATAGAGAAGTGGCTGAGATCGCCGCAATGTGGCCGCTCGCACCATTCAAAACGGACTACTGACTATTCCCTACGACCTACTGCCTATTTCACGCTTCGCGGAACCGGTATCCGACTCCGTAAAGGGTTTCGATCATCTCGAAGTCGTCGTCGACAGCCTTGAACTTCTTGCGCAGCCGCTTGATGTGGCTGTCGATGGTACGGTCGTCGACATAGACCTGCTCATCATAGGCCGAATCCATCAGCGCATCACGGCTTTTTACGACACCGGGGCGCTGCGCCAGCGAATGCAGTATCAGGAATTCGGTGACGGTGAGCGTCACCGGTTCGCCCTTCCAGGTGCAGGTGTGGCGCTCCTGGTCCATGACGAGCTGGCCGCGCTCGAGCGAGCGGGCCTGCTGGCTGGGCGCCTTTGCCGCAGCCTCGCGGGCGCTGGCACGGCGCAGCACGGCGCGCACCCGCTCGACCAGCAGGCGCTGCGAGAACGGTTTGCGGATGAAATCGTCGGCGCCCATCTTGAGGCCGAACAATTCATCGATCTCGTCGTCCTTGGAGGTCAGGAAGATCACCGGCAGGTCGGACTTCTGGCGCATCCGGCGCAAGAGCTCCATGCCGTCCATGCGCGGCATCTTGATGTCGAGGATGGCAAGATTTGGCGGACGCGCCGCCAGGCCTTCCAGCGCGGACGCACCATCCGTGTAGGTCTCGACGCGATATCCCTCGGATTCGAGGGCGATCGACACCGACGTCAGAATGTTGCGGTCGTCATCGACAAGCGCGATTGTTGCCATTTCAAGCGGCTCCCTCATGAGCTGTCCCTTCTTTCGTAGAGAAGGGGCTTTTGCAGGACAAATTAGGTACAAAATGTGGCATAGGCCTTGTCCGCTGTCACGCGCGGGGTGCCGCAGGCCACAATCCTACCTCGACATGGATTGGACGAACGAACATCGCCAATCCTTTGGGCAACCGTGAAACTTTTCGCATATATAAACGATTTAAACAACTTTCAAAATTTTTAAATCGATTAATGATTTGATATCATTTGGCTTTTCTGGTTTTGACCATCTCAGCCCGCTCGGTGGGCGTGCCGGAAATGCGCCGGCAAAGATGCGGCAAATCGTAGAAGGGACACCAATGTCGGAAGTCGGCAAACGCAATCCTGCTTGCCCGATCGATCGTATCGGCCTGAAAACCACCGGTATGGTGCGCTATAATTTTGGCGCGGCCGCCCTTTACGAGGCGGCGATCCGGCGCGGCGAGGCCCGGCTGACCGCGCATGGCGCGCTGGTCGCCGAGACCGGACAGCACACAGGCCGTTCGCCAAAGGACAAGTTCGTCGTCCGCGACGCCAACACCGAGGCGCATGTCTGGTGGGACAACAACAAGGCGATCTCGCCGGCCCAGTTCGAAACGCTGTTCGCCGATTTCCTTGCTCACGCCGCGGACAAGGATCTCTATGTTCAGGACCTCGTCGGCGGCGCCGATGCCGAGCTGAAACTGCCGACGCGCGTCATCACCGAGTTTGCCTGGCACTCGCTGTTCATCCGCAATCTTCTCATCCGTCCGGACAAGGCCGAGCTCGAACAGTTCGTGTCGGAGATGACGATCATCGACCTGCCGTCCTTCCGCGCCGACCCCGCCCGCCACGGCAGCCGCGCGGAAACGGTGATTGCCGTCGACCTTACCCGCAAGATCGTGCTGATCGGCGGCACCTCCTATGCCGGCGAGATGAAGAAGTCGGTGTTCACCATGCTCAACTATCTGCTGCCGCAGAAGGGCGTGATGCCGATGCATTGTTCGGCCAATGAGGGGCCGGCCGGCGAAGCGGCCGTCTTCTTCGGGCTTTCCGGCACCGGCAAGACGACACTGTCGGCCGATCCGTCGCGCACGCTGATAGGCGACGACGAGCATGGCTGGGGCCCGCACGGCATCTTCAATTTCGAAGGCGGCTGCTACGCCAAGACGATCAAGCTGTCGGCTGAAGCCGAGCCGGAGATATTCGCCACCACGCAGCGCTTCGGCACGGTGCTGGAAAATGTCGTGCTCGACGCCGACGGCGTGCCGGACTTCAACGATGGCCGCCTTACCGAAAACACACGCTGCGCCTATCCGCTCGACTTCATCCCTAACGCCTCGAAGACCGGGCGCGCCAGTCATCCCAAAAACATCATCATGCTGACCGCCGACGCCTTCGGCGTGATGCCGCCGATCGCGCGGCTGACCCCGGCGCAGGCGATGTATCATTTCCTCTCCGGCTATACGGCCAAGGTGGCCGGAACCGAAAAGGGCGTCACCGAACCCGAAGCGACGTTTTCGACCTGCTTCGGCGCTCCGTTCATGCCGCGCCACCCCTCGGAATACGGCAATCTGCTGCGCGAGCTCATCGCCAGCCACGGCGCCGATTGCTGGCTGGTCAACACCGGCTGGACCGGCGGCGCCTACGGCACCGGCAAGCGCATGCCGATCAAGGCGACACGCGCTCTGCTGGCCGCCGCGCTCGACGGCTCGCTGAAGACAGCCGAATTCCGCACCGATGCCAATTTCGGCTTCGAGGTGCCGGTGGCGGTGCCTGGCGTCGATAGCGCCATTCTCGATCCGCGCTCGACCTGGGCCGACAAGCCCGCCTATGACCGCCAGGCGGCAAGACTGGTCGGCATGTTCGCCGTCAACTTCGAGAAATTCGAGCCGCATGTCGATGCAACCGTCATGGGTGCGGCGCCACGCATGCAGGAAGCGGCGGAGTAATCGTCACGTCGCTCAGCACCATTGAAGGCCCGATTTCGATCGGGCCTTTTCTTTTGTCCGCCGCCGCGCCATGACTGCGGCATGCCGATCGACGACGACATCATCATATCGGGCGAAGCCGTGATCCATCCCGGTGACCTGCACGAGGATTTCATCCGCTCGTCGGGGCCCGGTGGCCAGAACGTCAACAAGGTGGCAACCGCCGTGCAACTGCGCTTCGACGCGGCCGGCGCGGCCGGCCTGTCGGAACGCGTGCGTGCCCGCACGATCAAGCTTGCCGGCCAGCGCGCCACCAAGGACGGCGTCATCGTCATCGAGGCCGGGCGCTTCCGCACCCAGGAGCAGAACCGGGCGGACGCCCGGGCGAGGCTCACGGCGCTTGTCGCCAAGGCAGCCGAACCGCCGCCGCCACCCCGCAAGAAGACGCGCCCTTCGAAAGGCGCGGTGGAGCGGCGGCTGAAGAGCAAGGCTGGACGCGGCACGATCAAGAAGCTGCGCGGCCGCGTCGGCGACGACTGATCCGTCTGCCAGAACGTTTTCGGGTCGTTGTCAGCGCCTCCGTGTGGCATTCTTCAAGGTCAAAGCAGCAACCGGATTATCACCGACCTCATGCTCGTTTTGCCCAAAGGCGTCCGTCACATGCCGGCCCATCTCTCCCGCGCTGTTCAGGAGGCGCTGGTCGAAGAGGTGAGAGGCATCGTCCAGCAGGCCCCGCTGTTCGTCCCTGCCATGCCGCGCACCGGCAAGGAGATGAGCGTGCGCATGACCAATTGCGGCCTGCTCGGCTGGGTCACCGACAAGGAGCGCGGCTATCGCTACCAGCCGACGCATCCGCTGACAGGAGAGCCATGGCCGCCGATCCCGGAGGGCCTGCTCGATCTTTGGCGGCAGGTGTCGAGCTATCCGAATCCGCCGGAGGCCTGTCTTATCAATTTCTACACGGCCGACGCGAAGATGGGCCTGCACCAGGACCGCGACGAGGCCGATTTCTCGGCGCCTGTCGTCTCTGTCTCGCTGGGCGACGATTGCCTGTTCAGGGTCGGCCAGACGACGCGCGACGGCGCCACCAAATCGTTCAGGCTGAAGAGCGGCGACGTCGTCGTGCTCGGCGGCGAGGGCCGTCTCGCCTTCCACGGCGTCGACCGCATCTATCCCTCGACCTCGGCGCTGCTCAAGAACGGCGGCAGGATCAATCTGACGCTGCGGCGGGTGACGAAGCCGAACGAGAACGCCTTATAAGCCGATCCTGACGCGCGCCCTACCGAGGTCGCCAGGGTCTTGGAAACAGCTGCAACTGCTTGGCAAGGCTGCCGTGGCGGGGCCGCCCGACGTTGTCACGCCTCGATTTCGAGAGCCGAAAGCGGCTTCGAGCAGCAGGCGAGGATGAAGCCGTCATCGATCTCGTGATCGAGGATGCCGCCATTGTGGCTCATCTCGACGGCGCCCGAGACTTTCTTCACCTTGCAGGTTCCGCACAGGCCGAATTCGCAGGCCGCGGGGATCCGCACGCCCGACGAACGCGCCGTCTGCAGCACGGTCTGGCCGGCGATGCACTCGGCATCGACGTCCGAAAGCGCGAAGCGGATCGGTGTTGCCTCGATGGGAACGGCAACGCCGTCTTCCGCGGGCGACGCGAACGGCGCCGGGACTTCCTCCACCGCGGGGGCTGCAAAGCTCTCCTGGTGGTATTTCGTCATGTCGAAGCCAGCGGCTTCAAGCATGCCGCGCACGGCGCGCATGAAAGGATCCGGACCGCAGCAGAAGATCTCGCGTTCGCGGAAATCGGGCGCCAGCAGCGGCAGCCGGATCGCGTCGATGCGGCCCATATGGCCATACCAGCCCTCGCGGCTCGACCGCTCCTCGATCATGAAGCCGAGCGACAGGCCCGGCATATGGCCGCCGAGCAGTTCGAGTTCCTTGCGGAAGATGATCTCTTCGGCGCGCCGCGCGCAGTTGACGAAGCCGACATCGGTCCATGGCGCGCAATCGTTCAGCCAACGCAGCATCGACATCATCGGCGTCACGCCGGAACCGGCCGAGATGAACAGATATTTGGCCGCCGGGTGGCTGTGCAGCGAAAAGTCGCCGCTCGGCCCATAAGCCTTGACGTGCGAACCGGGCACCAGGTGATCGAACATCCAGCGTGTGCCGATGCTGCCGGCCTGCGCCTTCACCGTCACCGCGATCGAGAACGGCCGTGACGGCGACGACGACAGCGTATAGGTGCGCATCAGCGGTCCGTCCGACGTCGGCAGTTCCAGCGTCACGAACTGGCCCGGCTTGTAGCGGAACCAGGTCTGGTTGTCGGAGCGGAAGGTGAAGGTCTTGACGTCAGGCGCCTCGTCGCTGACGCCGATCACTTCCAGCACCTGCAGCCTGTCGTTCCAGGGCGCCATCTGATCGAGATGGCGATAGAGGCCAAGATCCGTCATCGCGTTCATCCCCAAACCTCTCAGGCGACACTGCGCAGGGCCGGCCGGCCGTCTTCGGCAAGCCGTGGGCCGATGAAGGACGCGTACCATTCGACAAACTGGATCACGCCGCCCTCGTGCAGCTCCGAATAGGGGCCGGGCTCATAGGCCGGCGACAGAATGCCGAAGGCGTTTTCCTCGACGATGCGGCGATCCTGGTCGTTGGTCTCGGTCCAGACATGGGTGAGTTCGGCAAGATCGTAGTCGACGCCCTCGACTGCGTCCTTGTGCACCAGCCATTTGGTCGTCACCGCGGTTTCCGTGGCGCTGATCGGCAGCACGCGGAAGGTGACGGCATGGTCGCCGAGGATGTGGTTCCACGTCGTCGGATAGTGATAGAGCAGCAAGGAGCCGATGCGGTCGGCCGAGACGCTGTCGGACAGGTTCTTCTTCACCGCCCGCTTGCCCGTCATCGTGTAGCTGACCGCATCGCGCAGCAGCGGCGCGCGGGTGGCGCGGTATTGCCCGGCCGGATCGATGCGGAACTTGCTCGGCAGCCCGGCCGCCTCGCATTTGGCCCAGTGTGCCAGCATTTCCGGATCGCTGTCGGCGCCTTGCACGCCGGTCACCGTCGGGGCTTCCGGGAAGGTCTTGCACAGTTCCGGGTGATTGCCGGCGCAATGATAGCACTCGCGGTTGTTTTCCCAGACGAGCTTCCAGTTGCCCTTCTCGACGATCGTGCTCTCGAAGGCGATCTTTGCTTCGCTGAGCCGGTGCGGCTTGAGATAGGGTTCGATCATCGCCCGCATCGGCGCGAAGTCGGCGGGTTCCTTGGCCAGGCAGATGAAGATATAGCCGGCCACGCTTTCGCAGGCGACCGGCTTCAGGCCGAACTGGCTTTTGTCGAAGCCGTCTGCCATCTGGCGGGCAAACAGCAGCCTTCCGTCCAACTCATAGGTCCATTGGTGATAGGGGCAGACCAGCTTGGCGGCCATGCCCTTGTCGGTGTTGCAGACGCGGCTGCCGCGGTGGCGGCAGGAATTGTGGAAGGCGTTGATCTTGCCCTGCTGATCGCGCACCAGCACGACAGGGTAGTCGCCGATCTGTACGGTGATGAAGCTGCCGGGCTTGGGCAGTTCGCAATCATGGCCGACGAACAGCCAGTCGCGATACCAGATCAGCTCCATGTCGAGCTTGAAGAAATCGGGATCGGTATAGAAGGGTTGCTCGAGCGAGAAGCCCTCTCTGCGGCCATTCAACAGCCTCAGCATATCGTTGCGCGCATCCATGTCCTGTCCTCATACTTCAAGGACTGAACTGGTGGTGATTGAGGAAGGATGAGACGCAGCTCGGCGAAAGCCGGGCACGCGCGATCCGCCTCTTGACCGCCCACCGCGATCAGTCGAGTTCAAAAATCTCGGGCTGGTTTCCGGGCTCTGGAGTGTCCTTGCGGACGGTCGCGACACCTTCCCAGGCTTTTGCCCAGTGGTCTCCCGTTGCGACTTGAACTCCACCACCGTTGCGGGGGCAGCGCCGGATTTTGACCGGCTTCCCAATTCTCCGCCCCGTCGTCACGAAGCGGCACCTGAGATGACATGATCTAATCACGACAGCGTTTGCGACATCGGCATGAAAGCGACATCGTATCCATGCGGCGCGACACGCATGCGCAACGATCAGGTCACGGGCAGCGGTCACGAAAATCGCCTCCGCCGATAGCTGTGCCGGCTGTCAAAATCGACCCGGAACTGGGGCAAAAGAGGTTAACGGTTTCGAAAAGTGACTATTAGCAGACTCTAAAATCGAACCGAACGGTTCGTTTCTGTTGACGGTGCGTGCAGGACGGTGTGAACGATGGACCTCCGATACAGTCTGTGACCTTGCGGCTGGCGTTTACTAAGTGGTTGATATCAAAAAGAAAAATGCATGGCTCGGAAGCCCTGGCACAATTTCAAGTGGTGGATTCTTGGTCCACACGGAACAACTTCGTGATTGGAAACGGCGAACTGGCTTTCCCACATCGGGCCTGTCCGAACGACGCGATTTCAATCCCAAGACACGCCGCTAGACGGACGGAAAAAATACTGGAGTACCAAAAATGAAAAAGATTGTTCTCACTGCCGCCGCCCTTCTGGCTATTTCCGGCAGCGCCTTTGCTGGTAGCGACCACTATGGTTCGAATGCCGCCGCAGCCACGGCTGTCGACAGCTCGTACACCGCTTCGACCAACAAGTCGGAGCCGGCTGCTCAGACGCCTGCCCAGGGCGCCGATCGCAACCTCTTCGGCAACAACTAACAACAGATCCCGGCCGACAGCGGGCTTTTCGCCCGCCGCTCTGGCCGACCTTGAGAAATTCAGGAGACTAACATGAGCAAGATCATCCTTGCTGCCGCCGCCGTCCTGGCCATTTCCGGCAGCGCCTTCGCTGGCAGCGACAACTACGGTTCCAACGGTGCCAACCAGTCGGCCGCTGCGGCCGACCATTCCTACACGGCTTCGGTCGACAAGTCGGCTCCGGCCACCCAGCTGCCTGCTCAGCAGGGCGCTGACCGCAACCTCTTCGGCAAGTAATGCCGGTTTACGGGAATGGCGGCGATGCCGGCCGTTCCCGTGAAATCCAGAAATTCAGGAGACTAACATGAACAAGATCATCCTTGCTGCCGCCGCCGTTCTGGCCATCTCCGGCAGCGCTTTCGCGGGCAGCGACAATTTTGGTTCCAATGGCGCCAACCAGCCCGCCGTGACTTCGCCCGCCGCAACTTCGATTGACAACTCGCGTACGGCTTCGATCCGCGAGAGCGGCTCGCCTGTCTACAAGCTGCTCAATTCGTCGGGCGACGCGCAGAAGTCCGCTCCTCAGGGCAGCGACCGCAACCTCTTCGGCCGTTAACAGCCGTAGCTGATTTCCAAAAAAGGAGCGGCGGGCCTGGCCCGCCGCTCTTTTTTGTTGCCTTGACCCAGCAGGACCGGCGGCCTCAAGCCGCTTTTGCTTCCGGCTTTTGCAGCGCGAAGGAATGTCCGTCCGCATCGAAGATATGCAGGTCCTCGGCATTGGCGCTCAGCCGCAATGTCGAACCGCGCTTGACCTCGACATTGCCCGGCAGTTTGGTCACCAGCGGCAGGTCGGCGCGGCCGATATCGACATAGACCAGCTGGACCTCGCCGAGCTGCTCGACATAGTCGACCGTTCCCTCGAACAGATAGTCCGCGCCGCTGGCGATCATCAGGTCTTCCGGCCGCACGCCGAAACTGACCGCCGCGCCCTTGGCCGAGGCCGGCGTGGTGATCGGCACCGCCGCCTTGCGGCCGCCGACATGGCTGACGACGGTCGGGTTGCCGGTCTTGTCGATGGTTGCCGGCAGGATGTTCATGGCCGGTGAGCCGATGAACTGGGCGACGAACAGATTGCCGGGTTTCTTGTAAAGGTCCATCGGCGTGCCGACCTGTTCGACATGGCCGTCCTTCAGCACCACGATGCGGTCGGCCAGCGTCATCGCCTCGACCTGGTCGTGGGTGACATAGATCATCGTCGTGTTGGGCATCGATTCCTTGAGCTTGGCGATCTCGATGCGCGTGGCGACGCGTAGCGCGGCGTCAAGGTTCGACAGCGGCTCGTCGAACAGGAACACTTTCGGATTGCGCACGATGGCGCGGCCGATGGCGACACGCTGGCGCTGGCCGCCCGACATCGCCTTGGGCAGTCGGTCGAGATACTTGGTCAATTGCAGGATTTCCGCCGCCTGGCGCACGCGGCGGTCGATCTCGGCCTTGTTCTCCTTGCCGATCTTCATCGAGAACGCCATGTTGTCGTAGACCGTCATATGCGGATAGAGCGCGTAGGACTGGAACACCATGGCGATGCCGCGCTTGGACGGCGGCACGTCGTTGACAACGTCGCCATCGATCTTGAGTTCGCCCGACGTGATTTCCTCGAGCCCGGCGATCGAGCGCAGCAAGGTCGACTTGCCGCAGCCCGATGGACCGACGAAGACGATGAACTCGCCCGATTTGATATCGAGGTCGATGCCGTGGAGAATGTTGAGATTGCCGTAGGACTTCTTCACTTGTCTCAGATTGACATCGGCCATTGGTGTCCTCCCAGTGATTTCCTCAAAGATTTCAGTCTATGCGCCCGAACCAGGCGCCGTAGCCGCCAAGCTCGATCGAACCGGTGCTCGCCTGCCCCGAAAACCCGTGTCCCGGCAAAGGTTGCAGTGATCGGCTGCCAAGGTCAACCTTGGCCGGCTTGGCGCCCAGGTTGAAGACGCAGACAACCTGCTCGTTTCCGGCGCGGCGCGTGAAGGCGACGGTGTCGCCCTCGCTTTCGATGAAGGTGATGTCGCCCTTGGCCAGAGCCGGATGGGCGCGGCGGAAGGTCAGGAAGCGCCGATAGTGCTCGAGCAGCGAAGCCTGGTCGCCTTGCTGGACATTGACCGCCTGCGCCAGATGCTTGGCCGGCACCGGCAGCCAGGGCTTGGCCTGGGAAAAGCCGCCATTCCTGGCGCCGCCATCCCACACCATGGGCGTACGGCAGCCGTCGCGGCCCTTGAACTCCGGCCAGAAGCGGATGCCATAGGGGTCCTGCAGGTCCTCGAAGCGCAGTTCGGCCTCGCCCAGCCCGAGTTCCTCGCCCTGGTAGATGCAGACCGAGCCGCGCAGCGACATCAGCAATGCCGAGATGACCTTGAGATAGGCGACAGGGTCGGCTTCGCCGGCGGCCCAGCGCGAGGCCGGGCGCATCACGTCATGGTTGGAAAACGCCCAGCACGACCAGCCGTCGCTGGCGACCTTGCCAAAGGCTTCCAGCACCGAGCGCACCTTGGCGGCGCTGATCTTTTCCGGCGCCAGGAAGTCGAAGGAATAGCACATGTGCACGCGCTTGCCGCCGGCCGTGTAGGCGGCCACGACTTCCAGCCCGCGCTGCGAATCGCCGACCTCGCCGACGGCGGCGGTTGCCGGATATTCGTCGAGCAAAGCGCGGAAGCGTTCGAGGAAGCCGAGATTTTCCGGGCGGCTCTTGTCGTAGAGATGGTCCTGGTAGTTGTAGGGATTGACCGCCGGCGCGGTCTGGTCGTTGCGTTCTTCCGGCGGCAGCGGCGGATTGTTTTCCAGGCCCTGACTGTGGAAGTAGAAATTGATCGTGTCGAGGCGAAAGCCGTCGACGCCGCGTTCCAGCCAAAAGCGGGTGACGTCGAGCAGCGCATCCTGGACTTCACGGTTGTGGAAATTGAGGTCGGGCTGCTCGGCCAGGAAATTGTGCAGGTAATATTGCTGGCGGCTGGTGTCCCACTGCCAGGCCGACCCCCCGAAGATCGACAGCCAGTTGTTGGGCGGCGTCCCGTCGGGCCTGGCGTCCGCCCAGACATACCAGTCGGCCTTGGAATTGCTACGGCTCGACCGGCTTTCCTTGAACCAGGGATGGATGTCGGCCGTATGCGACAGCACTTCGTCGATCATCACCTTGAGACCCAGCCGGTGCGCCTCCGCCGTCAGCGCGTCGAAATCGGCCAGCGTGCCGAACATCGGGTCGACGTCGCAATAGTCCGAGACGTCATAGCCGAAATCCTTCATCGGCGATTTGAAGAAGGGCGAGATCCAGATGGCGTCCGCGCCGAGCGCGGCGATGTAGGGCAGCCGTCCGATGATGCCCTTGAGGTCGCCGATGCCGTCGCCGTTCGAATCCTGGTAGCTGCGCGGATAGATCTGGTAGATCACCGCGCCTCGCCACCAGTCGCGATCGATGGCGAGGTCGGGGTTCGAACTGGCTTTCAAAGCGGATTGCATGGTTTCAGCCTCCTTTCACCGAGCCGGCGAGCAGCCCGCGGACGAAATAGCGCTGCAGTGAGAAAAAGACGATTAGCGGCACGATGATGGTGATGAAGGCCGATGTCGTCAGGATCTCCCAGTTGCCGCCGCGAGAGCCGAGCAGCGCGTTGAGCTTGGCCGTCAACACGATCTGGTCGGGTGCCGTACCAAGGAAAACCATCGCCACCAGGAGATCGTTCCATACCCACAGGAATTGGAAGATGGCGAAGGAGGCCAGCACCGGGAAGGACAGCGGCAGCACGATCTTGACGAAGATCTCGAAATCGCTGGCGCCGTCGATGCGGGCCGATTCCATGATCTCGCGTGGCAGGCCGGCGATATAGCTCCTCAGCAGGTAGATTGCGAAGGGCAGGCCGAAGCCGGTATGCGCCAGCCAGATGCCGAGATAGGTCTTCGACGGCACGCCGAAGAAAGTACCGACGCCGTTATAGAGCTTGAGCAGCGGGATCAGCGACATCTGCAGCGGCACTACCAGCAGGCCGATGATGACCGCGATCAGCAGCGCACGGCCGGGAAACCGCATCCAGGCCAGCGCATAGGCGGCAAAGGCGGCGATCAGGATCGGGATGACCGTCGCCGGTATGGTGACGGTCAGCGAATTCATGAACGAGCGGCCGATGCCTTCCGAGAACAGCACCGTCTGGTAGTTGTCGGGGGTGAATTTCGGCGGCGCCGACGAAGCATAGTAGAGACGCTGGCCGCGGTCGCCTTCGAACGCCTTGGGCGAGGTCATGACGAAGCTGCCGTCGGCATTGACCTGCAGGGTGACGCCTTCACCCAGGTCGGCCGATGAGCCGGCCGGATATTGCGTCGGAGCGGCCGCCTTGACGCCGAAGGCGCTGATGTTGCGCTTGGCGCCATCGCCGAAAATGTTGCCCTCGAGAACGTACTTGCCGTCCTTCTGGGTCTGCGCCGTGGCGGGCGGCAGCCGCCCGGCCTCGGTCTGGCTGGAGCTGGCGAATGAATTCCACCAGCCCGAGGCGACTATCTGGTCCTTGTCGCGCAGCGACGAGACCAGGATGCCGAGTGTCGGAATGGTCCAGATGGCAACGAAGACCAGCACCGCTATGTGGACGCCGAAACGGCTGGCGAAGGATTTTCCGGTCGCGACGGCCATCTCAATGTCCTCCCGTCTCTTTGTTCGCCTGGCGGATGTTCCAGACCATGATCGGGATGACCGCTATCATGATGATGATGGCGATCGTTGCGCCGCGGCCGAAATCGCCGCCGCCTCGGAACATCCAGTCGAACATCAGATTGGCCAGCACCTGGCTGTTCCACTGGCCGTTGGTCATGGTCAGCACGATGTCGAAAACTTTGAGCACCAGGATGGTGATGGTGGTCCAGACAACGGCGATGGTGCCCCAGATCTGCGGCACCATGATCTTCCAGAAGATCTGGAACGGGTTGGCGCCGTCGATGACCGCGGCCTCCAGCGTCTCTTCCGGAATGCCGCGCAACGCCGAGGACAGGATGACCATGGCAAAGCCGGTCTGGATCCAGATCAGGATGATCATCAGGAAGAAATTGTTCCAGAACGGCAGCGATATCCACACCTGCGGCTGGCCGCCGAAATGCTGGATGATGGCGTTGAGCAGGCCGATCTGCACCTGGCCCTCGCCGCGATATTCGTAAATGAACTTCCAGATCACGCTGGCGCCGACAAAGGAGATGGCCAGCGGCAGGAAAATCAGGCTCTTGGCGATCGTGCCCCACCAGATCTTGTCGGTGAGCACGGCGATGATCAGGCCGAGGAAGGTGCAGGCCGCCGGCACCACCGCCAGCCACAGCAGGTTGTTCAGGATCGAGCGCCGAAGATCTGGATCGCGCAAAGCCCACTCGTAGTTGGCGAGCCCGACGAAACTGCTGCCGCCGCGGTCGAGGAAGGAGAGCCATAGTGTCGCGATCACCGGGTAGATCAGGTAGATGGTGAGAATGATCAGCGCCGGGCCGACGAACAGCCATGGCCGCACAAGGCCCTGCCGGCGCAGATTGTTGACGGCAGCCGTGCCGGTGACCCCGCGCGAAGGGAAGGTCAGGTCCAGCAGTTTGTTGGCGCCCCAGAAGTAGGCGACACAGCCGCCGACGCCGATGATGATGACGAAAATGGCCGAGAAAATCTGAGCCGCCATGGGTCCCTCTCCCTGCGCATGACCAGCCAGGCAAGCTGGCGGTCGGATGCACCGACTTTGTGAGTCATTCGGAACAATCGAAACGCGAAGGCTTCCGGCGTATGCCGCCGGTCGGACCCGGGCCGTGGCCCGGATCCTGCAGGAGGATCAGTAAGGTTCCAGCTTGCCTGTTGCGATCTACTTGATTGCGTCCCAGCTCTTCTGGATGTCGGCGGCCACGTCCTGGGCGGACTTGCCGCCGACCAGATCGATCATGCCGGTCCAGAATGAGCCGGCACCGATCTTGCCGGGCATCAGGTCGGAGCCGTCGAAACGGACTGTCGTCGCTCCGACCAGGATCTCGCCCTGCTTCTTCAGCGCATCGCTGCCATAGGCATCCTTGTTGGCGCTCTTGAAGGGGGTGACGAAGCTCTTCTGTGCCATCCACAATTCATGCGCGAGCGGCATTTCGAGGAACTTGATGAACTCGCGCGATGCCTTGGAATCCTTGGTGATCATCACCAGCGTTCCGGCGACCTCCAGCGGCGTTCCGAGTTCCGGCTTGGAGGCGTAGGGCGGGTAGGGGAAGAAGTCCGCGTCCTGGCCGAGCTTCACGCCCTCCGGGAAGAAGGACGGGATGAACGATGCCTGATGGTGCATGTAGCACTTCGGCGGCACGGTGAAGAGCCCCTTCGGGCTGTCGCGGAAATCGGTCGCCGCTACTGCCTTGGCGCCGCCATCCACCATCTTGTCGTCGGTGGCGATCTTGCCGAAGATGTCGATGGCGCTGACCACTGCCGGATCGGTGAACGGGATCTCGTTCTTGACCCACTTGTCGTAGACTTCCGGCGGCTGCGTCCTGAGCATGATGTCCTCGACCCAGTCGGTCGCCGGCCATCCTGTCGCACCGCCGGAACCAAGCCCGATGCACCAGGGCTTGCCGCCATCGGCGATGATCTTCTTTTCGAGCTCGGCCAGTTCCTCTTGCGTCTTCGGCACCTTGTAGCCGGCTTCCTCGAAATTGTCGGGCGAGTACCAGACCAGCCCTTTCACGTCGATCTTGTAGGGAAAGGCATAGAAGGCCGACTTGCCGTCCTTGCCGGTGTAGGTGCCGAGTTTGGCCCAGGAGTCGCCGGCGGCGTAGTTTTCCTTGATCCACGCGGCGACGTCGTCGCCCAGCGGGGTCAGCACGCCCTTGGAAGCGAGGTCCTGGATCAGGCCCGGCTGCGGCAGGACGGCGATGTTCGGCGGGCTGCCGGCCTGGGTGTCGATGACGATCTGCTGCTCGTAATTTTCGGACGAGGAGTATTTCACCTCCGCACCGGTCGCCTCGGAGAAATAGTCGAGCACCGAACGGACAAGCGTCTCATCCTCGCCGCGCCACGGCCCGAAGATGGTCAGCGTCTCGCCCTTGAGGTCGACCTTCTTGAGGTCTTCAAAGTTTGCCCAGTTGAAGCGCTTGTCCTCGCCTGGTTTGAACTTCAGTTCGGCATGCGCGGGCGTATTCAGGGCGAGCGCACCAAACGCAACACCCAGCAAAAGCATTTTCTTCATCGGTATTCCTCCCAGTGGGTCACACACACCGGACGGAACCTCCATTCCGCCCGCCGACGCCGCAGGACTGTGACTCAGTCGTAAGGGAACCGCAACCTTTCGAAGAGCCTTCCAAAGCGCTTTGGCTTTTTGGATCACGCCATTGAATCATCTGAAAGTCAAGAGGCTCGGTAGCTAATCGATTTAATTTTGCAGATTATGCCACCGAAAAGTGCACCGCAGCATGCTTTTTTGGCAACGCAACAGCAATTTTCGTTTCAAACTGACTCCAACCCCGACTATGGTCATCTCGATACCGTCGCGCCTTTGTGGCGATTGGGTCGATTCAATTTAAAAGCGCTTTGAGGGAATGGAGGCCGTTGTGAACCTCAAGCAGCTCGCGCATATGCTGGCGCTTTCGCAGACCACGGTAAGCCGGGCACTGAATGGCTATCCGGAGGTCAACGAGGAGACGCGCAGGCGCGTCATGGACGCCGCCAAGCGCCATGGTTATCGCCCCAATCCGAGCGCGCGGCGGCTGGCGACCGGCAAATCCGGCATGATCGGCTATGTCCTGCCGACGGGTGCGGCCGTCGACATCGATCCGCATTTTGTCGAGTTTCTGTCCGGCCTCGGCGACTATGCCCGCTCGCACGAGCTCGACCTCGTGCTGTCCCCGGCCGACGCCGACGACCAGGAGACGACCTATCGGCGCATCGTCGCCAACCGGCAGGTCGATGCCGTCTATATCTCTTCGCCGCGGCCGCAGGACAGTCGGGTGGCGCTGGTCAGCACGCTCGGCATTCCCTTCCTCGTCCATGGCCGCAGCGAGGGCTTCGATTTCGACTATCCCTATCTCGACATCGATAATGAGGGCGCCTTCCACGAAGCGGCGCGGCTGCTGGTCCAGCTCGGCCACCGGCGGCTGGCGCTGATCAATGGCGACGACCGCGAGACCTTCGCCATCCATCGCGAGCGCGGCGTGCGCCGCGCGCTCGCGGCAAGCGGGCTAAGCCTGGGCGAACGCCATGTCTGCTCCGTGGTCATGACCGAAGAGAACGGCTATCGCGCCACCAGGCGCCTGCTCGAGGAGGGCGACGCGCCGACGGCGATCGCCTGCTCCAGCCTGATCATGGCGCTGGGCGTCGTGCGCGCGGTGCGCGACCTCGGCCTCACCATTCCCGGCGATGTCTCGCTGATCGCCCATGACGACGTCTTCCCCTGGCTGAAGCCGGAGAATTTTTCGGTGCCGCTGTCGACGACGCGCTCATCCATCCGCCTTGCCGGCGCCCGCGTCGCCGAACGGCTGGCGGCGCGGATTTCGGGGCTGGAAGAAGGCGCCCGCGGTGAAGTCTGGCCGGTCGACCTGGTGGTCAGGGGATCGGTTGCGGGAGCGCCGGGTTAGGGGTCGAAACGCAACCACTCCGAGCGACGGGGTTCGACCCGGTAATCGTGCGGAACGGTAGGCCGCCTCCCACGTTAGCGCATGACGGGCGACATGACGGGCTGAGAGGAGGCAAATATGGTTTCGTGGAAAGGCACTTGGCGCAATCAATACGGCTCGGTTGTGATTATCGAAGATGATAGTGGTGGCATGATCCGGGGTGTCTTCAGGACAGCGTTGCCGGACAGCAGCTTCTCCGGGATGGTGGTGCCATTCTATGGCGCCGCTCATGGAGATGTGATTGGCTTCACGTCTGCGGCGTCGGGAAAGGCGGGGCCTGCGGCTGTCAGCTACACCGGCATTGTTCGAGACGGCAAGATCGAGATGTTGTGGCACACGGTGGCCGGACAGGTGCTCTCAGCCGAGGCGGAAGGTGAGCCCGCAAAGCTGACCACGGTTGGAGCGTGGCGCGCCTTCGGGACGAGCCTGGACACCTTCGAGCGTATTGACTGAGCGATCTCACGGGGTCGCAGCCACGTTAAACTCCAAGCTAACCTTAGTCGCTTGCCGCCCCCGCGGCCTTGATGTCCAACAAGCCGTAGCCGAAATCATTGTCTCTGCCCGTGGGCCCGAGATCCCTAGCCGTTGCCGCCAGCGCTTTCTCGATGTCATCGGCCGAGCGGGCGGGCGAAGCATGGAGGAGATTGGCGATGGCGCCGCTGACGATCGCCGCGGCGAAAGAGGTGCCGGTGACGACATCCGAGCCGGCGCCGCTTGGCGCCACCATTTCGACGCCCGGCGCCGAGATGAAGACATAGGCGCCGCGATTGGCCTGCGGCATCAGTCCGTCCTTGGCGTCGGTCGCGGTCACGGCGATGACGCCGTCGAAGGCGGCCGGATAGCCATAGGGCGCCTTCGGCCCGTTGTTGCCGGCGGCGGCGACCAGCACCATGCCGAGCGCGCGGGCATTGCGGCAGGCGGCGCCGAGCAGGTCGTTCTTCGGCCCGACGAAGCTCATATTGATGATGCTGACATTCTGCTCGGCCGCCCAGTCGAGCGCGGACAGGATGACGTCCATGGTCGACTTGCCGCCTTCGAAGGCGCGGGCGTGGTAAATCCTGGCGCCCGGCGCCATGCCTTCCAGCGCGCCGACGCCGGCGATCAGCCCGTCGATCGAGGTGCCATGGTCGCGCTTTTCGACCGGCACGTCGGGCATGGCGTCGAACTGTCCGGCGATGACACCGGCCAGTGCCGGATTGGTGTCATCGATGCCGGTATCGATGACGGCGACGCGGACGTTTTGACCGCTCGCCTGTTTGGCATCGAGCGCGATACGGTCAAAGGCATAGTTGACGATGCCGGCGGCCTGCTGCAGCGAGTAGATGTGGTTGGGCTCGCGCCGCTGCGTCCGGCCGTCGGCGGCAAGCTGCGCCAGCACGACGCCGACGGGGCGACCATCGGGAATACCGAAGCGTACCAAAGTGGTGCCGAGCAGGCGTGACTGGCGCTGCGAGCGCACCTGGAGGCCGAAGGAGGCGGCGATCTGCTGCACGGCGCCGGCATCGCCGTCGACCGTCACCAGCACCTCGTCGGGCACAAATTCGCCGGCCACGGCGCGCGGTGGCTGGACGGCGACGAGATCGGTCGGCGAGACGATCGGCCCGCCGGCCGGAGGGCCGGCCTGATTGTTGCCAGGCGGCGTGACCGGTTCCGGCGGCGGCGTCGGCACCGGTGCCGGAGGCGCGACCGGATTGGGAAACAGGTCGACGATCAAGGCGGGAAGAAAGACGGCGGCCGCCTGGGCAGGACCCGCACCGCTGGCATTGCCGCTGGCGCTGCCGTCCTTGGCGCAATCTGCGCCGGCCGCGTTGGTGCCGTTTCGGCAGTCGATTTTCGTCTGGTCGCTCTTGGCGGCATTGGTCTGTGCCGACGCAGGCACGGCGGTGATTGTCATCGCCGCCGCCAGGATTGCCGCAAATCGAAGGGCCGCCTCAGCCGCCATCAACCGGTTTCCTTCCCTCGATCACAGTGTCGGCGAATGGCTGGGCTGCAATAAGGCCAAGCTGCTTGGCATAGTCGGCTGCGTTGGCGGCGGGAATGCCGATCCGGAACACGCTGTCTGCGGTCGGTCCACCGATGACCTTCAGCCCGTTGCTGCCGAGGAATGCCGAAATGTCCGACATCTTCGCATCCGGTTTGAACTTGACCAGCGCGAACGGCATTTTTGCCAGATCGTCTTGCGCGCCGGCAATCTCGAAATCCTTGCCCTTGCCACCGGGCTGCACCAGGGACTGCACAGCGATCAGCGCCAGCAGGACCGCGGCCGTCGCCCAGGCGACGCCGACCGGCACAGCCATGAAGCGGCTCCAGGCCTGCGCCAGCCAGGACGAGCCAGCCGGCTTGCGTGCAGGGCCGGCCTCGGCATCGAGCGCCTTGGCGAAGCGGCTGAGCGCATCGGCTGGCGGGCGGATTGCTTCATTGGCGGCCGATGTGCCGGAGAATTCGGCCTCGGCCTCGCCAAGGGCTGCCATCGCCGCCGGATCGGTCGCCAGCCACTCCTCTACGGCTTCGAGGTCGGAGCCTTCCAGCGAGCCGTTCAGATAGAACGGCAGCAGCGTTTCCATTTCGTCGCGACGCGACATTTTTTCAGCGGCGCTCATGGCCACCCCCTGTCGTAACCGGCGGCCTTGAGGGCCTCGCCGAGTTTCTTGCGGGCGTAGAACATCCGGGTCTTGACCGTCGCGACCGGGATGGCGAGCACCTCGCCGATCTCTGCCACCGACTGCCCGTGATAATAGGCAAGATCGATCACCGTGCGGTGTTCTTCGGGCAAGGCGTCGATGAAGCGGCGTAAGGCGGCGGCCTTGTCCTCTTTCATGGTGACGACCTCCGGCGTGTCGGCGCTGTCCGGCACCGCGGCGGCCGCCTCGTCGTCGATCCAGTCTTCCTTCTTCTTGCGCAGCAGCGACAGCGCCTTGAACCGGGCGATGCCAAGCAGCCAGGTCGAGACTTCGGAGCGCCCTTCGAAGCCTGGCGCCTGGCGCCACAGCTCAAGGAACACCTCGTTCGCGATATCGTCAGCCATCATTTCCGATCCCGTCTGGCGCGCCACGAAGCGGTAGACGCGCGCGTGGTGACGCATGAACAGGAGCCGCACGGCGGCACGGTCGCCCTTCGCGACCCGGTCGACAAGCGCGCGATCGGTCTCCGTCGCCGCCGTCATGGCCGGTCGAGCCGCCTGGCTCCTGCCTGCTCTGTCGCCGATCGGTCCAAAAAGGTTCATCCTCCGCCAAGGAATTTGCGGAGGCTAACCGAAGAGCGGGGCGGTTGCCAGTAGGGACGCCTTCCTTCCCCCCTTGTGGGGGAAGGTGGATCGGCGCGCAGCGCCGAGACGGATGAGGGGTGGTCCAGCGGAGTGAGACGTTGGCGTTCCCTGGAACACCCCTCATCCATCGCCTTCGGCGACACCTTCTCCCACAAGGGGAGAAGGGAAAGCCGCCCTCACCCCAAGAAAGGCTTCGCCTTCATCGTCGCGGGCACCGGCACGCCGAGCCGGCTCAGCACCGTCGGCGCCAGCTGCAATTGGTCGAGCAGCGTATCGGCCTCAGGCCCTTGGCCTTGTCCGAAATAGTACAGCGCGAAATCCTGCATCTCGTTATCATGGCCGCCATGGTGGCCGCGGTCGGTCTGGCCGTGATCGGCGGTGACCATGACCTCGTAGTCGGCCGCGATCCAGCCTGGCAGGAAGGCGGCCAGCATGCCATCCATCGCATAGACCGCATGGTCCATCTCGTGGCAGTCATGGCCGAAGCGATGGCCCATCGAGTCCAGTGTGCAGGTGTGCAGGATGCCGTAGTCGATGCCGTGGCGTTTGGTCAGCATGGTCAGCGTCGCGAGCAGATCGACATCGCTCGGCGTCATCTGGTTGCGGGCGTTGTAGCCGGTCATGGTGTGGAAGCGGCCATGCGTGATCGGCCCGCCCGGCTCGTCATATTCCATGTCCTCGACCAGGTCGAACGGGTAGGAGCGGAAGAATTCCGACCAGTAGGAGTGGGTCACCGCCCCGGTCTTGCCTCCGGCCTTGCTGACTTCCGAGAAGATGTCGGGCTGCGCGACGCGGAACCGGTTCTCGTTGGAGAGGATGCCATGCACCTGCGGCGACACGCCGGTGTGGATCGAGGCATAGCAGCAGGCCGAGGTCGACGGCAGCACTGAGCGCATCTTCCAGACCCGCGCCTCGCCCGATTGCACCCAGCCTTCGAGATTGCCCATCAGCCGGCGCCAGTTGCGATAGGGAACGCCGTCGAGGATGATCAGCAGAAGCTTGGATTTGAGCGCCATGGGCTGCTCCATGCAGTCTTGTCATAGAGGGCAGGGATGGGGTCCCGGGCCCGACCAGCAGGTCGTTAGTTCCCCGCGCTGGCCATGCGCCGCCCCTTGATCGCCTTTTCCAGCCAGCCGATCTCCATCTCAGGGACCGACGACAGGAGAAGGTCGGTATAGGCGTCGAAGGGCGGCGTCAGAACCTTGCTCTTCGAACCGTAGCGGACCACTTCGCCGCGATACATCACCGCGATCGAATCGGCGATCGACTTCACTGTCGCCAGATCGTGGGTGATGAAGAGATAGGCGACCTTCTCGTGCTGCTGCAGGTCGAGCAGCAGCTTGAGGATGCCGTTGGCCACCAGCGGATCGAGCGCCGAGGTCACCTCGTCGCAGATGATCAGCTTCGGCTTGGCGGCGAGCGAGCGGGCGATGCAGACGCGTTGCTTCTGGCCGCCTGAAAGTTCCGCCGGATAGCGGTCGACAAAGCCCTTACCCATTTCGATCTCGTCGAGCAGTTCGGCGACGCGCTTGTCGCGTTCCCTGCCGCGCATGCCGAAATAGAATTCGAGCGGCCGGCCGATGATGGTGCCGACGGTCTGGCGCGGGTTCATCGCGACGTCGGCCATCTGGTAGATCATCTGCAGCTGGCGCAGATCTTCCTTCGGCCGGTCGGCGAGCCGGTTGGCGAGCGGCCGCCCATCGAAGGTGACAGTGCCTTGCTCGGGCGGCAAAAGGCCGGTGATGGCGCGCGCCAGCGTCGACTTGCCGGAGCCGGATTCGCCCACCACTGCCAGCGTCTGGCCGGGGTAGATGTCGACCGACACGTTCTTCAGCACCTTGACGTGGCCGCCGCCATAAGCGGCGGTGACGTTCTTCACCGACAGGAACGGCGTGGCGCCGGGGGTCTGCTCCTGGTGCTCGATCTCGTGCACCGAGACCAGCGCGTTGGTGTATTCCTGGCGCGGCTCCTTGATGATCTGGCGGGTACCACCCCATTCGACCAGCCTGCCATGGCGCAGCACCATGATCTCGTCGGAGACCTGGGCGACGACGGCAAGGTCGTGGGTGATGTAGAGCGCCGCCACATGGGTGTCGCGGATGGCGTCCTTGATCGCCGCCAGCACGTCGATCTGCGTCGTCACGTCGAGCGCCGTTGTCGGCTCGTCGAAGACGATCAGGTCGGGTTCCGAGCACAGCGCCATTGCCGTCATCACGCGCTGCAACTGGCCGCCCGAGACCTGGTGCGGAAAGCGTTCACCGATGGTTTCCGGGTTCGGCAGGCTGAGCTTCCTGAACAGCGCGACGGCGCGCTTTTCGGCCTCGGCGCGTGTCGCCGTGCCATGCAGCAGCGTGGCTTCCACCACCTGGTCCATCAGCCGGTGCGCCGGGTTGAAGGCGGCCGCCGCCGACTGCGCGACATAGCAGACCTCGCGGCCGCGCAGTTTGCGGAAACCTTCCTTGCCGCCCTTCAGGATATCGCGGCCGTTGAGGATCACTTCGCCGCCGGTGATGCGCACGCCGCCACGGCCATAGCCCATCGACGACAGGCCGATGGTCGACTTGCCGGCGCCGGATTCGCCGATCAGGCCCAGCACCTTGCCCTTTTCCAGCGTCAGCGAGACATCGTGCACCAGCACGATGTTCTTTGGCGCTTCGCCGGGCGGATAGACCGTGGCCTCGATGCGCAGATTCCTGATATCGAGCAGCACGCCTGGCTTGGGTTGTCCGGGCTTCGCGTTGCTATCAGCCATCACCCGCGTCCTCCCTTCAGGCTTGTCGTGCGGTTGAGGATCCAGTCGGCGACAAGGTTGACCGAGATGGCGAGCGCGGCGATCGCCCCCGCCGGAATGAGTGCCGCGGCAATGCCGAAGACGATGCCGTCCTTGTTCTCCTTGACCATGCCGCCCCAGTCGGCGTCCGGCGGTTGCACGCCAAGGCCGAGGAAGGACAGCGTCGACAGGAACAGCACCGCATAGATGAAGCGCAGGCCGAGTTCCGAAACGAGCGGCGACAGCGCGTTGGGCAGGATCTCGCGGAAGATGATCCAGGCGCTGCCTTCGCCGCGCAGCTTGGCGGCCTCGACATAGTCCATGACGTTGATGTCGACGGCCACCGCGCGCGACAGGCGGTAGACGCGGGTCGAATCGAGAATGCCCATGACCAGGATCAGCGTCACCAGGTTTGTCGGCAGCACGGAGAGCACGACCAGGCCCATGATCAGGGTCGGGATCGACATAAGCAGGTCGACGAGGCGCGACAAGATCGTGTCGAACCAGCCGCCGAACACCGCCGCCGAAAAACCGAGTATGGCGCCGAGCGAGAAGGACAGCGCGGTGGCCAGCACGGCGATGAACAGGGTGATGCGGGCGCCGTAGATCATGCGCGATAGCAGATCGCGGCCGAGATTGTCGGTGCCCAGCCAATGCGCGGCCGACATTGGTTCCCAGACGTCGCCGACGATCTCGGCATTGTCGTGCGGCGAGATCCACGGCGCGAAGATCGCCGCCAGCACGAACAGGGCGGTCAGCACCAGGCCGATCAGGGCAGGGATGGGGATGCGTCTTATATCGAGCATGCCCGCCCCCTCACTTTGGATGCCTGAGCCGCGGATTGGCGACGATCGCTGCAATGTCCGCGATGATGTTGAGGCTGATATAGACGGCGGCAAAGATCAGGCCGACCGCCTGCACCACCGGCACATCGCGCTTGGTGACGTGGTCGACCAGATACTGCCCCATGCCGGGATAGACGAAGATCACCTCGACGACGACAACGCCGACGATGAGATAGGCGAGGTTGAGCATGACGACGTTGATGATCGGCGCGATCGCGTTCGGAAAGGCGTGCTTGCGGATGACGGCGAAGGCCGAGAGCCCCTTGAGCTCCGCCGTCTCGACATAGGCCGACTGCATGACGTTGAGGATGGCGGCGCGCGTCATGCGCATCATGTGGGCCAACACCACCAGCGTCAGCGCCGTCGCCGGCAGCGCGATCGCCTGCATCCGCTCGCCGAAGGGCATGCCGTCATAGACGGTCGAGATGGCGGGGAACCATTGGTGCTGAACCGCGAAGTAGAAGACGAGCAAGTAGCCGATGAAGAATTCCGGGAAGGAGGTCGAGGCGAGCGCCAGCCCGGAGATCAGCTTGTCGACCCAGCCATTGCGGAAACGCACGGCGATCAGGCCGAGCGTTATGGCCAGCGGGATGGCGACGATCGCCGCCCAGAAGGCGAGGAACAGCGTGTTCCACAGCCGGCCCTTGATCGAGGTGGCGATATCCTGGCCGCTCGACATGGCGGTGCCGAGGTCGCCGGTCAGCACGCCGCCGAGCCAGTGGAAATACCTGACATAGGCCGGATCGTTCAGCCCGAGCTGTTCGCGCAGATTGGCGAGCGACTCCGGCGTCGCCGATTGTCCCAGAATGGCTTGAGCGACGTCGCCGGGCAGGATTTGCGTGCCGGCGAAGATCAGGACCGAAATGGCCAGCAGAAGGAGGATGCCCAGCGCGATGCGCTGGGCAATTAGCTTCAGGATGGGTGAGGACATCTCCGCAAAGCCGGACTCAGGCCTGCAGCCAGCACTTCGCCAGGGCGTAGCCGTTCATCAGTTCCTGGTGCGGATCGTCCACCCAGCCATCGACCTTGGCGCCGGTGGCGTCGATGAACTGGTTGAACATCGGCAGGATCAGGCCGCCTTCGTCACGCACCATGACGGCCATGTCGTGGTACATCTGCTTGCGCTTGGCCTCGTCGAGCTCGGCGCGCGCCGCCAGCACCATCTTGTCGAAGTCCGGGCGCTTGAAACGCGTGTCGTTCCAGTCGGCGGTCGACAGGTAGGCGGTCGAGTACATCTGGTCCTGCGTCGATCGCCCACCCCAATAGGAAGCGCAGAAGGGCTGCTTGTTCCAGACCTCGTTCCAGTAACCGTCGCCGGGCTCGCGCTTGAGCTCGATCTTGATGCCGGCCTTGGCCGCGCTCTGCTGGAAGAGCTGCGAGGCATCGACCGCGCCGGGGAAGGCGACGTCCGAGGTCCTCAGCAGAACGGTGCCGTCATGACCGGACTTCTTGTAGTGGAACTTGGCCTTGTCGGGATCGTACTTGCGCTGCTCGATTTCGGTGAACAGCGGATAGGACGCGTTGATCGGGAAGTCGTTGCCGAGCGAGCCATAGCCGCGCAGCACCTTGGTCAGCATCTCTTCGCGGTCGATGGCGAGCTTCAGCGCCATGCGCAGGTCATTGTTGTCGAAGGGAGCCGTGTTGCAATGCATGATGAAGACATAGTGGCCCGGACCCGCATGGTTGCGGATGGTCACGCCCGGCACGCGCTTGATCAGGTCGACGATCTTCGGCTCGACGCGGTTGATCATGTTGACCTGGCCGCCCTGCAGGGCCGCCGTGCGCGCCGTCGCGTCGTTGATGACGATGACTTCGATCTGGTCGGCATGGCCCATCTTGTCGCCCTGCCAGTAATTGGCAAACCGTTCGGCGCCATGGCGCACGCCGGGCTCGTTGGTCTTGACCACATACGGGCCGGCCGAAATGCCGGCATCGGGCTTGTCCTTGCCGCCATTGGGCTGGACGATCAGGTGGTAGTCGCTGAGCAGGTAGGGAAGGTCGGCATTGGCCTCCTTCAGCGTCAGCACCACTTCCTTGCCGCTGGCCTTGATGGTGTCGATGCCCTTCATGTAGCCGAGCGCGCCGGACTTCGACTTCTCGTCCGAGTGGCGCTCCAGCGTGGCGGCCACGTCCTCGGCGGTCACGGTCTTGCCGTTGTGGAATTCGACCCCGTCGCGGATTTTCAGAGTCCAGGTCTTCGCGTCGTCGGATGAGCCGATCTCTTCGGCGATGCGGTTCTCGAGCTTGCCGTCCGGCGACAGCTCGACGATCATTTCGCCCCAGCACTTGCCGAAGGCGAACGGCACCTGCGTCATGAACAGCGCCGGATCGAGACTGTTGGTGGATTCGCCGCCGACCAGGCCGGCCTTCAGCGTGCCGCCCTTGACCGGGCCTGCCGCGCGCGCCGCGCTTGAAAGCAGCGAATTGGCGAAGGGCGCGGCGATGCCGAGCGCTGCCGCGCGACCGAGAAAATCACGACGGCTCAGCTTGCCTGCTGCGACACGCCGGCTAAGGAATTCCAGTTCGTTCGACATATTGAGTTCCTCACTCTGTTGGTTCGACTCTACGGTCGATTTTTGTTGTTAATTCTCCCTGAATAATGAGGGTAAGCTAACGCCGTAAGCAAGACCGAATGCGACATGCCGTGGCGTAAATCGTACGTCGCATTTGGACCAAGGGCGTCAGCGCTCAGACAAGCGCACGTGGAATTTTCTCCTCGAAATTGCGCTCGAAGACGATTTGTTCGCCCTCATAGGCCTCGATTCTGGCGCTGACGATGAAGTTTTGTGCGTCCGATCGCATCTCTGCCCATGTCTCGGTTCGCACCGACCATCCATTTCGCGACAATGTCTGCGTCCAGTGTGTTTTCCCAGAGGCCGACAATGGATTGTCAGGATGGATCGTCCATGTTTCGCGGGCGATGCTGCCATTGACCAGGCCGTGGTCGAGATCGCGCACCTCGCCGAAATCATCCGCAATGGAAAGCGTGATGATTCCGGTCTTTTCGTCGCGATCGACATGGCGTTCGGAATTCGCTGCACGGGTCGTCTCGGTGGCCCAGGGCGCGGCACCTTCCGGCTCGGCGAACGTCGCTTCGCCGCCTTTCGCCAGCGGCCGCAGCGGCAAGGCAAGTGTCGCCGCCGACAAGCTTAACTGCACCGGCTCCGGCGACGGCCAGATCATGGGCCAATAGGCGTTCGACACGGCGACGCGCAGGCGGTGGCCGGCCGGCACGCGGTAGGCGCATTGATCGAGCACGACGCGCGCCGACACGGTCTCGCCCGGCGCCAGTGCCTGCGGGAATTCGTGCGAGTCGCGATGTGTCAAATTGAGCACACCATAGGAGATCAGTTCGGAAGCGCCGTCGGGATGGACGTCGCAGAGCCGCACCGCGATGTTGGCCTGCGGGCGATCGGAAGCGAACGTGACCTCGACTTCCGGCGCGCCGACAATGTCGATGGTCTCGGCGAGTTCCGGTTGGTCGAAACACACCGACAGTGCATCGTCGGGACGCTGGTCGCCCGGCAATTCCGGACCGAAGGTGAACGGAAAATATTCGCCGCCGGCGAGCCCACAATTCTGCGGCGAGGCGACAATGGTTGGTTGGCTCCCCTTGGGCAGCAGTGCGATGGCCTGGGTCTTGATCGCGGGTGACGGCCATTGTTGTTCCGCCACCCAGCGCCCGGGCCGCTCGGGATGCCAGCGTGCCGGGCGCACGCTGTCCATCACATAGGCACGGTAGGCGGGATCGTCCTCGACGCCGGTCTCGGTGCCCTTCAGCCAATGGTCCCACCAGCGCAGCGCCTCCTGCAGGAAGCCGATGGCCGGCTGGGGGCCGGCATAGTGCGGATATTTGTGGATCCAGGGGCCGACAATGCCCTTGACCGGCGCCTCGATGTTGGTGACGAGGTGCGAGATCGTGTTGCGGTAGCCGTCATGCCAGCCGCCGATCGACAGAACGGCGGCCTTGACGGCCGAAAAATCCTCGCAGATCGAGCCGCGCTTCCAATAGGCGTCGCGATGCTGGTGGCTGAGCCACAGCGGCAAAAGGAAGGGCTGGTTCTCCAGCCGGGTCAGCCACAGATCGCGCCATCTGTTGTCGCCGGCGATCAGCGGGTCCGGCGGCCGCGACGAGTAGGAGAGCATGGTCGAGGCCCAGCCGAAATTCTCGATCAGCAGGCAGCCACCCTTGTAGTGGATGTCGTCGGCATAGCGGTCGACGGTCGAGCATAGGCTGATCACCGCCTTCAGCGCCGGCGGCTGCTTGGCCGCAACCTGCAGGCAGTTGAAGCCGCCCCAGGAGATGCCCATCATGCCGACATTGCCGTTGCACCAGGGCTGAGCCGCCGCCCAGGCGACGACGTCGCAGGCGTCCTGTAATTCCTGCTCGGAATATTCGTCGTCCATCAGCCCTTCGGAATCGCCATTACCGCGCATGTCGACGCGGATCGACGCGTAGCCGTGGCCGGCGAAATAGGGATGCGTCAGCTGATCGCGAAAAATGGTGCCGTCACGCTTGCGGTAGGGCAGGTGCTCGAGGATGACAGGCACCGGATCGTCGCCGGCATCCTCCGGCATCCACACCCTCGCGGACAGCCGGCAGCCATCCGGCATGATGATGCCCATATCTGGGAATTCAACGACCTTGCGGGGAAATTCGGTGACGGTTTTCATGGCTGCGCATAACGCCCCGAGGCGCGGCAAGTTTCAATCGCCATTCGCGACTGGAGCAGCGAATTATGCGACCTGTGCCGTTACCGCAATTCGTCCAACAATTCGGGATGTCCTTCCAGCAACGTCATCAGTTGGATGGTCGGGCCGCTAGGCTCGATCAGGCCTCTTTCATACTTGTCGAAGGCATTCTCGCCGACCTTGAACAGCGATCCCGCCTCGCGCTGTGACAGTTTGAGCTTTGTGCGCATCCGCCGGATGGTTGCCGGAGCGGGCACGCCATCGATCTTTTCCCTGAGGGCACGAAGAGCTGCGTCGACAGCAGTCATGTCGTCTCCAACATGCACACCTTCGCCCTGCGAAGCCGGATAGTAACCTGGCAGGTCGACAATCATGCTCTCGCCCTTATAGGTCACGGTGAATGGACGCACTTGACGCGTCAGGGTTTCCCCGGTTTCGGGGGAAATCATCGTTTTACTTCCTTCTCTTGTCGCCATGCGTTTTTTCCATGCCGCAATGTGCCACCATAAAGGGGGCAATTCAAAGTGGATGATCCTGCGGCCGAAGGTTAGTCTAGCGGAATATCGTTCTCGCCCTTGCTCGCCTGGTAGGCGCCGGACAGCGCGTCGTAGCGTGCCGAGATCTTGCCGATGCGTGTCTCCAGCCGCTGGCGTTCCGCCTCGGGCAGCGCCCGCACCATCCTGCGGATGGAAAAACTCTTCCAATAGGCATTCTGGGCGTTGTAGCCGCCTGGGTCGAGGGTGAAGACCTCTTTCAGGATCTTCAGGTCGTGCGGGATCGCAAAGCTGTCGCGCGAATCCTCGTGGCTGAAGAGATAGTAGAAATTGTCGAAGCCGGTCCAGGTGATCGCCGACAGGCAGAGCGAGCAGGGCTCATGCGTGGCGATAAACAGAGCGTCCTTGGTGTCGACGCGCTCGGCTTTCGGCATCTCGTAGAACCGCTTCAGGCAGTGCACCTCGCCATGCCAGAGCGGATTTTCGATCTCGTTGTTGGTTTCGGCCAGCACCAGCGAGCGGTCGTCCTTGCGCAGGATCGCCGCGCCGAACAGCTTGTTGCCATGGGCAACACCCTCGGCCGTCTTCGGCACGATATCGTGCTCGATAACGTCGAGCAGGCGGTCGATCAAGGAAATGTCGGTCATGGGGATCAAAAGCTTTCAGGGGAGATGGATCTCGTAGGCGTGCGAGAAATGAAACTCTTCGAGATTCGAGCCGTCGCCGCCGCGGTCGACGATCAGGAAATCCTGTGGCTCGCCAAGCGGCGTCAGCACGCCGTGCCAGAGATTGCGCGAATAGTTGATGCCTTGTCCGGGCGCGGTGATGAAGGCGTGCGGTTCGCCCGGCCCCTCCTTGCCGTCAAGGCAGACGACGACCAGGAACGGACGCGGCGACAGCGGAATGAAGGCCTGGCTGCCGAACGGATGCCGCTCGACCATGGTCAGTTTCAGCGGCAGTTCGTAAGGCGTGCCGCGCACCATCGAGATCAGCACGCGCGCGTTCGGTCCCGTGGCTTCAGCGGTGGCGAGGTCGTGGTAGCGCTCGGCCTTGCCGCCATTGATCGGGTAATGGTTGTCGCCACCCATGTCGATGACATCGCCGAAGGGGGCAAAGGCCTCCCGGGTCAGCTTCTGTGCTGTGATGCGGGTCACCGCGCGCGACCGCCGATGCCGACGCCGCCGAGCTTGGCGTGCCGGTTGACGTCCTTGTAGAGCAGGTAGCGGAACTTGCCGGGGCCGCCGGCATAGCAGGCCTGCGGGCAGAAGGCGCGCAGCCACATATAGTCGCCGGCCTCGACCTCGACCCAGTCCTGGTTGAGGCGATAGACCGCCTTGCCTTCCAGCACGTAGAGCCCGTGTTCCATCACATGCGTCTCGGCGAAGGGAATGACGGCGCCCGGCTCGAGCGTGATGATGGTCATATGCATGTCGTGGCGCAGATCGGCGGGATCGACGAAGCGGGTCGTCGCCCAGCGGCCTTCGGTGCCCGGCATCGGCGACGGCGCGATCTCCTGCTCGTTGGTGAAGAAGGCTTCCGGCACGTCGAGACCGTCGACCACTTCGTAGGCCTTGCGGATCCAGTGGAAGCGAACCGGCGCCTTGCTTTCATTGCGAACGGTCCAGCCGCTCGCCGGCGGCAGGAAGGCAAAGCCGCCGGGCCGCAACATATGCTTCTTGCCGGAAAGCAGAACGGTCAGTTCGCCCTCGACCACGAACAGGGCGCCTTCGGCGCCGGCGTCGGGCTCCGGCCGGTCGCTGCCGCCGCCAGGCTCCACCTCGACAATGTATTGCGAGAATGTCTCGGCAAAACCGGACAGTGGCCGCGACAGGATCCAGACGCGGGTCTTGTCCCAGAACGGCAAGGCGCTGGTGACGATGTCCCGCATCACGCCCTTGGGAATGACGGCGTAGGCCTCGGTGAAGACGGCGCGGCCTGTCAGCAATTCAGATTGGCCGGGATGGCCGCCATGCGGTGCGTAGTAGGTGCGCTCTGGCATCCTGATCGTGTCCATGGGTTCAAACCTATTGCGGTAGCATGTCTCTGAGGCGGAGCAGCGCGATGCGCTCGACCTGTTTGCAGGCGGTCTCGAATTCGACGCCACGGCTGTTGCCGATGCGCGCCTCGAACTCGGCGAGGATTTCCTCCTTGGTCTTGTCCTTCACCGCGATGATGAAGGGGAAACCGAAGGTGGTGACGTAGGCGGCGTTGAGCTTGGAGAACAGTTCGCGCTCCTTGTCGGTCAGCGCGTCGAGGCCGGCGGAGGCTTGTTCCCTTGTCGATTCCGCCGTCAGCCGCCTGGCCTTGGCCAGCTTGCCGGCAAGGTCGGGATGGGCGTTGAGCACACCCAGCCGCTCGGTCTCGCTGGCAGCGCGGAAGATGCGGCAGAGCGCATTGTGCAGGCCGCCCGCGGTGTCGTGCGCCGGGCCCAGCTCCAGCTCGTAGGCCCGCTCGGCGATCCAGGGCGAATGCTCGAACACGCCGCCGAAAGTGTGAACGAATGTCTCGAATTCCATTTTCGACGGGCGCAGTGCCGCCGGCTTGTAGGGATGGTTCTCTTGCCAGTGCTTGGCGATATCGATGCGCCGCGCCAGCCAGACCTTGTCATGCGACTTCACATAGTCGACGAAGCGCTTCAGCGCCGCCACCCGGCCCGGCCGCCCGACGAGGCGGCAATGCAGGCCGATATTCATCATGCGCGGCCGCCCCGCCTGGCCCTCGGCATAGAGCGTGTCGAAACTATCCCTGAGATAGGCGAAGAACTGGTCGCCTGAATTGAAGCCCTGCGGCGTGGCGAAGCGCATGTCGTTGGCGTCGAGCGTATAGGGGATGATGAGCTGCGTGCCGCCGGCATGCTCGAACCAGTAAGGCAGTTCGTCGTCATAGGTGTCGGAGACATAGTCAAAGCCGCCTTCTTCGGCCACCAGCCGCACCGTGTTGACCGATGTGCGGCCCGTGTACCAGCCCGTCGGGCGCTGGCCTGTCACCTCGTAATGCAGCTTGATTGCCGCCTCGAGGTCGCGGCGCTCGTCCTCGGCGCTATGATCGCGGTAGTCGATCCACCGCAACCCGTGCGAGGCGATCTCCCACCCGGCGTCCTGCATGGCCGTGACCTGGTCGGGCGAGCGGGCAAGTGCCGAGGCGACCCCGTAGCAGGTCACAGGAACTTGCGACTCGCTGAACAGGCGCAACAGCCGCCAGAAGCCGGCCCGCGCGCCATATTCGTAGATCGATTCCATGTTCCAATGGCGCTGTCCCACCCAGGGCGCGGCGCCGACGATCTCCGACAGGAAGGCTTCCGACGCCTTGTCGCCATGCAGCACGCAATTCTCACCGCCCTCTTCGTAATTGACGACGAACTGCACGGCGACATGCGCCCCGCCGGGCCATTTCGGATCCGGTGGATTGGCTCCGTAGCCGCGCATGTCTCTTTCGTAACGCATTGCCCCTCCTGCCGGACACTGCCGGAAGTTGTGATCAGGATAGTCGAAAGGGTTGCCGCCGCATTCCCTTGAAATTTTTGAAAGTGTTTTTGTGCCGCTCCGCTCGACCGGGACTTATGCATCGCCTTTAATTGGCGCACAATTCATTGCTTTGTTCGACTGTACCGGGAATGGGAGGCGCCAGTGGCAGAAACGTCGAAAGCCGATGGCGGACGTCTGACGACGCATGTCCTCGACACCGCGACCGGCAAGCCGGCGGCTGGGTTGTCGATCGCGCTCTATCGCCTTGACGGTTCGGCCAGGACACATTTGAAGACAGTCGCGACCAATATCGACGGCCGTTGCGACGCGCCGCTGCTGGCGGGCGCCGAGTTCCGCGCCGGCCAATATGAGCTGGTGTTCGCGGCCGGCGACTATCTGCGCGGCCAGGGCACAGAACTGCCGGAACCGGCTTTCCTTGACAGTGTGCCGATCCGTTTCGGCATGGCAGAGGCAGTGCACTATCACGTGCCATTGCTGATCTCGCCCTATGGCTATTCGACCTACAGGGGGAGCTGAGGCATGGCCAAGATCAAAATCCGCAACGAAATCCACTTCATCCTCAATGGCAGGGATGTCGTGCTGTCGTCGGTGGCGCCGGACGCGACCCTGCTCGACTGGCTGCGTCTCGACCGTTCGCTCCGCGGCACCAAGGAAGGCTGCGCCGAGGGCGATTGCGGCGCCTGCACGGTTCTGGTCGGCAAGCTTTCGGCCGCCGGTCTGGTCTATGAAAGCGTCAATGCCTGTATCCGCTTCCTCGGTTCGCTCGACGGCGCCCATGTCGTGACAGTGGAACATTTGCGTGGTCAGCCCGGCCAGTTGCATCCCGTCCAGCAGGCGATGGTCGATTTCCACGGCTCGCAATGCGGCTTCTGCACGCCGGGCTTCGTCATGTCGCTCTATGGCCTGTGGATGCGGTCGCCGGAGCCGTCGGACGCGGCGATCGAAAAGGCTTTGCAAGGCAATCTCTGCCGCTGCACCGGCTACGAGGCGATTGTCCGCGCCGCGCACGCCATCTCCAGTTACGGCAAAGCGGCGAAGGATCCGCTGGCGGCGGAGCGCAAGGCGATCACCGCGAGGCTGGAAGCCTTGCGGGACGGCGCGCGGGTCGAGATCGGTTCGGCCGAGGCGCGGCTTATCGTGCCGGCCAATGTCGACGATTTCGCCAATGTGCTCGACCAGGAACCCGGCGCCACCATCGTTGCCGGCTCGACCGATGTCGGCCTGTGGGTGACCAAGCACATGCGCGACATCTCTCCGGCGGTCTTCATCGGCAATCTCGACGGGCTGTGCACCATCGCCGAAGACAAGGGCGTCATTTCGATCGGCGCCGGCGTCACCTACAGCGAAGCCTTTTCGACGCTGGCCAAAACCATCCCGGCGCTCGGGCCGCTGTTTGACCGCATCGGCGGCGAACAGGTGCGCAACATGGGCACCATCGGCGGCAACATCGCCAACGGCTCGCCGATCGGCGACACGCCGCCGCCCTTGATCGCGCTCGGCGCGCGCCTGACGCTGCGCAAGGGCAAGAAGCGGCGCACGATCCCGCTGGAAACCTTCTTCATCGCCTATGGCAAGCAGGACCGGCAACCGGGCGAGTTCGTCGAGGCCGTGCACGTGCCCGTGCCGGCCAAGGGCGAAAAATTTGCCGTCTACAAGATCACCAAGCGCCGCGACGAGGATATCACCGCTGCCCTCGGCGCCTTCTTGCTGACGCTAGCCAAGGACGGTACGGTTGCCGATGTGCGCATCGCCTATGGCGGCATGGCTGCGACGCCGAAGCGGGCGTCTTTTGTCGAACAGGCGCTGCTCGGCAAGCCATGGACCGAAGAGACGGTCGAGACGGCGATGGCGCAATATGCCAGGGATTTCACCCCGCTCACCGACATGCGGGCGTCAGCCGAATACCGGGCGCTGGCGGCCAAGAACCTGTTGTTGCGCTTCTTCGTCGAAACCTCCGGCACCAGGGCGCCCTTCCAGGTGTCCCGCAACGAGGCGGCATGATGAACAAGCACGCCACATCAAATCTCAAGGCTGAGAAGATCGTCGGCGGCGTCGCCACCGATCAGCGGCATGATTCCGCCCACAAGCATGTCAGCGGCACCGCCGTCTACATCGACGACATGCCGGAACCGGCCGGCACGCTGCATGGCTGCCTCGGTCTCTCGGCCGCCGCGCATGCCACCATCACCCGCATGGATCTTTCGGCGGTGCGCGCTGCTTCCGGTGTCGTCGATGTGCTCACGGCAAAGGATGTGCCGGGCGAGAACGACATTTCGCCGACCGGCCGGCACGATGAGCCGGTGCTCGCCGACGGCAAGGTTGAGTTCTTCGGCCAGCCGATCTTCTGCGTCATCGCCGAAACCCGCGAACAGGCACGCCGCGCCACCAGGCTGGCCAAGGTCGAATACAAGGAATTGCCCTTCGTCACCGACATCGGCGGACTCGATCCGAGGAAGGACAAGCTCGTCACGCCGCCGCTTACCTTGAAGCGCGGCGATGCCGCCGCTGCGATCAAGTCGGCGCCGCGCCGGCTGAAGGGAAAGATGCGCGTCGGCGGCCAGGAGCATTTCTATCTTGAAGGCCATATCGCCATGGCCGTACCCGGCGAGGATCAGGACGTCACCATCTATTCCTCGACCCAGCATCCAAGCGAAGTCCAGCACATGGTGAGCCATGCGCTCGGCATACCCAGCAATGCCATCACGGTGGAGATCCGCCGCATGGGCGGCGGTTTCGGCGGCAAGGAAACGCAGGGCAACCAGTTTGCCGCGCTCGCGGCCATCGCCGCCAAGAAACACCATCGCGCCGTCAAGATCAGGCCCGACCGCGACGACGACATGATCGCCACCGGCAAGCGCCATGATTTCCTCGTCGACTACGAAGTCGGCTTCGATGACGAGGGCAACATTCTCGGTGTCGATTTCATGTTCGCCGCGCGTTGCGGCTTCTCGTCGGATCTGTCAGGCCCGGTGACCGATCGCGCGCTGTTCCATTGCGACAACACCTATTTCTGGCCCGCCGTGCACGCGCAATCGGCGCCGCTCTACACCAACACCGTGTCGAACACTGCCTTCCGGGGTTTCGGCGGCCCGCAAGGGATGGTCGGCGCCGAACGCGTCATCGACGAGGTGGCGTTCGCGGTCGGCAAGGATCCGCTCGAGATCCGCAAGAAGAATTTCTATGGCACCAGCGACCGCAACATCACGCCCTACCACCAGACGGTCGAGGACAACATCATCCAGCGCATCGTCACTGAACTCGAAGAGAGCGCTTGCTATGCGCGGCGGCGGCGCGAAATTTCGGCCTTCAATGCCAACAGCCGTTTCGTCAAGCGCGGCCTGGCGCTGACGCCGGTCAAGTTCGGCATTTCCTTCACCGCCACGCACTACAACCAGGCCGGCGCGCTGGTGCATGTCTATACCGATGGTTCGGTGCATCTGAACCATGGCGGCACCGAGATGGGGCAGGGGCTCTACCTCAAGGTCGCGCAGGTGGTGGCGGAAGAATTCCAGATCGATCTCGACCAGGTGAAGATCACCGCCACCACCACCGGCAAGGTGCCCAACACCTCGGCCACAGCGGCATCGTCCGGTTCAGACCTCAATGGCATGGCGGCACAGAATGGCGCTCGCCAGATCAAGGGCCGGCTGACCGATTTCGCTGCCGAGAAATACCAGGTGCCGCGCGATCAGGTGCTGTTCCTGCCCAACCGGGTGCGCATCGGCAACCAGGAGATCGCCTTCGCCGATCTCGTCAAGCAGGCCTATATGGCGCGCATCCAGCTGTCGGCGGCGGGCTTCTACAAGACGCCGAAAATCCATTGGAATCGCGACAAGGGCGAGGGCCGCCCTTTCTACTATTTCGCTTACGGCGCCTCCTGCTCGGAAGTCTCGGTCGACACGCTGACCGGCGAATATGTGGTCGAGCGCACCGACATCCTGCACGAGACCGGCCGCTCGCTGAACCGCGCCATCGACCTCGGCCAGATCGAGGGCGGCTTCATCCAGGGCATGGGCTGGCTGACGACCGAGGAATTGTGGTGGGACGACAAGGGCCGGCTGCGCACCCATGCGCCGTCGACCTACAAGATCCCGCTCGCCTCCGACCGGCCGAAGATCTTCAACGTCACTTTGGCCGACTGGCCGGAAGCGAGCGAGCCAACGATCCACCGCTCCAAGGCGGTCGGCGAGCCGCCCTTCCCGCTAGGCATGTCCGTGCTGCATGCGCTGTCGGATGCGGTGGCCAGCGTCGCCGATCACAGGATCTGTCCGCGCCTTGACGCCCCGGCGACGCCGGAGCGCGTGCTGATGGCGATCGAGCGGCTGAAAGGCGAGGCGAAGGCCTGAATCCGGCAAAACGTGCAATTCAGGTCGAAAAACCCTATGTTTCCCGCACGGGAATGCGAATGATGACTTCGAAAGTGCAAAGCCTGAAAGACTTCCTGGCTGGCCAGGGTCGCGTCGCTTTGGTCGAAGTGGCCGGCACCAAGGGCTCGACGCCACGCGAGAAGGGCGCCTTCATGCTGGTCTCGCGGGAGGCGATTTTTGGCACGATCGGCGGTGGCCAGCTCGAATATATGGCGATCGACAGGGCGCGGCAGATGGTGGCGTCGTCACCTCGCCGCAAGCCGCAGGGCCAAGAAGCCCGCATCGAGGCCGATGAAGTCTGCGCTACACTGGACGTGCCGCTCGGACCGGAGATTGGCCAATGCTGTGGCGGCCGCGTCGAAGTCTTGATCCGGCTCGTCGATGTCGATCTCGCCAACGAGTTGGTTGCAGCGGCGGAAGCCGAAGAAGCGCATCTACCGCATGTCTATATCTTCGGCGGCGGTCATGTCGGCCAGGCGCTGGCAGCGGCAATGTCGCTGCTTCCCGTGCACGGCGCCGTCATCGAGACGCGGGCCGAGGCGCTGGAAGGCATGCCGCAAACCGTCGAGACGCGGCTGACGCCGATGCCCGAGGCCGAAGTGCGCAACGCGCCCGCCGGCACCGCCTTCGCCATCCTCACCCATGACCATGCGCTGGATTTCCTGATCGTCGCCGAAGCGCTGAAACGCGACGATGCGGCCTATGTCGGCATGATCGGCTCGAAGACCAAGAAAGCGACGTTCAGGAACTGGTTCCTGAAATCGGCCGAAGGCACAGAAGCGGAATTTGCCCGTCTCGTCTCGCCAATCGGCGGCGACGCCGTCAAGGACAAGCGCCCTCAAGTCATTGCGGCACTTGCTGCCGCCGAGATCATGACCGCGCTGGTCGTGCATAGAGCTGCATCAAATGCCGACCATCAGGTGCCGCGGCACAGGGTGCTCGCCGGTTAGTCACAGCTGCTCAGCGGCTTGTCCGTTTTTCAATCGCGGGAAAGATCCGTTTGCTATATCCACCCGGCGTTGCGGCATGAGGTGTGGAGACATGGGCGTTCTGAAAATCGCGGCTTTTTCGGATGGCAACACCGGCGGCAATCCTGCCGGGGTGCTGATAGGCGATGTCTTGCCCGATGCGGCCGAGATGCAGCGTCTGGCAGCGGAAGTCGGGTTCTCTGAAACGGCCTTTGCCGCCAGGCAGGGAGATAACTGGCGGGTCCGCTATTTCTCGCCGGAATCCGAAGTCCCCTTCTGTGGTCACGCCACGATCGCCTTGGGAGCCGCCCTGGTCCGGCAGTTCGGCGATGGGATTTTCCCGCTGAAACTCAACCAGGCGAACATCACTGTCGAAGGGTTCCGCGACGGTGCGACCATCGCCGCGGCGTTGCAGTCGCCGCCGACACGCAGCAAGCCGGGGCCGCCGGCGCTGATTACCGAGGCGCTGGCATTGTTCGGCTATACCGCGGCCGATCTCGATCCGGCCATTCCGCCGGCGCTGATCCACGGCGGCGCCGACCATCTGGTCTTGGCCCTCGGATCGCGCGAGGCACTGGCCGCGATGCGCTACGAGTTGAAAGCCGGACAGGCCCTGATGCGTCGCGAAGGGCTGGTAACGATCCTGTTGGCCTATGGCGAAACGCCACGACTGTTCCACACGCGCAATCCTTTTGCTTCAGGTGGCGTCTATGAGGATCCGGCGACGGGCGCCTCGACAGCTGCCTTTGCCGGCTATCTGCGCGACATTGGCTGGCTGCATGGCGGCGCGATCGATGTCGTGCAAGGCGAGGACATGGGCATGCGGTCGCGTCTGCATGCCGATATTCGGCCTGAGATCGGCAGCTCGGTCAGGGTTTCTGGCACGGCCCGGATGATGGACGAAGCATAGAAGTCTCCAGCTCACGCCGGCCGCTTCAAGCCCAGATGCTCCCGTAGCGTGTTGCCGTCATATTCCTTACGGAACAGGCCGCGCCGCTGCAGTTCCGGCACCACCAGCGTGGCAAAGGCATCGAGCTCGCCCGGGAACCAGGACGGCATGACGTTGTAGCCGTCGGCCGCACCGCCCTCAAACCGCGCCTGGAGTTCGTCGGCGACCTGCGCCGCCGTTCCGACAATGCGCCAATGGCCCCGCGCGCCGGCGAAGTGGCGGGCCAGCTGGCGGATGGAAAGGCCGTCGCGGCGCGATTGCTCGACGACCAGCGCCTGCCGGCTTTTCATCCCCTCGCTGTCAGGCAAGTCCGGCAGCGGCCCGTCGATCGGGTAGCGCCAGAGATCGGAGATGCTGAGATAGCTGGACAGCAGCGCCACGCCGACATCGTCCGGAATCAGCTCCTGCAATTCCTCATGTTTCTCCCGGGCCTCGGCCTCTGTTTCCGCCACCACAGGTGAGACGCCTGGCATGATCTTGATGTCGTCAGGCTCACGTCCATAGGCGGCCATGCGTCCCTTGAGATCGTCATAAAAGGCCTTCGCCTCCTCGAAGGTCTGCGCAGCCGTGAACACCACATCGGCGGTGCAGGCGGCAAGGTCGCGGCCGACATCCGAGGCGCCGGCCTGCACCATGACCGGTGCGCCCTGCGGCGAGCGCGGCAGGTCGAGCGGATCGCGAACCGAAAAGCTCTGGCCGTCATGGCCGGAAGCCTTGCCGTGCCATAGGCCGGTGACCACCTCGGCGAATTCGCGCGCCCGCTCGTAGCGGTCGGCATGGGGCTTGAGGCCCGTCGAGCCGAAATTGGCGGCTTCGATCGGGCTGGCCGAGGTGACCAGGTTCCAGCCGGCCCGGCCGCCGCTCAGATGATCGAGCGACAGGAAAGTCCGCGCCAGTCCGTAGGGCTCGTTGTAGCTTGTCGAGGCCGTCGACACGAGGCCGATGCGGCTGGTCTGGACCGCCAGCGCCGAAAGCAGGCTGATCGGCTCGAAGCCGATCGAACGCGACGTCTGGCTGGCGATGCCGACATTGGCCTCCCGCAAGCCGGCGGCATCCTCGCAGAAGATCATGTCGAACTTCGCCGCCTCCGCCGTGCGCGCCAGCTGGATGTAGTGGTCGATGTCGATGCCTGCCGTGACATGCGCCTTCGGGTGGCGCCAGGCGGCGATGTGGTGACCCGTCGCCCACAGGAAGGCGCCGAGCTTCATCTGCGCGGTCATCGGTCACCTCCGCCTGCAAGTCCAAGATGCGAGCGCAACGTCGCCCCGTGATAGCCCTCCCGGACAAGGCCGCGTTGCCGCAACTCCGGCAGAACACGATCGGCGAAATCGTCGAGCGCTGAGTGCTGCGCGGGCAGCCGGATGTTGAAGCCGTCGCAGCTTTTCGCCCGCAATTGGGTTTCCAGCTTGTCCGCGGTGGCGGCTGCCCCATCATCCGGGGCGAACGAGATATTCGTCAGCACCTTCACAGCGTCGGGATCGCGCCCGGCGGCCGTTGCGCGACGCTTCAGCTCATCGAAGCGTATTTTCGCGCGCTCGGCCGACCCGCTCTCCAGCAAAATGACATCGGCGGTGCGGGCCGCAATATCCAGGTCGGGCTCGGATAGGCCTGACAGCACCAGCACCGGGGTATCCTGCGGCGAGCGTGCGACGTTCAGCGGCCCGCGCACGGAGAAGAACTCGCCCCTGTGGTCCAGCAGATCCATCTTTTCGGGATCATGGAAGCGGCCACCTGTCTTGTCGAACAGCAGAGCATCCTCATCCCAGCCCTGCCACAGGCCTTGAACGATACCGATATATTCCTCGGCGCGGCGGCGAAAGTCGGCGTCGGAAAACCCCTCCGGTCGGCTGAAATTGGCGGCTTCGCGAGAGCCCTGCACCATCGTCGCATGCCAGCCGGAACGACCATGGCTGATGATGTCGAGCGAAGCGAAACGACGCGCCAGATTGTAGGGCTGATGGGCAACCGTCGAGGCACTGGCCACGAACCCTATCTTATCGGTGACGGTCGCCAGGGCGGCCAGCAGCGTTGTCGCTTCGAACGGGCTGCTTGATGACCCTTCCGCGGAGTCGGAAATCACCACCATATCGATGCCGGCCGCCTCTGCCGCCCGCACGAAGGTCTTGATCTCTCCGAAATCCAGAACGGCCTGTTCGTTGGCGGCAGCGATGTTGAGCGAAATGGCGAGATGCATTGCGCCAACCTAGGTTCGCCGGTGCGCAAGGCAAGTCCGGCGGATAGACCAGTGGACCCTCACTTGTCGGCCAGCCGCTCACTTGCCGGCCAGGATATCCTTGATCAGCCGCTGGCAGCGCTCGGCCATGAAGTCGAGCAGAAGCCGCACCTTGGGGTCCTGAAGCTTCTTGTGCGGATACACGGCGGCGAACTGCACCGGCGTTGGCGGCGTGTTGGCCAGGATCACCTGCAGCCGACGGTCGCGGATGAACGGTTCGACCTCGAAGCGCGGCTTGTTGATGATGCCGCGTCCCGACAGTGCCCAGCCGGTCAGCACATCGCCATCGTCGGTGTCGTAGGGTCCGTGCACCTCGAATTTCTGCGGGCCGGCGGGGGTCTGCAGTGTCCAGACATATTCGCGTGCGCCGGAATAGCGCAGCATCAGGCAGTCGTGTTTCTTGCCGATCAGCTCCTGCGGCTCCGCCGGTTCGCCGCGCGCCTCCAGATAGTTCGGCGCCGCCACCAGCACGCGTTCGCACTCCATGATGCCGCGCATCCTGAGGCTTGAATCCTCGATGATGCCGAGCCGGAAGGCGACGTCGATGCCCTCCTTCATGATGTCGACATTGTGGTCCGAGAGCCTGAGCCGCACCTCGATGTCAGGATATTTGTCGTGGAAATCGGGAATGCCCGAGGCCACCAGCCGGCGCCCGAGGCCGAGTGGCGCTGTCACGCGAATGGTGCCGCGCGGCTGGCCGGACAAAGCCGACACCGCCGCTTCCGCTTCGGTGATCGCCTCCAGCACCTGCTTGGCGCCCGAGTAGAAAACCGTGCCATGCTCGGTCGGCATCAATTGCCGCGTCGTGCGGTTGAACAGCCGCACGCCGAGGTGCTTCTCCAGTTCCTTGATGCGATTGGAGGCGACCGCCGGCGAAATGCGCATGTCGCGGCCGGCCGCCGACAGATTGCCGAGTTCGACGACGCGAACGAAGACGGCGATGTTGTCGAGATAGGCCATGGGGAGCACCTTCGCCGGTTTGCAGCGACAAACCTAGTATTTTCCATTTTTTTTTGAAAGTCATCGCACACCTCGCCTCTTTCCGTTTGCGCGCCACACCGTAAAGTCGCGTCATCGGCAGGGACGACTTCAATGATGGATTTCGCGATTTTCTGGGATTGGCTGAGCTTCGCCGTGCGCTGGCTGCACGTCATCACCGGCATCGCCTGGATCGGCTCGTCCTTCTATTTCGTCGCGCTCGATCTCGGCCTGCGCCAGCGGCCGGGCATGCCGGTCGGCGCCTTCGGCGAGGAATGGCAGGTGCACGGCGGCGGCTTCTACCACATCCAGAAATATCTGGTGGCGCCGGCCGAGATGCCGGAGCACCTGACCTGGTTCAAATGGGAATCCTATGCCACCTGGCTGTCCGGCTTCGCCATGCTGTGCGTGGTCTACTATGCCGGGGCCGACCTGTTCCTGATCGATCCCAATGTGCTGCCGATGTCGGTGCCGGCTGGCATCTTGCTGTCGCTGGGAACGATCGGCGTCGGCTGGGTGGTCTATGATCTTCTGTGCCGCTCGCCGCTCGGCAATAGCGACACCGGCCTGATGCTGGTGCTCTACTGCGTGCTGGTGTTCATCGCCTGGGGGCTCACCCATCTGTTCACCGGCCGCGCCGCCTTCCTGCATCTCGGCGCCATCACCGCCACGATCATGTCGGCCAACGTCTTCATGGTCATCATCCCCAACCAGAAGATCGTCGTCGCCGACCTGATTGCCGGCCGCAAGCCCGACCCGAAATACGGCAAGATCGCCAAGCAGCGCTCGCTCCACAACAACTATCTGACGCTGCCCGTTCTGTTCCTGATGCTGTCGAACCACTATCCCCTGGCGTTCGGCACTGAGTTCAATTGGGTCATCGCCTCGCTGGTGTTCATCATCGGCGTGCTGATCCGGCACTATTTCAACACCGTGCACAAGCGGGCCGGCAACCCACACTGGACCTGGCTCGGCGCCCTTGTCCTGTTCCTCATCATCATCTGGCTGTCGACCGTGCCGAAGGTGCTGACCGGCGAGCCCAAGGCATCCGCCTCGGCGGAGGTCTATATCGCTTCCGCGCATTTCCCGGCCGTGCGCGACACCGTGCTCGGCCGCTGCTCGATGTGCCATGCCCAGGAACCGGTCTATGAAGGCATCTACCACGCGCCCAAGGGCGTTGTGCTCGACACCGATGCGGACATCGCCAACCATGCCCGCGAGATCTATCTGCAGGCCGGCCGCAGCCACGCCATGCCGCCCGCCAATGTCAGCCAGATCACCGACAAGGAACGGGCGCTGCTGGTGGCCTGGTTCGAAGGCGCGGGGAAATAGCATGACCTCGACACTTCTGCGCGGCCGCACGCTGTCCTTCGTGCGCTGGCCTGAAACCATCGACGACCATTCGGCCTGGCGTTACGAGGAAGATGGAGGCCTGCTGATAAGCGGCGGTCGGATCGTCGCCTCAGGCGCCTATGCGCAAGTCGAGAAGCAGGCCGGTGAGGGCGCCAAAAAAATCGACCACCGGCCGCACCTCTTGCTGCCGGGCTTCATCGACACCCATGTGCATTTCCCGCAGATGCAGGTCATCGCGTCCTATGGCGCCGAACTGCTCGACTGGCTGAACACCTACACTTTTCCGGAAGAGACGAAATTCGCCAACGCCCAGCATGGCCGCCGTATCGCGCGGCTGTTCCTCGACGAAATGGTGCGGCACGGCACCACGACGGTGGCCGCCTACTGCTCGGTGCACAAGGCCTCGGCCGAAGCCTTTTTCGCCGAGTCGCATGACCGCAACATGCTCAACATCGCCGGCAAGGTGATGATGGACCGCAACGCGCCCGAAGGTGTGCTCGACACGCCGCAATCCGCCTATGACGACACCAAGGCGCTGATCAGGGAATGGCACGGCAAGGGGCGCCAGCACTACGCCATTACGCCGCGCTTCGCCATCACCTCCTCGCCGGAGCAGATGGAGATGGCCGGTGCGCTGTGCCGCGAGCATCCCGGCCTGCACATGCAGACGCACCTGTCGGAAAACCACGCCGAAATCGCCTTCACGCAGCAGCTTTATCCCCGGTCGCGCGACTATACCGATGTCTACGAACACTACGGATTGCTGGGCAAGAAGAGCCTGTTCGGCCACTGCATCCACCTCAGTGAACGCGAAGCGGACGCGCTGTCGGACAGCGGCTCGGTGGCGGTGTTCTGCCCGACCTCGAACCTGTTCCTCGGCTCCGGTCTTTTCGACTACCAGCGCTTTCGCCGCCGCGACAAGCCGCTCAGGATCGCCGCTGCCACCGATGTCGGCGGCGGCACCAACTATTCCATGCTGCGCACCATGGACGAGGGCTACAAGGTGATCGCGCTGAACGGCGAGAAGCTCAACCCGTTCCAGTCCTTCTGGCAGATCACGCGCGGCAATGCCGAGGCGCTGTCGGTGGCCGGCAAGATCGGCACGCTGGATCAGGGCACCGACGCCGACATCGTCGTGCTCGACGCCCGGGCGACGCCGGCGATGCGGCTGAGGATGGAAACGGCGCAGACGCTGGCGCAGGAATTGTTCCTGCTGCAGACGCTGGGCGACGACCGCGCCGTGCGCGAGGTCTATGTCGCGGGGCGGGCGGCCAAGAGCGACATGGCGAATTAGGCATGCTGATATTCAGGTGATGCCGGCCTGCAAATGGTGGCTTCCTGCGCTTCCGGCACTGACGTACCCAATGTACGCTCCGCTCCGGTTCTCGGAAGCCACCATTTTCGACCCGGCCTGACCTGGATCTCAACACACCGACGCGCACGACCTTACGAAGTCGCACAGACGCTTGACCCGGCGGCAGCCATCGGTCAAAGCGTGCGGCGAAGTTGACAGGGGAACGACATGGCCGCTGCGGACGACATCGCACTGATCCGGAAACAGGAAGAAGTTCTTGTCTTCCCAGCCTTCGATGAGGCCGTCGCCTTCAAGATCGGCGCCGCCATCCGCGCCCGCGCAATCGCCGAAAACCTGCCCATCGTCGTCGACATCAGGCTGTGGGACCGGCCGTTGTTCTATGCGGCCATGCCGGGATCGAATGCTTCCAATCCCGATTGGGCGCGCCGCAAGATCAATGTGGTGAAACGGTTCCTGAGAAGCACCTACCGCATGGTGCTGGAGCAGCAACGCCCCGACCGCGCCTTCAAGATCGGCGAGGGCCTCGACATCTCCGAATATGTCCTCGCCGGTGGCGGTTTTCCGGTGACGGTCAAAGGCGCAGGCGTCATCGGCGTGATCGCGGTCTCCGGGCTGCCGGAACGCGAGGATCACGGCGTGGTCGTCGATGCGCTGTGCGATCACCTGGGTGTCGACAAACGTAGTCTGGCACTGGCTTCGGAAGCTGAATGACCGTGCTCGACCCCAAGGCCTTCCTCACCTCCATCTTCGACGCCGCCGTTGCCGCCGCCGATCCGGAACGGACGATCAGGGACCATCTGCCGGCCAGGCCAAAGGGCCGCACCATCGTCATCGGTGCCGGCAAAGGCTCGGCGCAGATGGCGGCGGCGTTCGAGAAGGTCTGGGACGGGCCGATCGAAGGGCTGGTCGTCACCCGCTATGGTTATGGCGCGAAATGCGAACGCATCGAGATCATCGAGGCGGCACACCCTGTGCCGGACGCCGCTGGCCTCGAGGCCTCACGGCGACTGCTGGAAAAGGTCCAGGGACTGACCGCCGACGATCTGGTCGTGGCGCTGATTTCCGGCGGCGGTTCGGCGCTGCTCCCATCACCGGCGGCTGGGCTCACGCTGGCCGACGAGATCGCCGTCAACGAGGCGCTGCTCGCCTCCGGCGCGCCGATCGCGGCGATGAACACCATCCGCAAGCATGTCTCGACCATCAAGGGCGGCCGGCTGGCCGCTGCTGCCTGGCCGGCCAAGGTGGTGTCGCTGGTGGTCTCCGACATTCCCGGCGACAATCCCGCCCTTGTCGCCTCCGGCCCGACGGTCCCCGATACCGGCAGCCGAGAAGACGCGCTGGCGTCGATATCGGCCTATGGCATGAAGCTGCCGGCCTCGGTGATGGCGCATATCAATTCGCCGGCGGCCGACGCTCCAGATCCCGACGACCAGCGCTTTTCGCTCAATGAAGTGCATCTGATCGCCTCGGCCGGCGTGTCTCTGGAAGCAGCAGCGGCGGAAGCCAAGCGCCAAGGGATAGAGGCCGTCATCCTCTCCGATGCCATCGAGGGCGAAGCGCGTGAGGTCGGCGGTGTCCACGCGGCCATCGCGCGCGAAGTGGCGACGCGCAACCGGCCATTTACGAAGCCGGTCGTCATTCTCTCGGGCGGCGAAACAACCGTGACCTTGCGGGCAAAAGGCAAGGGCGGCCGCAATTCGGAATTCCTGCTTGCCTTCGCCATCGGCATCAACGGCGTGCAAGGCATTCATGCCCTGGCGGCCGACACCGACGGCATCGACGGTTCGGAAAACAATGCCGGGGCCTTCGCCGACGGTTCGACCGTCTCGCGCATGCGCGCCGCCGGCGTCGGTGCCAAGGCGATGCTGGCCGGCAACAACGCCTGGACGGCGTTCCATTCGATTGATGATCTCTTCGTGCCCGGCCCGACGGGCACGAATGTCAACGATCTCAGGGCGATATTGATCCGATAGGCGACCGGTTCAGGCAGCCATCAGCCGCTTCACCTCTCTCATATCCCTCAGGAAACGCTCGCGCTCGGCCTCCTTGTCCGCGGCTTCACGGATGCGCAGGACGAAGGAGGGATGGATGGTGATGAACACGCGCAAGCCATCCTCGCGCTCGATTACCTGGCCGCGCATCTTCATAACCGGTGTTGCCTTGCCCAGCAGCGACAACGCCGCCGTCGCGCCAAGCGCGACAGCAAGATTTGGCTTGATCAACTCGAACTCCTTGTCGAGCCACCAGCGGCAGGCCTGAACCTCGCCGGCATTCGGCTTGGAATGAATGCGACGCTTGCCGCGCGGCTCGAATTTGAAGTGCTTGACCGCGTTGGTGACGTAGACTTTCTGCCGGTCGACTCCTGCGTCGTCCAGTATGGCATCCAAGACCTTGCCCGCCGGGCCAACGAACGGTTTTCCGGCGAGATCTTCCTGATCACCCGGCTGTTCGCCGACGAAGATCACCTTGGCGTTATCGGGCCCTTCACCGAAGACGGTCTGTGTTGCATTGCGCCACAGGGGGCAGCGACGGCAACCTTGTGCCGCCTCGCGCAGTTCCGTGACCGAGTTGGCATTGGTCTCGGCTGATATCAACTCGGCGCGTGGCACAGAAACGCGCCGGTCTGGCATCTTCGCCTTACGCGGAAGGTCCGTGGTCGCCATCATCCTGTCTCGTCCGGTTCGATATTGAAATGGACGAGGCGAACGATGGTTCCTTTCCTCAAACCTCGTGCAGATAGAGATGATAATCCAGTTCGCTCACCGTGCGTGCCACGCGCAGATATTCGGACTGTTTGATGGCCACGAAAGTGCGGTGCAGGTCCTCGCCCAGCGCACCTTTCAGGAAGCTGGAGGCCTTGGCCGCTTCGATCGCGGCGCGCCAGTCCGCCGGCATCGTCGTGCGGGTGACGGCCGCTTCATAGCCATTGCCGGTCGTTTCGGGGCCGGGATCAAGCCCTTCGTCGAGGCCTTTGATGATGCCGGCCAGAACCGTCGCGGCGATCAGGTAGGGATTGGCGTCGACGCCGGACGGCCGGTGCTCGATGCGCCGGTTCTTGGCGTCGCCAGCCGGCACGCGCAGCGCCACCGAGCGGTTGTTGACGCCCCAGGTCGGCGCCACCGGCGCATAGGATTGCGAGACGAAGCGCCGCCAGGAATTGGCGTGCGGCGCAAACACCAGCATCGATTCCGCCATCGTCTGGATCAGCCCGCCGAGCCCTTGCAACAGGGGTAGCGACCAGCTCTCGCCGCCGGCTTCGGCAAAGACGTTGCGGCCGGCTCTGTCCTGCAGCGAGACGTGGAAATGCATTCCCGAGCCGGCATATTTCTCGATCGGCTTGGCCATGAAACAGGCGGTCACGCCGTGGCGGCGCGCCTGCGCCCGCACCAGCCGCTTCAGCATGACGAGGTCGTCGGCGGCCCGCATCACATCCTTGCGGTAGTTCAGCGTCAGCTCGTACTGGCCGGGCGCATATTCCGATATCACCGTCTCGGCCGGGATGCCTTGCGCCTTGGCGGCGGCGTAGATGTCGGAGAACAGCGGCTCCATGCCGTGCAGATGATCGACGGAGTAGACCTCCGTCTTGCCCGAAACGCGGCCGTCGAGCACGGCGCGCGCCGGCTGCACCTTGCCGTCGGCGTCGCGCTCATTGGCCAGCAGGAAGAATTCCAGTTCGAAGGCGCCCGCCGGGTAAAGCCCCTTGGCCGCGAGGATGCCGACCTGCCGGGCAAGCGCCAGCCGCGGGTCCGACGACATCGGCTGGCCGTCGAGATGATACATCGCCATCAGCACCTGGCCGCGCGGCGGATTGGTGCCGTAGAGCGGCACCAGCGTGCCGGGGATCGGCCAGGCCCGGAGGTCGCCGTCGCCTGTGGTCCAGATCAGTCCGGTCTCGTGCACGTCCTCGCCGGTGATGTCGAGGCCGAGGATCGAGATCGGCATGTGCCGGCCGCCCTCGAAAATGCTTTTCAGCTCATGCCGGCGCACGATCTTGCCGCGGCCGACGCCATTGGCGTCGGTTAGCACGATATCGAAGGCTTCGATTTCGGGATGGGCGTCGAGAAAGGCTTGCGCCTCGGCGGGCGAGGACCCCGAAGGGGAGGTCACGATGGCATTGTCCATAGCCGCTTGTCTCATGCCGCAAGCTTTGCCGCAACCGCGCCGAAGGCGGCGATCAGCCGGTTGACCTGCGCGCCAGATGTCGCCGGCGAGATCAGCATCATGTTGTGGAAGGGCGCGATCAGCACGCCGCGATTGACCAGCGCGACATGGATGGCGGCCTCCAGTTCCGGCGCATGCGCGGTCTCGGCTTGCGCGCCGTTGCGCAACGGCCCAGGTGCGCAGATGAATTCGACGCGGGCGCCGACGCGGGCGACATGCCAGGGCAGGCGATAGCGGTCGATCACCCCGGTCAGTCCGGCATCGAGCCGTCGCGCCAGATGGTCCATGCGGTCATAATTCTCCACCGTCATCACCTCTTCGAGCGTGGCGCGCATGGCGGCGAACTGCAGCGGGTTGGCCGACAGCGTCGTGCCCATGCCGGAATAGCCGGGCTCCTTGGTCCTGTTGTAATCGGCGTAGCGCGAGGCGACCTCGTCGCTCATGCCCCACACGCTTGCCGGCACGCCGCCGGCGATCGGCTTGCCCAGCACGAAGAAGTCGGGTTCGAGCCCGTATTTCCTGGTGTAGCCGCCGGGGCCGGTCGAGATCGTGTGCGTCTCGTCGATCAGGAGCAGCGTGCCGGTCTCGCGGGTCGCCTTTCGCAGCGCGTCATGGAAGCCGGGATCGGCCGGCACCATGCAGGAATTGGTCAGCACCGGCTCAGCGATGACGCAGGCCACGTCCCTGTCTTTGAGGGCTGCTTCTAGTGCTGAAACATCGTTGAACTCGATGATTTTCGCCGTACGGGTCAGGTCGCGGAATTCGCCCGCCAATCCGGGCCGGTTGACCGGCTTGCCGTCGATCAGCCGCACCATCGTCTCGTCGACCGAGCCGTGGTAGCAGCCGTTGAACACCAGGATCTTTTCGCGCCCGGTGACGGCGCGGGCAACACGCAGCGCGAAGCGGTTGGCATCGGTCGCCGTCGTCGCGATCTGCCAGAATGGCAGGCCGAAACGCTGCTGCAGCAGCGGCCCGATGGCAAGCGCGTCTTCCGAGGGCAGCATATAGGTCAGGCCGCGCCCGGCCTGGCGACGGATGGCGCGCGCCACCGGTGGCGGCGAATGGCCGAACATCGAGCCGGTGTCGCCAAGGCAGAAATCGTCGAGCCTGTTGCCGTCTATGTCGGTGATCGCAGCACCTTTGGCGCTGTCGACCAGGATCGGAAATGGTGTCGGCCAGTCGTTCATCCAGTGCATCGGCACGCCGCCGAAGAAGCCGGGCAGGCCGTTGCCGACCTTGGCTTGCGATTTCGGCCGCGCCGCGCGGAAGGCCGCGCCTTCGGTCTCGCGCAATTGCGCGATGCGATCGCGGCTTATGCCGCCAATGGTCTTTGAACTGTCGCTGCTGTGCATGAAAACCCCTCTCGTCCGTCCCTCTTAGCCAATCCATATCCGCAACCGCAATTGGCCGCGCGCCCCCCCTGCATTGGCTCAGCCGCCTGCGGCGCCGCTTGGGCGCTGCTTGACCGTGCTGGCGAAGTCGGCGCCAATATGAGCGGAATTTGAGGTGGGCGAACAAAAATGCGGACGATCATCTGTGTGGCAATGCTCCTGGCGTCGGCTGGCACGGCCTTTGCCTCGGGCGGCATCTGGTGCAATGTCGACGATACGGCTGTGACATTCGATGTCGGCGCCGGCGTCACCAGAGGCATGGGCGGCCCGACCTTCAACTTTCGCGGCGACCTCGAAATCAAGGCGAGGCCGGCTGGCGATGGATTGCGCAAGACGGTGTTCGAGGATTCCAATCTGACCCAGTACTGGCTGGACGACAAGGAACTGCGGCTGAACATCTACCACGAACACGAGGCGGCAAACGCCTTCAATTCGGTCGAACTGACGATCCTGACCAAGGCCAGCGACGAAGGCGTCTATGACGGGCAATACACGCTTGCCGTCTATGACAATGGCGCCGACATCGACAAGGATGGCAAGCCGGCTGAATTGACGGGCAAGGTTTCGTGCGGGGCTGAGTAGGGTGGCCGATCGATTGCGTCAGCCTGCCTGCATCGAGGCGATGGCGCGCCGCATCAGGTCGAGAAACACCAGCCGCTCGTCCTCGCTGAAGCTGGTCAGTGCCACCTCGTTCTGTGAGCGCGCGGCCTGTGTCGCCGGCTCGCGCAGGCCAACGGCTTTCGCGGTGAGATGGATTGATTGCGAGCGCCCGTCTTCGGGGTGCAGGCGTCGTTCGATCAGCCCGTCACGTTCCATGCGAATCAGCGTGTTGGCCATCGTCGCTTGTTCCACGCTGAGACGCTGCACGAGTTCGCGTTGCGTCAGGCCATCATCATCCCACAACGCCAGCAGCGTCATGAACTGAGCGGGCGCCAAGCCGAGTGGCCGGATGCGCTGCTGCAGGCCGTTGGCAAACAACCGCGCCATGTGATTGGCCAGGAATCCCGCGGATCGTTCCTTGTGAAATGTCATGCCTGCCAGATAATAGTTGAATAGCATGCTATGCAATGATATATAGCTTGCTATGGAGATGGAAATGAAAACCAGAATTCATGCAGCGGCGGGCGCCATCGCGCTCACCACGGTGTCGGCTTTCTGGCTGTCGACCGCCACGGCCGAACTGCTCGGCGACGCGGCAGCGATCACAACGGTCAAGAACTGTGTGCTGGCCGGCATGGCGGTGCTCATCCCGGCGATGATCGTTGCCGGCGCATCGGGCTTTTCACTCGGCAAGGGCTGGAAGAGCCCGGTCGTGGCACGCAAGAAGTGGCGCATGCGCATCATCGCCGCCAACGGATTGCTGGTCCTCGTGCCCTGCGCCTTCCTGCTCAGCAGCTTTGCCGCGGCTGGTCGCTTCGACAAGTTTTTCGTAGTCGTCCAGACGATCGAACTGGCAGCCGGCGCAACGAATATCGCACTGCTGTCGCTCAACATGCGCGACGGGCTGTCGCTGCGGCGCAAGCCTCTTCGGCTGGCCGCGCGAGCGCGGTGAATTCAGGCCGTGATGTCTATGACACCGCAATCGCCGGCCGCGCTGCCGAAGGCGATGCGGCGCTCTTCCCTGTCCCACATCATCGAGGTGATGGCGCCCTTGCCCTGCCGGCGCAACAGCACTTCCTTGGCGTCGGCGAAGCGCGCGGCAATGACCATGCCGTCCTCATAGCCGATCGCCACGACATCCTGGCTTGGATGGCATGCCACGCAAGTCACCATCGTGTTGCCGCGCGTGCCGAGTTCCAGCGGCGCCTTGCCCATCGGTCCGTCCTTGCCCGAAAACGGCCAGACGATCGCCGCCGGCGCGCCGGAGCTCGCCAGCCATTTGCCTTTGACGCTCCATGACAGGCTTTTGACCTTGCCGGGATAGCCGGTCATGCGCATGTGTTTGCCGTCGGCCAATTTCCAGCCATGCAGGGCGTTTTCCTGCATGGTGGTGACGAGGAAAGCGCCGTCAGGCGAGAAGGTGATGCCGGTATGGGCGCCGGCCCATTCGAGTTCCACCGGCTTGCCCTCGGCGGCCGGGAAATGCAGCGTCGCGCCATTGTAGCGGGCAACGCCGAAGCGCATGCCCTTGGGCGAAAACGCCAGCCCCTCGACCGAGCGCGGATGGGCAAATTCCCTGGTCTTGCCATCGGCGAAGCGCACGAAGGCGGTCTTGCCCGTCGCATAGGCGACGGCGCCCTGCGGCCCGGCGGCGACGCTGGTGATCCATTTCTTCCCGGCGCTCGCCACTTCGGCGAGTTCGCCGCCTGTCTTCACGGAAAACACCTTGCCGTCCTCGCCGCCGGTGATCAGCCGGTCGTTGGCCGCATCGTGGAAGGCGGCGAGCAGCCCGTCATTGGCCTGGATGGTCTTGTGGCCATTGTCGAGCCGATGGACGGCGCCATCGGCCAGCGCGAAATGCGGCACGTCGCCAAGGAAGACGGCGGCTACGCAATGGCCTTCGAGGTCGAGGGGGGCAACTGTGGGCATGGGTATCTTTATTCAGTTGAATTGCAGCGGTTGCAGGGGCTTACTCGACGTTTAGGGTTCCGGCAACCTCGGAGGATCGGCGAGGCGGCAAGAGGCTGTAATCTGGTCAAAGCAGCCCGTTGGCTCGCAGTTCAGTTGCAAACGTCGCCAATGGCATCGCCAGGGTCAAAGCCGATCCCTGGAGGCGCTCTGCACCACAGCTGGCAGACCACCTTGCGGACCCGGTCGCTCTTGGCATCGATGATGAGCAGGATCCCGCCGCCTTCGCCGGCAAGCCGCAGGCAGCGCAACGAGGCGGCGGCGAGCAGTTGACCTCCAGCCCCGCCCGATGGCGGGTTGGACATCTTCCGATCCCCAACGGAACGGGGATAACATCACCGATCGTGATTTCCAGGTGGGAACGGAACTTCCGCACCCTGCGATTGTATGATGACCCGAACCATGTTCCTGGCGATGCTCGCGCCGCTCGCTCCGGTCGTTTGAGAAAGGAACAATGTGCTGGGCTTCTTGGAGCGCAGGGGCCTTCGGCTGTTCGTGACATTGTTGGTCGCTTTGTCAGTCGCTGCCGGCTACGCTTTCCTCAGACGCAAAATACTGTGGGAGACGGTGCAGACCTGCGCACTTGCAAGTACGCGGTTTGGCGTCGCCTTCCCCTGCGACGAGGTGATACTGACCGAGCAAGGGGATTACGGGTCAGTGCTCATCAAATCACCTCTACACCGGACCGAGTTTGTGGTGGCCCCAATCACAGCCGTTGCGGGCTTGGAGAGCCCATCCGCCCGTTCCACTGATAGCGCCCAACTATGGAACCGGGCATGGGAAGCCCGGCAGAAAGTCGAAGCAAGACTCGGACACGGCCTGCCACGATCAGCCGTTGGTCTGGCGGTGAATTCCCGATTTGAGCGGTCCCAGGATCAGTTGCACATCCACGTCGATTGCTTGCTGGAGTCGGTTGAAAGGACGCTTGCCTCAGATGGGCCGAAGCAAGACGCGGCCTGGCAACCGTTTCCATTGATGTTGAACGGGCGACCCTATTGGATAATGGCAGTGGATGAGCCGGATCTGCGAACCACTAACGTGGTTGGCTTGGTTGTTGCCGGTTTGCCTCAGGCACGACATGCTATGGATGATCTAAATGTACTCGTCGCCGGTGCAACGCTGGCTGACGCGAGGCCGGGATTCTATATTCTGGTAAATTGGGGAAGGGCAGCCGAGCACCTCCTCGATCACAGATGTACTTCGCGCTAGCCATCGCCTGTTGGTCAAAGCCGATCATTCGACCATTTCAAGGACGCCCTCGCTGTGACGCACCCGTCCGTCTTCCTTTACATCTAGCCTGGAACCGCACGGCAAAGCCTGACTAGGCCTGGCAGGCCTCGAAACTCTTCTTCAGCCGCTCGGCGTCCAGTTCGCGGCCGATGAACACCAGCCGGCTCTCATGTTTCTCGCCGTCTTTCCAGGCGCGCTGATGGTCGCCCTCGATGATCATGTGCACGCCCTGGATGACGTAGCGTTCATCATCGCCTTTCAGGGCAATGATGCCTTTCAGCCGCAGGATGTTGGGGCCTTCCATCTGGGTGATCTTCTCGATCCATGGGAAGAATTTCTTCGGGTCCATCTCGCCGCCGCGCAACGACACCGACTGCACCGTCACATCATGGATGTCTGAGGGATGCGCGTGTTCGTGGTGGTCATGCCCGTCATGATCATGGTGGTGGTGATCGTGGCCATCATGGTCGTGATGATCGTGATCGTGGTCGTGATCGTCATGCGCCTCGAGGAAATGCGGATCGTTCTCCAGCGCCCGGGAGAGGTCGAAGGCGCCGCGGTCGAGCACTTCCGACAGGGCGACGCCGGCGCGCGTGGTGCGATGGATCCTGGCCGCCGGATTGATGGCGCGGATCGTCGCCTCGACCTTGGCGAGCTCTTCCGGGGTGACGAGATCGGTCTTGTTGAGGACGACCACATCGGCGAAGGCAATCTGGTCCTCGGCTTCCTTGGAATCCTTGAGCCTGAGCGGCAGGTGCTTGGCATCGACCAGCGCCACCACCGCATCGAGCTTGGTCTTGGAGCGTACGTCGTCGTCCATGAAGAAGGTCTGCGCCACCGGCACCGGATCGGCGAGACCGGTTGTCTCGACCACGATGGCGTCGAAGCGGCCGGGCCGGCGCATCAGGCCCTCGACGACGCGGATCAGGTCGCCGCGCACCGTGCAGCAGACGCAGCCATTGTTCATCTCATAGATTTCCTCGTCGGATTCCACGATCAGGTCGTTGTCGATGCCGATTTCGCCGAATTCGTTGACGATGACCGCGTAGCGCCTGCCATGGTTCTCCGACAGGATGCGGTTGAGCAGCGTCGTCTTGCCGGCGCCGAGATAGCCGGTGAGAACGGTTACGGGGATCTGCGTCTGTGCGTCGCTCATGGCTTGCCTCGAGATGACTGGGCCTTGAAATCCAGGCCGCGAAAAAGGGATTCTCGGCTCCATATAGGATGTGTGCGGGGCTTTTGCACGGGGCAAACCGATGGGCCAAAGCTCTTGGCCCGGCCACTGCGATATCGGCGTGCCGGATGACTGCGAAAGTGCGCCTTTGTCGCGAGCAAGCCGCGTCTCACGTCACGCGTGCCCCACCTTTGCGGCGATTCCCGTGCGGCGAAAAGTCGTTTGTCATCTAACTGAAATAAACATCTGGCATTAGCCACGGCGGGCACCGCAATGCTTGCCGGCAAAGCTGTTTCACGCGCCGGATTCTTTTTATCGTCGATTGCCAACCGGCCGGCTGCGTCTATGCTGTCGCTACCGGTATGGCCGAAGAGGGGATGATCATGGCCAAGGCGGACAAAACTGCAACAATGAGCCGGCTGCATTCGGCGGCAAGGCTGGCAAGAACCGCGCTGGCGGCCCGGCTCCTGGCGCACGGCTTCTATGCCGGCCAGGACCAGATCATGCTGGCGCTCGACCGCGAGGACGGCCAGACGCCTGGCAATCTCGCCGGCCGCCTCGGCGTGCGCCCGCCCACCATCACCAAGACCATCAACCGGCTGCAGGCGCAGGGCTTCCTGGAAAAGCGCGCCTCGTCGGCCGACGCCCGTCAGGCTCATATTTTCCTCACCGACACTGGCCGCGATATCATCCACGCCATCGAGAAATCGGTGAAGAAGACCGAAAAACAGGCGCTGAAGGGCCTCGACAAGAAAGACCAGAAGGCGCTGTTCAAGCTGCTGGCCCGCATCGAGGCCAATCTCTCCAACGAGGAGCTTGTGCTGATCGACGACGACGCCGAGGCGGACGAGTGATCAGGCCCCTGCAGGAGCCGCGTCCCGGATCAGCGAGGACCAACGCCCCGGCGTCATGCCGAATGCCTTCTTGAATTGCCTGTTGAAATGGCTCTGGTCGGTGAAGCCAGCCTCGACCGCGATCTGCGCCAGGGGCTCGCCGGCGGTAATCATCCGCCGCGCGCGCTGAAGCCGGCGCATCACCAGGAAACGATGCGGGCTGGTCGAGAAGGCGGCGCGGAAATGCCTCGATAAGGCGTAGCGGTCCAGTCCGGTGACGGCTTCCAATTCGCCGGAACGCACCGGGCGCATTGCGTTCTCCGTAAGATAGTCCCGCGCCAGCGTCGCCGCCCGCCATGCCGTCCGGGCCATCGGCTTTGCCGGCTCGCCGGCATGCCGTGCCAGGCCATGCATTAGTTGCGTGAGAAAGTCATCGACGAACAGCTCGTCGAGTTCCTGCTGCAGCGGCCCCAGCGCTGAAAGCAGCGTGGCGCAGAAGGCTTCGTCCCGCACCACGGCATCCCTGACGAAGGGCAACGACGCGCCGCCAAGGCAGTCCAGCATCAGAGACGGTTCGAGATAGAGCATCCTGTAGCGCAACCCGTCCTCGGTGCCGGCGCCGCCATCATGCAGTTCGTCGGGATGCAGCACGATGATCTGGCCGGGCAGGCTCAATCGCGTCGCACCGCGATAGCGAAAGGTCTGCACGCCATGCAGCGTCACCCCGATCGCGTAGGTGTCATGACGATGCAGGTCGAAGGCGCTGCCATGAAAGCGCGCCTCGATCCGCTCCATGCCGGCGGGGTCGGGTGCGGAAATGATGCAGTTCTCCGCCGCATCCGCGCACAAACGTCCAAGACCCCTAGAGGCCTGCCGGTCTATTTCGAACGACATCGTCTCCTTCAGCCTCGTAGTCGCGGCCTAACCTCGAATGGTCTTTTCTCATGTTCGATACGAAATTTGCAATCGTCCTGCGGGAAGACCTGCCCGTCTGGCAGAAACTCAACGTCACCGCCTTCCTGACCAGCGGCATTGTCGCGCAGTTTCCCGACATCATCGGCGAGCCCTATCGCGACCGCTCGGGCAATCTCTACAATCCGCTGTCGATCCAGCCGGTCATCGTGCTGTCGGCAGATCAGGCGACCCTGGCCACGATCCACCGGCGCGCGCTGGAGCGCGGCGTGACGACTTCGCTCTATGTGGAGGAGATGTTTTCCACCGGCTTCGATGCCGCCAACCGCGCCGTCTTCGCACAATTCGCGCCCGAAGACGCCCAGGTGGTTGGCATCGCGCTGCGCGCCGACAAGAAGGTGGTCGACAAGATCACCAAGGGCGCCCGCATGCAGGCATAGCGACACTCAATCGGCTGGCTGCCGCCGATCGAGAGCATCTGCATACAGCGCCGCCAGCAATGCGAGGGCCGCTGATATCAGCATCGTCACGAACAGCGCGGGGATCGACCTCGCCAGGAAGAGGCCGGCGATGGAGGCTATGAGCGCCCCGCCGCCGATCCGCATCGCGGCAGCCAGTCCCGCGGCGGTGCCGACCAGATCCGGTCGTACGGACAAGGCGCCGCTGTTGGCCGCGGGCATGGTCAATCCATTGCCGACGCCGATGAACAAGCAAGGCCCAAAGAAGGCCAGGACGTGCGTGATACCAAGGCTTGACAGGGCCAGGCCGGCCAGCAGACCGGCGCAGGTCAGGAGGCGCGCAAGAACGAGTATGGCGCCCAGCGAGGTTTTCGAGGCGTAGCGCCCGGCCAGATAGCTGCCGAGAATGAAACCGGTAGGGACCAATCCCATGTAGAAGCCGAGCTTCGCGCTTGACCTACCGAGCTCGTCGCCGACGACCAATGGCGCTCCTCCCAGGAAGACGTAAAGGACGCCCATCGAGGCAGCCATGCACAGCGTGTAAGCCCAAAACCGCGCCGAACGCAGGAGAAGCCCATAGGCGACAACGTAATTCCCACGCGATCTCGGCAATGGAATTCTTCTGATCTCGCGCATGGATAGGGCGAAGGCGGCTGCACCCAGGATCGCAAAGACAACGAAACTTGACCGCCATCCGAACAGTTCGTCCAGGGAACCGCCGAACAAAGGACCGACCATGGGCGCGAGCGCCCACCCCATGGCGAGATAACCGAATTTGCTGGCGGCTTCGCGCTCGTCCGATGTCTCCTTGATGATCACCAGAGCGACCGAATAGCAGGGGCCGATGCACGCCTGCATCGCGCGAAACAGAAGGAAGGTGCCGATATTAGGAGCCACAGCGCAGCCGATGGACGCCGCGACGAAGATCGAGAGAGATGCCAGGACGACCGGCCTGCGCCCAAATCGGTCCGATATTACACCCCCGATGGCCTCCATGACGGCGGTGATGATCGCAAAGCCGGCAACCGACAGATTGACCAAGGCGAAATCGGCATGAAACGTTACGGCAATGTTCGGCAGCGACGGCAAAATCATGTTCACCGGCAACACGGCAAGAGCCGAAAGCAGGATAAGTGTAATCAGTCGGGGTGGAGCAGCCGGTTCGGAGACCCTCGTGCTACCGATTGTGCCTATAGCCGGACGCCGAATGGGGTTGTCGCTCGCCATGATCTCGCTCGCCTTGTCGGGGGATTGAAGTGAGGGGTCTGACGGGTGGCCCGAATTCCGGGCATAAAAAAAGGCCCCGTCAGGAGCCTGCTTACCGCGCATGGGTGCTTTCGCCGGATGGTTACACCATCCTGCCCATGCGCTCCCTTACGACGACCAAAGCCATTGCGATGTTCATGGCATCAGAGCTAGGCGCAAAAGATGCGTGTCGTCAAGGCAGCATGGTTGCGACGCCGATCGACATGCGGCCAGGCTGAGGCCTGACCCAGGCGGCGATGGCGGTTTGGGCCATCGCATGCGAGACGGGGCTAAGCCTGTCGGAACGTCTTGTTGTGCCAGGCGCTTTTGGCTTGCCGGCAAGCGACAATTCCCGCAAAGGTGCGCTTCAGCCCAGCTTTTCCCCCGGCCTGCAAGTGAATGCTTCCCAAAGATATGTCGAAAGCGCGACGCCGCCGGTGGCGATCCTGTGCATGCTGACCACCTATGTCTTCTTCACCTTCCTCGACACCTCGAGCAAATATCTCGTCCTTGCCGGCGTTTCGGCGCTGATCGTCGCCTGGGTGCGCTTTGCCGTGCATGTCGTGCTGGTCGGCACCCTCCTGCGCGGCTGGCGCGATCCGCTGCGGTTTCGCCCGGTCAACCTGCCGGCGCATGTGCTGCGCGGCGTGTTCCTGTTCGGCTCGACCATGTGCAACATCCTGGCCCTGCGCTCCCTGCAACTGGCCGAGACGACGTCGATCTATTTCTTCGGGCCGATGGTGATCACCGCGCTTGCCGGCCCGCTGCTCGGCGAATGGGCCGGCTGGCGGCGCTGGCTGGCCATTCTGGCCGCGTTCGCCGGGGTCCTCATCATCACAAGGCCAGGTGTCGGCGTCTTCGGCATCGGCCATCTCTTCGCACTCGGCTCGATGCTGTCGAACTGCTTCTATGTCATCATGACGCGCCGCATGTCGTCGACGGAGACGTCGGAAAGCCTGATCCTGTTTTCGGCGCTGGCGCCGACGGTGCTGCTTTTGCCCATGCTGCCGTTTTCCTTCTCGCTGCCGCATGATGGCTGGCACTGGTTCATCCTGCTCATGCTTGGCGTGTTCGGCGGTGTCGGGCACTGGCTTCTGGTCCAGGCCTATCGGCTGGCGACGACCACGGCACTGGCGCCCTATCCCTATTCGCAGATGGTCTGGATGATCATTTCCGGCTGGATCATCTTCAAGCAGTTCCCGGATCGCTGGACGCTGGTCGGCGCCGCCATCATCGTTGCCAGCGGCCTCTACATCGTCCATCGCGAGCACCGGCTTCGGCTGCGGAGCCGCGCGGCCTCCGATGTCGAGGCCGAGGCGCTGGCAAAAAAACTTTGATTTGCCCCCGATCGGTGGCATAACGCCGCCTTTAAACAGTTTAAGTCGCAATTCAGCTCGTTCGGGGAGCGCAAGGCGCTGGCACAAAAAATCAAGCTTTCGACGATCGCCGATGCACTCGGCGTGTCCACGGCCACCGTGTCGCTGGCGTTGCGCGACAGCCCGCTGGTGGCCGGCGCGACGCGCGACCGCATCAAGGAACATGCGCGCGCTATCGGCTATATCTACAACCGCCGCGCCGCCAGCCTGCGCACCTCGCGTTCGGGCATTGTCGGCGTCGTCGTGCACGACATCATGAACCCGTTCTTCGCCGAGATCCTGCGCTCGATCGAGAGCGAGCTCGACCGCAGCCGGCAGACCTTCATCCTGTCCAATCACTACGACCAGCTCGAAAAGCAGCGAACCTTCATCGACACGCTGCTGCAGCTCGGCGCCGACGGCGTCATCATGTCGCCGGCCATCGGCACCCCGGCCGCCGACATACTGATGGCCGAGGAAAACGGCCTGCCGGCGGTGCTGATCGCCCGCACCGTCGAGGGCGCCGACGTGCCGGTGTTTCGCGGCGACGATTCCTATGGCACCGGGCTTGCCACCAACCATCTGATCTCGCTCGGCCACAAGCGCATCGCCATGATCGGCGGCACCGACCAGACCTCGACCGGCCGCGACCGCTATCAGGGCTATGTCAACGCCATGGAGGCGGCAGGGCTCGAAGTCAGGCCGTCCTGGCGCATCGCCGGTCCGCGCACCAAGCAGGCCGGCTTCGAGGCCGCCGGGCAGTTCCTGGCGCTGAAGGACAGACCGACCGCCGCCTGCTGCTGGAACGACCTCGTCGCCATCGGCCTGATGAACGGCATTGCGCGCGCCGGCCTGGTGCCGGGCATCGACATCTCCGTCACCGGCTATGACGATCTCGAGGAGGCGGCGATCGCCACGCCGGCGCTGACCACCGTCTGGAACGGCCAGCGCGAGGTCGGCCGCCGCGCCGCCAGCGCGCTGCTCGACAAGCTCAATGGGCAGACGGTGCGGCCCTCGCAGGAATTGATCAAGCCGGAGCTGCATGTGCGCCAGTCGACCGGCAAGCCGGTGGAGCGGGCATGACCAAGGCCGAACAGCTGCAAGCCGTCGCCATTCTGGTGCCGGCGGACTTCAGCGACCATGCCGTCCGGCGCATCGACCGTACCTTCAAACAGATCAGGATCGAGCGCGCCGATCCGGCGCTGGTCACCGACGAGATGCGCCGCATGGTGCGTGGCATTGCTTCCTTTGCCGGCATCAGCGCGGCTATGATGGATGCGCTGCCCAATCTCGAACTCATCGCCTCCTTCGGCGTCGGCTATGATTCGGTCGATGTCGGCCATGCGGCGGCGAAGAACATCATGGTCACCAACACGCCCGACGTGCTGACCGAGGAGGTCGCCGACACCGCGGTCGGGCTGTTGATCAACACGATCCGCGACCTGCCGCGCGCGGAAAACTGGCTGCGCGACGGCAGCTGGGTGCGCAAGGGCAACTATCCGCTGAGCCGGCTGACCTTGCGCGCCCGCCGCGTCGGGATTTTCGGCATGGGCCGCATCGGACAGGCCATCGCCCGGCGGCTCGAGGCGTTCGGCCTGCCGGTCGCCTATCACAATCGGCGTCGCGTCGAAGGTCTTGCGTATCAGTATCACCCGACGCTGAAAGGTCTTGCGGAAGCGGTCGATACGCTGATTTCGGTGGCGCCTGGTGGCGCTTCTACGCAGAAGGCGGTCAATGCCGAGATCCTGTCGGCGCTTGGCGCCAACGGCGTCTTCGTCAATATCGGCCGCGGCAGCACCGTCGACGAGGCGGCACTCGCGGCGGCGCTTGCCGGCGGCACCATCGCCGCCGCCGGGCTCGACGTCTTCGCCGACGAGCCGAATGTGCCCAAGGCGCTGCTCGACGCCCCCAACGCCTCCCTGTTGCCGCATGTCGGCTCGGCCTCGGAGCACACACGCCGCGCCATGGCCGATCTGTGCGTCGACAATCTGGTGTCCTGGTTCACCGAGCGCCGTCCGCTGACGCCGGTGCCGGAGACGGCGCATGTGAAGGCTCGCGGCTAGCGAAGGCAAACCGATGACGGTGAAGCTGCCTGACAATTCCACGATTTTGGTCGCCACCAATGGCCGGGACCAGATCATTTCAATTCCGTATCCAAGGCGGCCCTTCGCCAACTACCTGATCGGCATATTCGTTCTTTGCTGGCTAGGTGGTTGGGCCTTCGGTGAGATGACAGCCGCATATCAGCTCGTTACCAGGCCGTTCGGCGGGCCTACGGCGTTTGTTGCCTTCTGGCTCTGCGCTTGGACAGTCGGCGGCATCTTCGCAATGCTCATGGTTCGCCGCATTTTCCGGCGCTCCGTGCCCGAAGTGATAAGGCTCGATGCGGCCGGGGTCAGCCATGACCCTGGGTTGCCGCCGTTCAAGATGCCATCCTACGGCGCCTCCGCCTGGACGCAGCTGTTTTCGAAGCGGACCGAGCGCCGGTTCGACCGGATGCAGCTCAAATCGCTGAGACTTCGCGACGGCGATACTCGCAATCGCCTGACAGTCGACTCTGGTGCCCAGAGGGTCGAGATTGGTTCGGCAGCCACCGATGTCGAGCGCGAGTGGCTCTTCAAACTCCTTTCAGATCACTATCCGCCGGCCGTCCCGCAATAGTTCGACGGTTTCGTCTTCGGCATTCGTTGACGCCCGCAGTGGCTCCGCCACATTTATTAACGCCAGCTTAACCCTTTGAAATCATTCTCTATCCGGCCCGTGTGCGTGGATGAGACAGAATGAAAACGCTTTTCGCATTGATCGCCGCCGCCGCCTTGTTTGGCGGCGTTCATCTGTTTCATGACGGCAATGGGGAAAGCGTCGCCAACGAGGTCACGCCATCCAACACCTACAGGCTGGTCGCCAATGGCGATGAGAGGGCCTGCGCGGTGAGCCGCGGGGCCGAAATTTCGGATGGCCTGTCCCTGCTCACTGTTGCTTCGACATGCCGTCGTCTGATGCCTGGCATAGAACGGGCAAAGTTCTGGCGCCAGCAGAATGACGGCACGGTCGCCTTCAGCGCCAACGGCATCGACCCGATTGTCACCTTCGCCGTGGCTGATGGCGAGGGTTACGAATCCTATGCGCCTGCCACGCCCTTGCTGTCGCTGGCGGGCGACCGCAACACCGGCGGCTGATTACTCCGCCGCGGCCCGCGAGCCAGCCTTCGCGGCGGCGTGCAGGCGCACCGCATCGCCGAAGGCGCGAAAAATCTTGACCGAGTTGCTGTCCGAGTTGACCCAGTACTCCGGATGCCATTGGACACCGACGGCGAAGGCGCGTGCTCCCTTGACCGAAACCGCTTCGACCGTGCCGTCCGTGGCGACCGCCTCGATCTCGAGCTTCGACCCGAGCCGATCGATCGCCTGGCGGTGCAGCGAATTGACCTTGATCTCGCCGGCGCCGAACACACCGGCCAGGCAACTGCCCGGTTTGATCGAAATGGTCTGGTGGATGGCGAAGCGCTCGTCCTGTTGGTCGCTCGCCGGCGCGCGGTGATCGAGCGAACCCTCGCGCTCCTGGATCTCGGTGCCCAGCGTGCCGCCGAGCGCCACGTTCAACTCCTGGATGCCACGGCAAATGGCAAGCAGCGGCACGCCGCGCTCGATCGCCCGACGGATCAGCGGCAGCGTGGTGGCGTCGCGCGCCGGATCATAGGGACCGTTGGCTTCGCTGGCATCGCCACCATAGAGCGAGGGGTGCACGTTGGATTTCGAGCCGGTGACCATGACGCCGTCGACCGAGGACAGCAGTTCATCGAAGTCGAGCCTGTCGCCGAACGACGGCACCAGCAGCGGGAACACGCCGGCGCCGGCAACCGCCGCTTCCAGATATTGCTGCGGGGCGGCATGCCAGGTGTAGTTGTCGAACTGACGGACGTCGGTCGATATGGCGACGAGCGGCTGGTGCATTTTGGGTCTGTTTTCCATCTGGCAAGGGATATCCTGCCTGCAAAATAGGCGATCCCCGGGCATTTTTCCATGCCAAGTTTCGGCGTGTCGCATGGGCCACGAAACCGCACGTTAGACTATAGTTGCAGGGCTGCATGGCTCGGTTACCAAATCTGGTCGCCGTGCTGGACTAGACTTCTCGCCTGTGTATTGTTTCGGCCAACCGATACGGGAGCCCGAGGATTTCCCGGATGTCGGTCTGTTGGTCCAAAAGGGAGGAATTGCATGGATCGTCGTTCATTCATTCGCAAGGCCGGCGTGACCGGCGTCGGCGCCGCGGCGGCGGCGGCAACGCTTGCGGCCCCGGCAATCGCCCAGTCCAATCCCAAGGTAACATGGCGGCTTGCGTCGTCCTTCCCGAAGTCGCTCGACACCATCTATGGCGGCGCCGAGGTGTTCTCCAAGATGCTGTCGGAAGCCACCGACGGCAATTTCCAGATCCAGGTCTTTGCCGCCGGCGAACTCGTGCCCGGCCTGCAGGCCGCCGACGCCACCACGGCAGGCACGGTCGAAGCCTGCCACACGGTGGCATATTATTACTGGGGGAAGGACCCGACATGGGCGCTTGGCGCGGCGGTTCCCTTTTCGCTCAACGCGCGCGGCATGAATGCCTGGCACTACCATGGCGGCGGCATCGACCTGTTCAATGAGTTCCTCGCCACGCAAGGTCTCTTCGGCCTGCCGGGCGGCAACACCGGCGTGCAGATGGGTGGCTGGTTCCGCAAGGAAATCAACGCGGTCGCCGACCTCTCGGGCCTCAAGATGCGCATTGGCGGCTTCGCCGGCAAGGTGGTGCAGAAGCTCGGCGTCGTGCCACAGCAGATCGCCGGCGGCGACATCTATCCGGCGCTGGAAAAAGGCACGATCGACGCCGCCGAATGGGTCGGCCCCTATGACGACGAGAAGCTCGGTTTCTACAAGGTCGCGCCCTATTACTACTATCCCGGCTGGTGGGAAGGCGGCCCGACCGTGCATTTGATGTTCAACAAGGCGAAATACGAAGAGCTTTCGCCGGCCTACAAATCGCTGCTGCGCACCGCCGCGCAGGCCGCCGATGCCGACATGCTGCAGAAATACGATTATGTGAACCCGGCGGCGGTGAAGCGGCTGGTCGCCGGCGGCGCCAAACTGCGTCCGTTCAGCCAGGAGATCATGGCCGCCTGCTTCGAAAAGGCCAACGAGGTCTATGCCGAGATGGAGGCATCCAATGCGCCGTTCAAGAAGATCTGGGAATCGATCAAGGGCTTCCGCAAGGAGCACTATCTCTGGGCGCAGGTGGCCGAATACAATTACGACACCTTCATGATGGTCCAGCAGCGCAACGGCAAGCTGTAAACTGTCCCATCGCGTTCGTTCGAGAGACCCCGGGCAGCTCGTCCGGGGTCTTTCTTTTCAGATTGGCGAGGAACTAACCTCGACCAGTATTCCGCCCGGCGCCATGCAGTAGAGGTCGTCGATTTAAAGCCCCCGCGTGCCAGGCGGCGTAACGGCAAGCGGGTCCGGCGCGACTGGCCTTTGGTTCAGCCCCGACCTGGCACCACCAGCACCTTGACCTCGCCGGGCGCCGGCGGGTTGGCGATCACGGCGACCGCCTCTTCGAGCGGCACCTGCCTGGAGATCAGCCGGTCGATCTCGATCGCGCCCGAAGCGATCAATTGGGCGGCGCGGCGGTGCGTGTAGGGATTGAGGAACGAACCGACCACCTTCAATTCCCGAAACAGCAGGTCGAAAGGCTCGAATTCCGCCTTCATGCCTTGCGGCGTCACGCCGACGATGACGACGGTGCCGCCGGCCCTTGCCAGCCGCATCGACTGCTCGACGGTATCGCGCACGCCGGCGCATTCGAACACTACGTCGGCGCCTCCGGGCATCATGCCTGCGGGTCCCGCGATGGCATCGATGACGTCGCCGGCGGTAGGATCGACCGTCGCCGTCGCGCCGAGCGCTTCGGCAAGCGTGCGCCGCGAGGCCTGCCTGGTCGACAGAATGATGGTCGTGGCACCGGCCAGTTTTGCCAATTGCACGGTCAGCAGGCCGATCACGCCGCCGCCCAGCACGATCACCGAACTGCCCGGCTTGATCTCGGCAAGGTCGACGCCATGCAGGCAGCAGCCGAGCGGCTCGCAGAAGGCGCCATGCGTCGGCGGCAATTCGGCGGGCAGGATGAAAGCCTGTTTCTGCGGCAGCACGACATACTCGGCAAAGCCGCCATCGCGGTGGATGCCGATGGCATTGAGATTGCGGCAGAGATTGACCCGGCCGGCATGGCAATGCGGGCACCGTCCGCAGGCGATGTTGGGATCGCCGGTGACACGATCGCCGACGGCAAAGCCGGAGACACCGTTGCCGATCGCCTCGATGATGCCCGAAAATTCATGTCCGGGCGTCACCGGCGGCCGGCAGGGAAATTCGCCGTGGAAAAGATGCCGGTCGGTGCCGCAGACGCCGCAGGCCTCGATCCGCACCAGAAGCTCGTCCGGGCCGGCGACAGGTTTGCCGACTTCCCGCAGCGCAATGCTGCCCACCGCCTCCAGCCGCACCGCCTTCATGACGCCGTCCCCATCAATTGAAGCTCGGCGGCTGCGAAAGGTCCGGCGCCGGCGCCGCCGGCTTGGCCGGCGGTGCATCGCCGAAACTTGGCGGTTGCGACAGGTCCGGCGCCGCCGGCTTGGCCGGCTGCGCATCGCCGAAACTCGGCGGTTGCGACAGGTCCGGCGCGCCGGGCGCGGCCGGTGCGCTGCCGCCATTGGCAGGGGCCGTGCCACCAGCCGGCGGTGTACCGAGCGGCGACAGGCCGGGCACCTCCGGCACCTTGTAGTCGATCGTGCCCGGATCGATCACCGTGCCCTTGTAGCGCATCACCATTTGCGGGAAGGCGATGGTCAGTCCGATCATCACCACCTGGATCAGCACGAAGGGCACCGCGCCCCAATAGATCTGGCCGGTCGTCACCGGCGCGATCTTCTTGCCGGTAAGGCGGTCGAGATAGGGCACGCGCGCGGCGACCGAGCGCAGGTAGAACAGCGCGAAGCCGAAGGGCGGATGCATGAAGCTGGTCTGCATGTTGACGCCGAGCAGCACGCCGAACCAGATCAGGTCGATGCCGAGCTTGTCTGCCGCCGGCGCCAGCAGCGGCACGATGATGAAGGCCAGTTCGAAGAAATCCAGGAAGAAGGCCAGGAAGAAGACGAGGATGTTGACGCCGATCAGGAAGCCGACTTCGCCGCCCGGCAGCGAGATCAAAAGGTGTTCGACCCAGATGTGGCCGTTGACGCCGTAGAAGGTCAGCGAGAACACGCGCGCGCCGATCAGGATGAACAGCACGAAGGACGACAGCCGCGTCGTCGAGGTCAATGCCTGCTTGATCACGTCCAGCGACAGCCGGCCTTTTGCCGCCGCCATGATCAACGCGCCGACAGAGCCCATGGCGCCGCCCTCGGTCGGGGTGGCGATGCCGAGGAAGATGGTGCCAAGCACCAGGAAGATCAGTGCCAGCGGCGGGATCAGCACGATGATCACCTGCTGCGCCAGCCTGGACATCATGTTGAAGTTCAGGCGTTTGTCGGCAATTGCCACGATGTAGATGAAGAGCACCCCTACGGTGGCGCCGAGAATGTCGGCATTGTCGCCATGAGCTGGCGCGAGATAGCGATACGCGGCATAGGAGATGGCCACCGCCACCACCAGCGCCACCAGCAGCGACAGAACACCGTGGCCAAGCGTGCGTGCTTCGAGCGGCAGCGCCGGCACCATTTTCGGCCGGAAGATCGATACGATGAGGACGTAAAGCGCGTAGAGGCCGGTCAGCACCATGCCCGGGATCAGTGCGCCGGCGTACATGTCGCCGACCGAGCGGCCGAGCTGGTCGGCAAGCACGATCAGCACCAGTGATGGCGGGATGATCTGGGCCAGCGTGCCGGATGCCGCGATAACACCGGCAGCCAGCCGCCGGTCGTAGCCGTAGCGCAACATGATCGGCAGCGAGATCAGACCCATGGCAATGACGGATGCCGCCACCACGCCGGTGGTCGCCGCCAGCAGCGCGCCGACGAAGATCACCGCATAGGCGAGGCCGCCGCGGATCGGACCGAACAACTGGCCGATCGTGTCGAGCAGATCCTCGGCCATGCCAGATCGTTCGAGCACGATGCCCATGAAGGTGAAGAACGGAATGGCCAGCAGCGTGTCGTTAGACATCACCCTGCTGCCGTAGAAATTATCCGGCAGTGCGTGCAGAAGCGGCCAGGCGAGATTGATCGATCCACCAGAATAGGGCGAGAGGAGCACGCCGATGAAGAAAAACATCAAGCCGTTGGCGGCCAACGAGAAGGCCACTGGGTAGCCGATCAGCAGGAAGATGATCAGCGAGGCGAACATGATCGGCGCCATGTTCTGGGCGATGAATTCCATCATGAGCGCACCTCGTCGGCCAGTGCCTTGGCTTCGAGTTCGGCTTGCTCATGTGCCGATATGAACGGATTGGGGTCGTCCATGTCGCCGCGCATGATGGCGATCTTCTTGATGATTTCGGAGATGCCCTGCAGGGCCAGCAGGAAAAAGCCGACCAGCAGGATGGCCTTGGCCGGCCAGATGATAAGCCCGCCGGAATTGTTGGACATCTCGCCGCTGCGAAACGACAGCGAGACGTAGGGAACGAAATAGATGACCATCAGCGTCACGAACGGCATCAGGAAGATGAGATGGCCGAGAAGGTCGATCCAGTGCTGCACGCGGCGTGAAAACAGGCCGTAGACGACATCGATGCGGATATGGTCGTTCTGCTTCAGCGTATAGGCGGCGGCCAGCATGAAGGCGGCGCCGAACAAATACCATTGCAGCTCCAGCCAGGCATTCGACGATATGTCGAAGATCTTGCGGATGACGGCGTTGGCCGCGCTCACCAGGATCGCCAGCAGGATCAGCCAGGATACCGATTTGCCGATGAATTCGTTGGCGCGATCGATCACCCTGGATAGAGCGAGAAGCCCTGCCATGCATTCCTCCCTTTTGTCGGAGGCGTGTCGGCTCCCCTTATTCCGTCACGCCGCTTGGTCCAACGGTATGCCGCGCGTGGACTGACGGGTCAACAAGGATGGGAGCAACAAAACAGCATCAACTGAAAGCGAGGGGCGGAGACTGGCGGTCTGCCCCGGCGTCATGCAACCAAAGTCTGATGGTTCAGACGACCTTGCCGGTGTCGCGGCCGGCGCCGATCAGGATCAGCATGGCCACCAGGAACAGATACATCCACGCATCGCGCCATTCGATCGGGAAATAGCCGGCCCACAGTGATTCGGCCATGCCGAAGGCGGCGGCACCCAGAGCCGCCCGTGGCGGCGAGAGATAGCCGCCGACCGCGGTCACGAACAGGATCTTCAGGCCGTAGACGAGACCGGAACCGAAGCTGACATTGCCGTAGTAGAGGCTGGCCATGACGCCGGCCAGCGCGGCGCAGAAGCCGCCGAGCAGCACGGCGTTCCGGAACACGCCGCGAACGTCGATGCCGCACAGCGCGGCGGCGCGCGGGTCGTCGGAGACGGCCCGCCAGCGCCGGCCGAAGCTGGAGCGGGCAAAGGCGGAGGTGGCCAGTGCGACCGCCGCCAGCACCACCGCGCAGTCGAGCACCTGGATCAGCGTCAGCGTCGCCTTAAAGCCGGCGCCTTCGGCAAAGACGATGGGCTGTGCCAGCATTGGCGGCAGCCACAGATCATGCGTATCGGCGGCGATGCGGCTAGCTTCCGACAGGACGATCAGGATGCCGAGCGTCGTCACCACGATGGCGTTGGGCGTGCGGTCGGCCAACGGTTCGAAGACGCTGCGCGACAGGACATGGCTGATCAGCGCGGCATAGAGGAATGCCGCGACGACGCCGAACAGCACCGACGCCAACAGCGTCAGCCACAGCACCTGGTAGCCGAAGGCGACGCTCAGGATCATTGCCTGGCCGCTGAAGGCGAAGAGCGCGCCATAGGCCAAGTTGGTGCGGTGAAGGATGCCGTTGATCAGCACGTAGCCGAAGGCGAGCAGCGCGTAGAGCGCGCCGGAATGCAGCCCGTTCAGCACCTGCTGGAAGAAATAGAGCATGCTCAACAACACCAAAAGCATCTCGCCGACAGCGGTTGGGACGACGGAATGCTCGAGACAAAGGCGACGATACCCTGCGCAGAAGAGGTTTGCATCGCCGAATCTAACTTGTCAAACACGATTTATTGGTTAGATTTTGCAGCATGACAGTTGCCTGGACCCCGCACCGCTTCACTGGCGGCCTGCTTGCGCTCGATACGGCGAACACCGTCGTCCTGCGCGGCGATCCGGAGCGCACGTTCGACCGCTTCGACGATCCGGCCGAAATCGCCCGCTTCGCCGACGCGGCCAGCGGTTTTCGGGCCGCCGAACTCGGCGACCGGCGGCTTGCCGTGTCTTCGCCGACGGCAATCGCACCCGTCGTGCTGTCGATCCGCGAGACGACCGACCGGCTGTTTCGCGGCGCGGTGTCGAATGGCGCGGTCGCCACCGCCGACTTGCCCGATTTCCTGCGCGCCTGTGCCGAAGGCCTGGCCGGCAGCCGGACCGAGATCGGCGCACCGGGAAGGCCGTTCGGCGATCCCCGTGTGCCGATCCCCTTCGAGGCGGCGCTGGCGGTCTCGGCCCTTTCGCTGCTGCGCGACGACACGGTCGCGAGGCTCAGGATCTGCCCCAACTGCACCTGGCTGTTCGTCGACAGAAGCCGCAATTCCAGCCGGCTTTGGTGCGATATGGCTGTGTGCGGCAACCGGCAGAAGGCCAGTCGTCACTATCGTCGCCGCCGCATGGCGGCCCATGAGGTCAAGGATGCCTAGAGGATTTTCACGCGCGCTCGTTGCCGGCGCCATGTTGATTGCCGCAGCGACCCTCGGCGCCTGCCGCGACACCGGCGGCGAGGGCAAGCTGTTCGAGGTTTCCGGCAAGATATTCGTCTTCAACTACCGTCTCGCCAGGGCGACCTATGTCGTGACGCTGCGGCCCTTGCAGCCGATGGGCGAGGGCCAGGTGGCGGTTGCCAGCTTCCAGAACCCGGCCGGCGGTGCGCCCTTGGTGGTCGAGCAGAAGGTCTGGCCGAAGCTCGACAAGGTCAGCCTGGAGAGCCCGGCGTTGACATGCATCGTCAAGAACAAGCCCTATGCCATCGCCATCAGCATCAAGGGACCCGACGGCGCGGTCCTGCAGAAGATCGACACCACGCTGATGTCGACGGAAGACCAGTCGATCCTGCCCGACCGGCCGCTGGTCATCGACCAGCTCTATACGGCCAATCCCGACCTCGCCGGCCATCCCGGCGGCAAGCTGCCCGGCGAGCCGAAGCCGGACTGCTCGAAAGCCGGCTGACACCTTCCGACGGCATCGATTCCGGCCGGAGTTTTCGTGCGCCGAGGCACTCTCGGCGTGCGGTTTCATGCGCGCTCCTGCGCCCGCCGGACTGTTTGTTGCGCGTTGCCTGGCCCCTGCGATTTTGTTTGACCTCACTTGCAAGGGGAGAAAGGATGCGTCATCCGACCCCGACGTTGGCTGCCCGCCCCCGCGCGGCCTTCGCAGAGGAAATGCCTGATGACGCTGCATGATGTCGCGCTCGACGACAAGTTCGACCTCGGGAAGGAGCGCATCTTCCTGTCCGGCGCGCAGGCGGTCATCCGCATGCTCCTGATGCAGCGCGAGCGCGACCGCCGCGCTGGCCTGAACACGGCCGGCTTCGTCTCCGGCTATCGCGGCTCGCCGCTCGGCGGCCTCGACATGCAGCTGTGGAAGGCGAAGAAGCAGCTCGCCGGGGCCGACATCGTCTTTCAGCCAGGCCTCAACGAGGAGCTCGCCGCCACCGCCTGTTGGGGGTCGCAGCAGACGGAGCTGCTGGGCGAGGGCACCCATGATGGCGTCTTTTCCGTCTGGTACGGCAAGGGCCCGGGCGTCGATCGTTCGGGCGACGTGTTCCGTCACGCCAATCTCGCCGGCTCGTCCAGGCATGGCGGCGTACTTGCGCTCATGGGCGACGACCATATGGCCGAATCCTCGACCAACGCGCACGCCACCGAATTCCTCTTCGTCGACACCATGGTGCCGATCCTCAACCCGGCCGGTGTCCAGGAGATCATCGATTACGGGCTGTACGGCTTTGCCATGTCGCGTTTCGCCGGCACCTGGGCGGCGATCAAATGCGTCAAGGACAACATCGAATCGACGGCCTCGGTCGATGCCTCGCTCGAGCGATTGAACATCGTCGTGCCGGAGTTCGACATGCCGCCGGGCGGCCTCAACATCCGCCACGAGATCGACATGCTGGGCCAGGAGGAGCGGCTGCACGAATACAAGCGTGCCGCGGCCTCCGCCTTCATCCATGCCAACGGGCTGGACCGCATCGTCTATTCGGGCGGCCGCAGCCCCAAGCTCGGCATCATCACGCTGGGCAAGAGCTATCTCGATGTCCGCCAGGCCTTGGAGGACATCGGTATCGACGAGGCCGGCGCCAACCGCATCGGCGTGCGGCTGTTCAAGGTAGGCTGCCCCTGGCCGCTCGACCTGCATCACATCGCCGAGTTTGCCCGCGGCCTCGACACCATCGTCGTCGTCGAGGAAAAGCGTTCGCTGATCGAGGTGCAGCTGCGCGAAAGCCTCTACGGCACCGCCTCGCAGCCGGTCATAGTCGGCAAGAAGGACGAGCGCGGCGACTGGCTGTTTCCGGCCAAGGGCGCGCTTGATCCCAACGAGATCGCCATTGCCCTTGGCGAGAGGATCGTCAAGACCATCGGGCCGTCGGAGGAGATCTCGGCGCGGGTCGGCAAGCTGCGCCAATTCCAGGCGATGCTGGCGGACGCCACCGACATCGGTTCGCGCACGCCCTTCTTCTGCTCGGGCTGTCCGCACAATTCCTCGACCAAGGTGCCGGACGGTTCGATCGCCGCCGCCGGCATCGGCTGCCATTTCATGGCGCTTTGGATGGACCGCAACACGCTGGGCTTCACCGCCATGGGCGGCGAGGGCGCGCAATGGGTTGGCCAGGCGCCGTTCTCGAAGCGCGGCCACATCTTCCAGAATCTCGGCGACGGCACCTACAATCATTCCGGCACGCTGGCGATCCGCTTCGCTTTGTCGAGCGAAGCCAACATCACCTACAAGATCCTCTACAACGATGCGGTGGCCATGACCGGCGGCCAGCCGCATGAAGGCGGCCTGACGGTGGACATGATCGCCAGGCAGGTGCGGGCAGAAGGTGTCGACCGCATCGCCATCGTCACCGACGAGCCCGACAAATATGCCGGCAAGGTCGAATTCCCGGCCGGCGCCACCATCCATCACCGCGACGATCTCGATCTGGTCCAGCGCGAGCTGCGCGACGTCAAGGGCGTGTCGATCCTGCTCTACGACCAGACCTGTGCCGCCGAAAAACGCCGGCGGCGCAAGCGCGGCACCTTTCCCGATCCCGATAAGCGCGTCTTCATCAACGAGCTGGTCTGCGAAGGCTGCGGCGATTGCGGCGTGCAGTCGAACTGCGTCTCGATCCAGCCGGTCGAGACCGAATTCGGCCGCAAGCGCAAGATCGACCAGTCGAGCTGCAACAAGGACTTCTCCTGCGTCAACGGCTTCTGCCCGTCCTTCGTCACCGTCCACGGCGCCAAGATCCGCAAGGCCGAGGGCCTTGCCGGCAAGACCGATCCGCTTGCCGGCGTGCCGACACCGGCCGAATTCCCGTTGGGCGCCGAGGGCTGGGCGGCGATCATCGACGGCGTCGGCGGCACCGGCGTCGTCACCGTCGGCGCCGTGCTCGGCATGGCGGCCCATCTCGAGGACAAGGGCTGCGGCATGATCGACATGGCCGGCCTGGCCCAGAAGGGCGGCTCGGTGTTCACCCATGTCCGCATCGCCCGCACGCCGGACGACATCCATGCCATCCGCGTCTCGGCGGGCAAGGCCGACCTCGTGCTTGGCTGCGACCTCGTCGTGTCGGGCGCCAAGAAGGTGCTGACCGCGGTGCGCGAGGGCCATACGATCTTCCTCGCCAACACCGCCGAGATCATGCCCGGCGAGTTCGCCCGCTCGGCGGATTTCTCTTTGCCGATTGAGCGCCTGAAGAAGGCGATCCGCACCGCCGCCGGCGACGACAAGGCGCATTTCTTCGACGCCACCCGCACCGCCACGGCGCTGTTCGGCAATTCGCTCGGCGCCAACATGTTCATGCTCGGTTTCGCCTTCCAGCATGGCGGCCTGCCGCTGTCGGCCGAGGCTGTCGAGAGGGCGATCGAGCTCAACGGCGAAGCGGTGGCGATGAACATCGCCGCCTTCCGCTGGGGCCGCCGCGCGGCGCACCAGCCGGATTTCGTGCGTGGCCTCGTCGCCCAGCCGGGCAAGGCGGGACAAACAACCCCGGTCGCGCAGACGCTGGACGAGATCATTGCCCGGCGTGTCGCCTTCCTGACGGCCTACCAGAACGCCGCCTATGGCAAGCGCTATGCCGACAGGCTGGCGCTGCTGCGCGCCGCCGAGGCCAGGGCCGTGCCGGGCTCGACCGCCGTGACCGAGGCTGCGGCCAGGAACCTGTTCAAGCTGATGGCGATCAAGGACGAGTACGAGGTGGCGCGGCTCTACACCGACGGCTCCTTTGCCGCCGAGCTTGGCAAGCAGTTCCAGAGCTATGAAAAACTCGAATTCCACCTCGCTCCGCCGATCATGGGTCGTCGCGGCAATGACGGCAAGCCGAGGAAGTCGAGCTTCGGCCCCTGGATGATGAAGGGTTTCCGCCTGCTGGCGGCGCTGAAGGGGCTGCGCGGCACCGCTTTCGACCTGTTCGGCTATAGCGCCGAAAGGCGCATGGAACGGCAGCTTTTGGCGCAGTATGAAGGCGATCTTGAACTCGCCGCCAGGTCGCTGGCGCCGGGCAAGGCCGAGGCGGCGGTCGCACTGGTTTCGGTTCCCGCGATCATCCGTGGTTATGGCCATGTCCGGCAGGCCAGCGCGGAAAAGGCCGCGGGCGAGCGTCGAAGACTGGTCGAGCGACTGACCCAAACCATGCCGGTACCGGTTCTCAGTGCCGCTGAGTGATTCCTCCACCAACGCCCGAAGCCTGGCGCAAGGTTCCTCTTGCCGCTGCGGGCGGGCCGAAGCCGTAGCTTAAGCCCTGTCTAAGCCTTTCTTAAGGCGGTTGTGGCATGACAAGGCTTAGCGTTGGGCCGATCATATGGGCAAAACAAAGACCGAAAGCATCCCCGCGGATGTCTATATCCAATTTGTGCGGTCGTTGTTCGACAACGCGCACATGTTGGTGATCGGTGGCGTGTGCTACTGGATCCTCGGATTCATGATTTATCTGCGCACGCAAAATCCGTTGTTTCTCGCCTTTTCTTTTGTTCTGCTGCCGATCAGCCTTCTGCGTTATTTCGGTATTCGCAGCTTCCTGAGGACGGGCGGCATGATTGCCGACGTCGAACACGCACACCGATTGGAGCGCAGTTACATCCTCAAGGGCTGCTTGCAGGGCCTCGGATTGGGTGCGCTGTGCTTCGTGTCGATCTATGTGTATCCCGACCCATTCGCCGAACTGGCGGCGATGTCGCTGACCCTGGCGACCCTGGTCACGGTTGTCGCCCGTAATTACGGGTCTCCGCGCATGGTGCGGATTTTTTCGGTAACCTTCATCGGTCCGGCGGCGCTAGCGCTCCTGCTGCGTCTGGATGCCCCGTCCGTCGTCCTCGGTCTGATGATCTTCCCGATGACGTTCATTACCATCAACAGCGCCGACCATGTTCGCAATGTGCTGTTTTCCGCGGTCATCGGCCACAAGCAGGCGAAAAGCATAACGCGCAAGTTCGATCGCGCGCTCAACACCATGTCGCACGGCCTGGTCATGCTCGGCCCTGACGGGCGCGTCGCGGTCGCCAACGCCGAGGCCGCCCACCTGATGTCGCTGAAATCGGCCGACGCGCTGCTCGGGCGCTCCATCCACGGCCTTCTGATGCGCGGTGTCGCCGGCGGCATGCTGGCGCCGAAGGACTGCCGCTACGTCGAGGCGCAACTGACGCGCGCCCTGCGCGAGGGCAGGGACCGCAAGGTGCTTGTTTCGCTCGCCAACGGCCAGCATTACGAATTCTCCGCGCGCGAAGGCAGCCAGGAACTCGGCGTGATCACCTTCGAAGATGTCACGGCGCGCGTCGAAGCGGAGGAAAAGATCCGCTTCATGGCGCGCTACGACAATCTCACCGGCCTTCCCAACCGCGCCTATTTCCACGAACTGGTCGGCGAGTTGATGGCCTCCGGGGACCGGGATCGCCTGTGCGGCCTCGCCGTGATCGACCTCGACGATTTCAAGAGTGTCAATGACACGCTCGGCCATCCGATCGGCGATGGTTTGATCTACGCGGTCGCCGAGCGTCTCGCCGCCGTTGCCGGGCAAGGCATCACCGTCAGCCGTTTCGGCGGCGACGAATTCATGGTCTTCTTCGACCGCATCGAGGATGAGAGCCATCTGACCATGCAGATCGACGAGATCTTCGCGGCATTGCAGGGCGAGGTGGACGTCGCCGGGCATGGATTGCGGATCCAGGCCAGCGCCGGCGCGGTTCTGTCCAAGGTCGCGGAAACCGATGTCGATGCCATGATCGTCAAGGCAGACCTCGCGCTCTACAAGGCCAAGGAGCTTGGCAAGAACGGCTGGCGGCTGTTCGAGGCGGCAATGGACGCCGCCTTCCGCAACCGGCAGCTGATGAAGGCGGATCTCCGCAGCGCGGTGGAAACCAAGAACCTGCGGGTCGTCTACCAGCCGATCGTTGCGATGGACACCATGCGCATCGCCAGCTGCGAGGCGCTGTGCCGCTGGGACCATCCCGATCTCGGACCGATCTCACCCGGCGTCTTCATCCCGCTGGCCGAGGAGATGGGCATCATCTCCGAGATCAGCACCTTTGTGCTGCATGCAGCTTGCACCGAATGCGCCAAATGGCCTGACCAGACCAGCGTCTCGGTCAATCTCTCGGCGAGGGATTTCCGCAGCCGCGACGTCATCCAAAAGGTGCGCGATGCGTTGGCTAATTCCGGCCTCGACGCTAGCCGCCTAGAGATCGAAGTCACGGAAACCGCGCTGCTCGACGACAAATCCATGACCCGCCAGTATATCGAGGAACTGAAGCAGCTTGGCGTCCGCATCGCACTCGACGATTTCGGCACCGGCTATTCAAGCCTGAGCTATCTCCATAAGCTTCCACTCGACAAGATCAAGATCGACCGGTCGTTCGTGATGGACGTCACCCACAATCCGCGCTCGCTTGCGCTGTTGAAGGGCGTCGTCGACCTGACCCGTGTCCTGGGACTGACCGTCACCATCGAAGGCGTGGAAACATTCGAGCAGCTTAAGATCCTCATGCGTTCGGTGAGGCCGGATCTTGTCCAAGGCTTCCTGTTCGGCGCAGCGCTCAGCGCGTCGGGCATCGAGACGATGTCGAACGTCACCTGGCCGTTTGCCGCGGATTTGCGTCTCGCCGCCAAGCGCACAGTCGGCTAGCTTTCGTCGCAGGTTCTTGCCAGTTGAAGCTGATAAAGCGCGTTGCTTGGATCGTGCGACAGGTACGAGCCAGAATATTTGTTTGGTGGCGAAAAATCCAAAGCAAAGCGCGCAGTAGTTTTGGCCGAATTTGAATAAGCGAAAGGTTTGACTGGATCGGCGCATCTGTCAAAGCGGAACGCTCCAGTGCTTTTCGCGCCCGAGTTTGCAGCGCTCTTCATAGGAATGCAGACTTGGATTCGAACGTCCAAGCTGCTCCTTCAGCAACCACTCTGCAGCCAAGGATCTCTGGCTGTTAAGGTTAACAAGTGGTAAATTAGTGGGATCCAATTTTCAGCTTGTGTCTCATTTCAACTCGAATAGCCTGTTCACAGGCGGATACGAGGACATGAGAATGGATGTTGCGAGAAACGATGCGCGGGTTGGCGCCAGCTCCAATGCTGGGTCGGCGCTGAACCAGTCGATCATGCAGTTGCTTGAGCATGTCGACTACCGTCTCATCACCGGAGGCGAGGATCTGGAGGCGATCTATCGCCTTCGCTATCAATCCTACCTGCAGTCGGGCATGTGCGGCCCGATCGCCAGCGGGATGTTCGAGGATCGCTGGGACAATCTGCCGAATTCCTATCGGTTCGGCGTCTATTTCGATGGACACCTGGTCAGCACGTTACGGCTCCACTACATTTCCCGAGAGCACCCCTATTCGCCGTCCGTCGACGCTTATCCGGAAATATTGGCCGAGCGGCTTGCCCGCGGAGAGACGTTCATCGACGGGACTCGCTTCGCAACCGATGCCGACAACGCGCCCTCGCCCGGAGTTCTGCCTTTTCTGACGCTCAGGCTTGGCATGGTGGCCGCCTCTTACTTTGGGCTCACTGCAGTGCTTACGCCGATCAAGATCGAGCATTCCGCTTACTATGCTCGTATCTTTCATGCCGTTCAGAGGACAGAAGGCAAGGTGTTCCCGGGTGTCCTTGCGCCGATCGCTCTGTTCGAAATCCCCTGCGGCGAAAACTTGCGCCAGACGCTCGAACGGTTCCCGTTCTTTAAGTCGACAGCCGTGGAACAGCGGATGATGTTCGCCAATCCGGCCATCAACCGGTTGACGCCGCTGTCCATTGTGCCGACGGCGAAATACTACCGCGATGCTGCCTGAACGGGCGTCATCTCTGCATCTGAACCTTCCCGCGGCTTCGCCGTTATAGGTAGTGGCATCGCCATCGAGTATCGCCGCGATCCTGCCCGACGGGCATTTCGCCCCGGGCTCCTGTCGCATTGTTCGTGGAAAGGAATACGGTCATGACCATCCACTCGCTTGCGCTCACGCCGCTTATCTCGCTGATCGCCGGCGTGCTGATCCTGATCATGCCACGGCTGCTGAACTACATCGTCGCGCTCTATCTGATCGTCGTCGGCCTGCTCGGGCTTTTCCCGCACCTCGCTGGCTGAGGGCTATCGAGCTGGCCTGCCGCAAAGCCGCCCTTCGCCGAACCGGCCGGCGGTTTCAATTTTCCCTTGAGGCAGTTGTCGGCTCCAATGCGGCAATAGCGCCATTGCTCTCGGGCCGGCTTTTCGCTATGTGCCTGAAAGATGTCTTCGAAGAGGTATTCCTATGGCTGATCACTCGCCGACCGGTCCTGTCGAGCTGGGCGCGAAGATGGACTATGCCGAGCACGACCGCACTTATGCGGGCTTTCTCGCTCTGGCCAAATATGGATCGCTGTTCTGCGGCGCGCTGCTCATCGCGATGGCCTTCGGCTTCTTCGCGGGCGGTTTCTTCTCGGCGACTATCCTCTTCATCCTGATCATGGCCGCCGGCGCCTTCATTCTGCGATAGACCTTCCAAAACCCCATTGCCATTGACGTCGCCGGATGATCCGGCCGACATTTTGCGCAAACAGGTTCCAGCCGAAAGGATCATGCGGTGGGACAGACGGTTTTCATCCCTCGTGAGCTTGATGCGAACGAGCCGCGGGTCGCGGCCTCGCCCGATACGGTCAAGCGGCTGGCGGGGCTGGACTTCGACGTGATTGTCGAAACCGGCGCCGGCACAAGGTCGCGCATCCCCGACGACGAGTTTGCCAAGGCAGGTGCCGTCATCGGCAAGGCTGTGGACGTTGCCAAGGCCGATGTCGTGCTGAAGGTCCGCCGGCCTGATGAAACCGAGTTGAAGAGCTACAAATCCGGCGCCGCCGTGATCGCCATCATGGATCCCTACGGCAACGATGCCGCCGTCGCGGCGCTCGCAAAGGCTGGTGTCACTGCCTTTTCGATGGAATTCATGCCGCGCATCACCCGCGCGCAATCGATGGACGTGCTGTCCAGCCAGGCCAATCTTGCCGGCTATCAGGCGGTCATCGACGGCGCCTCGGAATATGACCGTGCCTTGCCGATGATGATGACGGCAGCCGGCACGGTGCCGGCGGCGAAGATCTTCATCATGGGCGTCGGCGTCGCCGGCCTGCAGGCGATCGCAACGGCGCGTCGCCTCGGCGCCGTCGTCACCGCCACCGACGTGCGCCCCGCCGCCAAGGAACAGGTCGCCTCGCTCGGCGCGAAGTTCCTGGCCGTCGAGGACGAAGAGTTCAAGGCCGCCGAAACAGCCGGCGGTTACGCCAAGGAAATGTCCAAGGAATACCAGGCCAAGCAGGCGGCACTCACCGCCGAGCACATCGCCAAGCAGGACATCGTCATCACCACGGCGCTGATTCCAGGCCGGCCGGCGCCGAAGCTGGTGTCGGCGGCGATGGTCGCCTCGATGAAGCCGGGCTCGGTGCTCGTCGATCTCGCCGTCGAACGTGGCGGCAATGTCGAGGGCGCTAAGCCGGGTCAGGTGGTGACTACGGCCAATGGCGTAAAGATCGTCGGCCACCTCAACGTGCCGGGCCGCGTCGCCGCGTCCGCATCGCTGCTCTATGCGAAGAACCTGTTCGCTTTCCTCGAGACGCTGGTCGACAAGACCACCAAGACGCTCGCCATCAAGCGCGATGACGAACTGGTCAAGGCGACGATGCTGACCGATGGCGGCAAGGTGGTCCATCCGGCCTTCGCCAAGGCCGACCAGCAGCCGCATGTCGAACCCGCGGCGATCCCGGCCACGACCATGGTCGCCGATGCCTCGGCAGCGCCCAAGAAGCCCGCGCCCAGGAAGACGGCCTCATCCAAATCGTCCTCGCCCAAATCGTCCTCGCCCAAGTCGTCCTCGCCCAAGTCGAAAGGCACCGCGTGATGGATCAGACCCTGCAGAAAGCCCTCGACCAACTCGACCAGGCAAGTGCGGCCGTCCGGCTGGCGGTGCAGAACCTGGCCAATGCTCCAGGCGGCGCCGAGGCGGCGGGTGATGCCGCGCACGCCCTGTCCGGCGGCGCCATCGATCCCTTCGTCTTCCGCTTCGCCATCTTCGTGCTGGCAATCTTCGTCGGCTACTATGTCGTCTGGTCGGTGACCCCTGCGCTGCACACGCCGCTGATGGCCGTCACCAACGCCATCTCGTCGGTCATCGTCGTCGGCGCGCTGCTCGCCGTCGGCATCGCCGCTTCCGGCGTTGCCGCCGGCTTCGGCTTCGTGGCGCTGATGCTGGTCTCGGTCAACATCTTCGGCGGCTTCCTCGTCACCCAGCGCATGCTGGCCATGTACAAGAAGAAGGACAAGTAGAGCGCCATGAACGCCAACTTCGCGTCCTTCCTCTATCTCGTCTCCGGCGTCCTGTTCATCATGGCGCTGCGCGGCCTGTCGCATCCGACCACCAGCCGCCAGGGCAATCTCTACGGCATGATCGGCATGGGCATTGCCATTGCGACCACGCTGGCGCTGGCAACCCCGTCCGCGGGCCGCTTCGGCCTCATCGTCCTCGGCCTCGCCATCGGCGGCGGCGTCGGTGCCGTCACCGCGCGCCGCATCGCCATGACCTCGATGCCGCAGCTGGTTGCCGCCTTCCACTCGCTGGTCGGCCTCGCCGCCGTCATGGTCGCGGCCGCCGCCATCTATGCGCCGGAAAGCTTCGGCATCGGCACGGCGGGCGACATCCACGCCCAGGCACTGATCGAGATGAGCCTCGGCGTCGCCATCGGCGCCATCACCTTCACCGGCTCGGTCATCGCCTTCCTGAAGCTCGACGGCCGCATGTCGGGCAAACCGATCATGATCGGCGGTCGCCACTTCATCAACGCGGCCCTCGGCGTCGCGCTCATCGTGCTGATCGTGCTTCTGGTCACCACGGAATCGAAGCTGGTGTTCTGGCTGATCGTCGCCGCTTCGCTGGTGCTCGGCATCCTTTTGATCATCCCGATCGGCGGCGCCGACATGCCGGTCGTCGTCTCGATGCTGAACTCCTATTCGGGCTGGGCGGCGGCCGCGCTCGGCTTCACGCTCGGCAATCTGGCGCTGATCATCACCGGCGCGCTAGTCGGCTCGTCCGGCGCGATCCTGTCCTACATCATGTGCAAGGGCATGAACCGAAGCTTCATTTCGGTCATTCTCGGCGGCTTCGGTGGGGAAACGGCGGCAGCAGCCGACGACGGCATCGAGCGCACGGTCAAGCAGGGTTCGGCCGACGACGCCGCCTATCTGATGATGAATGCGCAGAAGGTCATCATCGTGCCGGGCTACGGCATGGCGGTCGCCCAGGCACAGCACGCGCTGCGCGAAATGGCCGATAAGCTGAAGGCCAACGGCGTCGACGTGAAGTACGCCATCCACCCGGTCGCCGGCCGCATGCCCGGCCACATGAATGTGCTCCTGGCCGAAGCCAACGTGCCCTATGACGAAGTGTTCGAGCTCGAGGACATCAATTCGGAGTTCGCGCAGGCCGATGTCGCCTATGTCATCGGCGCCAACGACGTCACCAACCCCTCGGCCCGCGACGACAAGTCGTCGCCGATTTACGGCATGCCGATCCTCGACGTCGACAAGGCCCGCACCTGCCTGTTCGTCAAGCGTTCGCTCGGCTCCGGCTATGCCGGCATCGACAACACGCTGTTCTACAAGGACGGCACCATGATGCTGCTCGGCGACGCCAAGAAGATGACCGAGGAAATCGTCAAGGCCATGGATCACTGATCCGGCCGATAGGCGGAAATAGCAACGAGCCCGAAATAGCAACGAGCCCGGCTCTGGAGCCGGGCTCGTTGATTTCTGGCGTAAGCCTGCGTTTAGCGGCTGCTCAGGAAAGCCGCTTCCTCTTCGTCGCGCTGCCTGCCGCCGAGCGCTGCGGCCGCACTGGCGATGAAGGCGCCGATGACCAGAGACAAGGCGCCGAGCAGCGCGAAGGTCGCGCTGGCCTTCCTGGCGCTATCGGCCGCCTGCTTGGCCTTGACCTTGGCGTCCTCGACCTTGGCAACCATCGCATCGACACGCGCCTTGGCGTCGGCCTCGGAAAGGCCGGTGCGGGCGGCGACCAGTTGCGCCAGGTAGGTCTTGTCGTCGGCCGAAATCTCGCCCGCCGCGGCGCTGGCAATGAGGATACGCGAGGCCTGGCCTACAGCGGCGGCATCGCCATCCGGAGTGGCAGCAGCCAGCTTGCTCGGATCGGCGGGACGAAACAGCGAATCCACCAGATAGGAGGTCGCGCTGTTGGCCGGCGCATTGCCGGCGTTGCCGGCGGCACCAGCAGATGCTCCCATGGCTGCGCCCGACGCCGCTGTGGACACGGCCTGTACGCCCGAGCCAAGCACTGCGGAAAGCGCTGAGCCGAGGACGCCGACGACAAGCAACGTGGCCAATGCCCAGGCAAGAAAGCCGTGAGCCGTGTCGCGAAAATAAACCTCGTCAGTGTGGATGCCGACCCATTTGGTGCGCAAGCGCCCGGCAAGGTAGCCGCCGACGCCGGAGGACAGCCACTGCACGATAACCAGCCAGATCGCGGTCGACGCCGCGAAGGTGGTGATCGACGCGCCGGAGCCCGACCATGGCGAAACCATGGTGAGCCCAAGCCCGGAGCCGAGCAGCATGAGGATGAAAGTCAGCGTCGAGGCGGCGAAGGCGCCAGCGATGATCGGCCCCCAGCTGACGGCTGTCGCGGAGGATTCTTCTGAAGCGGACAGGTCGATAGCCGATACGGTGGGCTGCATTAACGCCCCCTACCGTACGAACAACATGATGAGGATGATGATCGGGATCGGAATACCGAGCAACCAGAGCAAAATGCCACGTCCCATGAAAGCCTCCTGTGGGAAATTGTGATCGATGTTGGCACAATGTCCCGTGAGGACTTCCGTTCCGGCGGGCTAGAAAATGATTTTGTTTGCCGGCGATGGAACAATTCGGAGCGCGGCTCCGCAGCAATGTCTCAAATGATCCTGTTGCGGTTTGACCCATGGATCGCATCGGGCAAAAGCGGAAATCCGGGGCTTCGACGGCGCGCGACCCCTCCCGACATCTGCATCGATGCGCCCGGCTTTGACCGGGCCGCGTTCCATCAGCGCCGAGCGCTGCCCTGGCAGACTTCTTCAGCGCATCGCTACAGTCTCAAAGCCCGTCGCATTGAAGCGGATTCAGCCGGCGCGCTTTAAGCTCGTCTGCATGTCGTTCGCCCAAAACCGCTGCACGGTTTTGGGTGATGACATGCATCAAATATCCAGATTGGCGACCGACAGCGCGTTGTCCTGGATGAATTCGCGCCGTGGCTCGACCTCGTCGCCCATCAGCCGCGAGAACAGGCTGTCGGCATCGGTCGCGTCGTTGACCTTCACCTGCAGCAGCGACCGTACATTCGGGTCGAGCGTGGTTTCCCACAATTGCTCGGCGTTCATCTCGCCGAGACCCTTGTAGCGCTGCATGGTCAGCCCTTTGCGGCCGGTCGCAAAGACCGCGTTGAGCAGCGCCAGCGGTCCCGAGACGGTTTCGGAGACATCCTTGCGGCGCAGCACCGGCGGCGTCCCGTAGACCTCGCTGAGGCGCTGTGCGTAGCGGTCGAGCTGGCGGGCGTCGGCCGAATTGACCAGCCCCATGTCGAGATGGGCGTATTCCTTGACGCTGCGCACGGTGCGCTCGAAGACATAGCCGCCGCTGCCGTCATTCGAGGTCGACATCCGGCCGGTCCAGCCGCGCTCGGTGTCCTCGGCTATGATGTCGAGGCGCTGTGCGATCCGCTCCGCCATGGCGTTGGCGCGGCCAAGATCGCTGAAGACGTCGGGGTTGAGACCGCCGGCGATCGACGCTTGTTCGACCACGCCTCTGTTATAGCGCGTGTGCAGGCCGTTGATGAGCTGGCGCACAGCCAGCGCATCGTCGACCGCACCGCGCAGATCCTGCCCGGTCCGCACTTCCCCCGAGCCCAGCGTCAGCGAAGCGTCCTCCAGCCCGGACTCGATCAGGAACTCCTCGAAGGCGCTTTCATTCTTGATGTATTGCGAGCTCTTGCCGCGCGTCACTTTGTAAAGCGGTGGCTGGGCGATGTAGAGATGGCCGCGCTCGATCAGCTCCGGCATCTGCCGGAAGAAGAAGGTGAGCAGCAAGGTTCTGATATGGGCGCCGTCGACGTCGGCGTCGGTCATCAGGATGATCTTGTGGTAGCGCAGCTTGTCGGCGTTGAACTCGTCCTTGCCGATCGAGGTGCCGAGCGCCGTGATCAGCGTGCCGATCATGTCGGAGCCGAGCATGCGGTCGAAACGCGCCCGCTCGACATTGAGGATCTTGCCGCGCAGGGGAAGGATGGCCTGGTTCTGGCGCGAACGGCCGCCCTTGGCCGAGCCGCCGGCCGAGTCACCCTCGACGATGAAGATTTCGGATTTCGCCGGATCGCGCTCCTGGCAGTCGGCCAGCTTGCCGGGCAAGGAGGTGACGCCGAGCGAGCTCTTGCGGGTGATGTCGCGCGCCTTGCGCGCGGCTTCGCGCGCCGCCGCGGCCTGGATCACCTTGTCGATGACCACCTTGCCTTCGGTCGGGTGCTCTTCCAGCCAGGTGCCGAGCGCCTCGTTGACCAGCCCCTCGACCACCGGGCGGACCTCGGAGGAAACCAGCTTGTCCTTGGTCTGCGACGAGAATTTCGGATCGGGAACCTTGACCGACAGCACCGCCGTCAGCCCTTCGCGGCAATCGTCGCCGATCAGCGAGACCTTTTCCTTCTTGGTCAGGCCCGAGGAGTCGCCATAACCGGTGATCTGGCGCGTCAGCGCGCCACGGAAACCGGCCAGATGGGTGCCGCCATCGCGCTGCGGGATGTTGTTGGTGAAGGCCAGCACGTTCTCATGGTAGCTGTCGTTCCACCACATCGCCACTTCGACGGTAATGCCGTCGCGCTCGGCCTTGATGGCGATCGGCTTCTCGATCAGCGGCTTCTTGATCCGGTCGAGATATTTGACGAACTCCTCGAGACCGCCATCATAGTGCAGTTCATGCCGCACGACGTCGGCGTGGCGGGCGTCGGTCAGTATGATGCGCACGCCGGAATTGAGGAAGGCGAGCTCGCGCAGGCGGTGCTCCAGCGTGCCGAAGTCGAACTCGACCATGGTGAAGGTTTCGGCCGACGGGAAGAAGGTGATCGAGCTGCCGCTGCGGCCCTCATAGGTGCCGGGCTGCCTGTCCTGCTCGTAGCTGCCCGTGGCCTTCAACGGCGCATCGGCATTGCCGTGCGTGAAGCTCATTTCGAAGATCTGGCCGTTGCGGCGGATCTTGAGCTTCAGCCATGCGGAAAGGGCGTTGACCACCGAGACGCCGACGCCATGCAGGCCGCCCGACACCTTGTAGGAATTCTGGTCGAATTTGCCGCCGGCATGCAGCTGCGTCATGATCACTTCGGCCGCCGAAATGCCTTCGCCGGTGTGGATATCGGTCGGAATGCCACGGCCATTGTCGATCACCGTCACCGAACCATCGGGGTTGAGCGTCACGGTGACGAGGTCGGCGTGCCCTGCCAGGGCCTCGTCGATGGCGTTATCGACCACCTCGTAGACCATGTGATGCAGGCCGGAACCGTCGTCGGTGTCGCCGATATACATGCCCGGGCGTTTGCGGACTGCGTCCAAGCCCTTCAAAACCTTGATGGAATCGGCGCCGTATTCGGCTTCGGCGCCGTTGGTGTTCTCGATCTGGTCGCTCATGAAAACCTATTGTCTAGATGCCGCTTGTACAGCGCGAAAAATCGGCCCCGAATCGCGCGTCTGATATAGCGTAGATATAGGCGCTAAAGGCGGTTTTTCCAAGGTTTGCGGGCATTTCCGGGCCGAATCCCGGGCTGGCAGCCGGCTATTTTTTCCGGGCGTTCAATTTGGCGAGAAGGCCGCGCAAATATTTGATCGCGGGTTTGTCTCTTGGAGCCAGCCGGCCCGTGCGGTCGAGCTCCAGCGTCAGGTTCAGCGCCTTGGTCAGCACAGCCTTCGGATCCTTCGCCACATACGCATAGTTGATGTAGGCCTGTACCAGATCAAATTGCCAGATCGCATTGTTCGGATCGGACTGGGCCAGTTTCTGGCGGATGCCGAGGCTGGCCTCGAAGGCCTTCTCGGAGCCCTCGAAGTGGCGCTGCTTGGTCTCCAGCATGCCGATTTCCGAGAGCGTGATCGACAGGTCGCGTTGCCAGTCGGAATTGCCTGGATCGAGCTTGGTCAGCCGGTCGACAATGGCAAGACTATCCTGGTAGTTTTGCAATGCGCCGCCGACATTGCCCTGGGCATCAAGCACACCGGCAACTTTTTCCAGGCAGACCGACAGGTCGCGCTGCCAGTCGGTGTTGCCAGGGTCATCAGCGGCAAGTTCGCGCGCCACGGCCAGCGCTTGCTGATAGGAAGCCAGCGCGGCCGGCCAGTTCTCCTGGTCGTTGAGCGCGTTGCCGATCTTGGCGTAACTGATCGACAGGTCGCGCTTCAAGTCGGTGTCGTTAGGGTCACGGCGCACCAGTTCCTCGGCGATCGCCTGGCTCTTGCTGTAGGCCACGAGCGCACCGGCGGCATCGCCGCGCTCGCGCAGTACATCCCCGATCCTCTCGTGGCTGACGGAAACCGCACGCTGGCGCTCAGGGTCCTCGGGTTTGTTCTCAGCCAGCACAAGCCGAATTCTCAGGCTCTCTTCAAAGGCCGTCTGGGCGCCGTCCAACTGCCCGGCGGTCCGGGCAAGGTCGCCGATTTCATCATAGGTTATGGTCAGGTCGCGCAGCACGTAGGCGCTGTTCGGCTCGGCATCGGCCAATTGCTGCTTGATCGACAGGCTTTCCTGGTAGGCCTTGGCCGCCGCACCCACATCGCCCTGCGTTGCCAGCACGTTGCCGATCTTGTCATTGGCCATGGCAAGATCCCCGAGCCAGCCTTTCTCGTCCGGCACGCTTGCGGTCAGGTCCTGCAGCATGTCCCGTGCCGCTTCATAGTGCTCCAGAGAGGTTGGCAGGTCGCCTTGCACCATCTTCATGTTGGCGAGCTTGATGTGGCTGATGGCGAGATCGCGCTTGACGCTGGGGTCGGTTTCCTGGCGCGACCGCTGTTCGAGGTTGGCCAACAGTGCGGTAAAGGCGCGGCCGGCCGCCTCGACATTGCCCACCGTCGTATAGAGAATTCCGAGTTCCTCCAGCGTGCGGCTCTGGCGATCGGCCTGCTCCGGGTTGAGCGAGGTCTGCCCGGCCTCGCCATAGAGCGCCAGCACCGATTCATAGTCACCGATGGCCGTGGCGTAGTCGAGGTCGGCGCGCGCCGCACCACCGGATAGGAAACGCGTCGCGGCCTCGGACAGGGTGCGGCTGACGAAATTGACCTTCAGCGCCTGGCGCGAAACATTGTCGATGTCGGCGGCCTTGGCCAGAAGAGCGCGGGCACCATCGAAGGCGCCGAGCGAAAGCTGTTCCTCGGCCTGCCGGCGCAATTCCGCCACCTGCGGATCGTCGGAGGCGAGCGTCTTCATTTCGCCGCGCACCTTGACGAAGGCGTCGGCGGCCTCGCGCAGCCGGACGTTCAGGCTGTCGGCGGAGAGATGGCTGGCGTCGGAACTGATCAGCGCGCCATAAAGCGGCGCCAGCGGCATGTCGGCGTCGCTGGCGATCTGTTCGACCTCGCCGCGCATTTCCGGGGTCACGTCGGCCATGGCGAGCAGCAGCCGTTCGCGCTCCGGCAGCTGTTCCTTGGCCGCAGCGGCAAAGAACAGCTTCGGCAGGCCGCTTTCGACATAGGGCAACTGCTTGCCGCGCGACAGGTCATAGACCTCCTGCTGCACCAGCGTCAGCACCGAGCGGATCTCCAATCCATCCGTGCCGAGATATTTGGTCAGCGCGGTCGTGAAGGGCGAGTTCTGGCCAGCGCCGTCGGCGGCGGTCTCGCCAGGCGCGGCCGAGAAGGCGAACAGGATGTTTTCGGCACGCCCGACGCGGCCGAGGCCCGGCTTGACCTTGTCGGCGACATCCTTCGTCAGCGAAGTCGCGCCACGCCCTTCGCCGCTGCTTGCCGAGAAGGGATCGCTGCGGCACGCGTCGAGCACGATCAGCCCGACCTTGGCGGTCGCGGCGACGGCATCGCGCACCTCCTCCAGCGGCAGACTGGTCTTGTTCAGTTGATCGAGCGAAGACGCGTCGGCATCGACCGGCAGCAGCCGGTTGTCGCCTGAGATTTCGACGCCATGGCCGGAGAAATAGACCAGCGCGACATCGGCGCCCCTGGCATCCTCGCGAAAGTCGTCGAGCGCGCGCCGCATGCGCCGAAGGTCCCTGTTGGTTTCCAGGGTGACCTCGAAGCCGAGCTTCTTAAGCGCGGCTTCCATAGCCTCGCCGTCATGGATGGGATTGGCCAGCGGCCGCACCAGCCGATAGTCGTCCTCTGCCATGACCAGCGCCACGCGCCGTTCCGCCACCGCGGTGGCGGTGGTCGCAATCGTCAGCAGCAAGGCAAACAGCAAGCGCAAGTCGAACCGCCCCCGGCTCAGTCACTTGCCGACCATTCCACCTCTTTACGGCGCGGGCAAGCCGGCGCGTTTGGCCAAACACCGGCCCTTTCAGGCAGCGCGCAGCGGCTTCAGCGCTTCGCTCCAGCGCAACAGCTCGTCCAGCATGGTGCTGGCGCCGCCGGTCACCTGTTCGCTGGCGCTGAAGGCGCCGTTCTCGTCGAGCAGCTTCTGATACATCGGCAGCGCGACGCCTTCCGGGATCGGCATGATCCCCACCGACGTCAAAAGGGGCTTCAGCGCCTGCGCAGCGCGCAGGCCGCCGGACACGCCGCCATAGCTGAAAATGGCGGCCGGCTTGTACTTCCATTCGCGCAGCAGGTAGTCGATCGCGTTGACGATCGCGGGCGCTGCGAAATAATTATACTCCGGCGCCACGAACACGAAGGCGTCCGCGGCGTCGATCGCCTTCGACCAGGCCTTGGTGTGATCGTTCTGATAATTGCCAAGCCTTGGATGGTGCGGCTCGTCCAGCACCGGCAGGTGGAACGCGGCGATGTCGGTCAGCACCGGCTCGAATTTCCCGTGCTGGCGCGCGAATGTCTCCAGCCACTCGGCAAAAATCGGGCCGGCGCGGCCGGGCCGCGTGCTGCCGATGATGATGCTCAACTGGTGCTTCAAGGCGGGCTCCTTTGTCAGGCGGTATCTGTTGGTGACTGTCACTACGGCAGAGCGTGCCGGCGGACAAGGCGGGATGCCGGAGCGGGCGGTCACGACCGGATGAACGGAGCGTTTGCCGGGCGCCGCGAATTGCCTGCCGTCCGGTCACATGGACGTCGGGATCGCCAGCCACTACATTGATGTGAGCAGCGGAGCACTTCATGGACATTCAGCCCGCCCCCTTCGTTCCTCCCGCGCCGAAGCCGCGCACCTCGCCGCCTTCGACGCTGGAGATGATCCGCATCGTCTATCGCAATCCGCTCGAACTCTGGGGCGAGCCGACCTACAACGAGCCGTGGATTTCCGCCAATGGCGTCGGTGGCCATCTGATCGTCGCCAACGATCCCGGCCTCATCCGCCATGTTCTGGTCGACAACGCCAAGAACTACAAGATGGCGACGGTGCGCCAGAAGATCCTGCGGCCAATCCTGCGCGATGGCCTGCTGACCGCCGAGGGCGAAGTGTGGAAACGGTCGCGCAAGGCGATGGCGCCGGTGTTCACGCCGCGCCATATCTTCGGCTTTGCCCAGCCCATGCTGAAACGCACCAAGGAGTTCGTCACCCGCTACGAGGCGGGCGGCACATCCGACATCGCCCACGACATGACATTGCTCACCTATGATATCCTGGCCGAGACGCTGTTTTCCGGCGAGATCGCGGGCGAGCCGGGCAGTTTCGCCAACGAAATCGACCGGCTGTTCGAGACCATGGGCCGCGTCGATCCGCTCGATCTGTTGCGCGCCCCCGACTGGCTGCCGCGTCTGACCCGCATTCGCGGCCGCAAGACCATGGCCTATTTCCGCAAGATCGTGACCGATACGGTCAAGATGCGCGAGGAGAAATTCAGGCGCGATCCCGACGCGGTGCCGCAGGATTTCCTGACGCTGTTGCTCAAGGCCGAAGGTCCCGACGGGCTGACGCGCTCGGAGGTCGAGGACAACATCATCACCTTCATCGGCGCCGGTCATGAGACCACCGCGCGGGCGTTGGGCTGGACGCTTTACTGCCTCGCCGAATCGCCATGGGAACGCAACCGGGTCGAGCAGGAGATCGATGAGGTGCTGGCGCGCGAACCCGATCCGACGAAGTGGCTCGACGCCATGCCGTTGACCCGCGCCGCCTTCGACGAGGCGCTCCGGCTCTATCCGCCGGCGCCCTCGATCAACCGCGAGCCGATCGAGCCGGAGATGTGGAAGGATCTTTATATCCCCAAGCACGCGGCCGTGCTGGTCATGCCCTGGGTCGTCCACCGCCACAGGAAGCTGTGGGACAGGCCCGATGCCTTCCTGCCCGAGCGCTTCCACCCGGGCAACCGTGAAAAGATCGATCGCTTCCAGTATCTGCCCTTCGGTGCGGGGCCGCGCGTCTGCATCGGTGCCAGCTTCGCCATGCAGGAGGCGATCATCGCGCTCGCCATCCTCTTGTCGCGCTTCCGCTTCGACACCACTGCCGAGACCAGGCCTTGGCCGGTGCAGAAGCTGACGACCCAACCGCAAGGTGGGCTACCAATGCAGGTCACGCCGCGCTAGGCGTGCCTTTCAGGCGGTTGCGGTGAATCAAGCCGCGGGCTTGCGCTGCTGGAACTGGCCGGCGGCGCGGAAGCGCCAGAGGTAGCTGGGCAGGATCGTCCCGATCGATTGCGGCTGGATGCCGAGCCCGGCGAGTGTCCTGTTGGCCTTGGCGGCGGCTTCCGAGACGATGTTGTGCTCGCGCAGCTGCATCACCTGGTCCTTGGTCAGCATCGGATTGGGCAACAGGCCGAGGATCGAGGCCTGGATGTTGGCCACCCACCACGGCACCGGCACCAGCAGGCGCTTGCGCTCGATCACGGTCAGCAGCTCTTCCATGCACTCCTTGAAGGTGAGCACGTTGGGGCCGCCGAGTTCGTAGATCTGGCCGCGATTGATCTTGCCGTCGACCGAGCGCGCCACCGCTTCGGCGACGTCGCCGACATAGACCGGCTGGAACTTGGTCTGGCCGCCGCCGATCAGTGGCAGCACCGGCGAATAGCGCGCCATGCTGGCAAAGCGGTTAAAGAAGCTGTCTTCCGGTCCGAAATTGATCGACGGCCGGAAGATCACGGCGTCGTTGATCGTCTCGAGCACGGCCTTCTCGCCAAGTGCCTTGGTGCGCGCGTAATCCGATTCGGAGTCCGCATCTGCGCCAAGCGCTGAAATATGGGTCAGCCCGGCACCGACCGAACGCGCCGCCTCGGCGACCGCGCGGGAGCCGAATTCGTGCACAGCGGGGAATTTCTGCCGGCCGGTCTCATGCAGGATGGCGACGAGATTGACGACATGGTCGGCTCCTTGCACGGCGCGGTCGACTGACCAGCGCACGCGCACATTGGCCTGCACCGGCTGGATCTGACCGACATTGCCGAGCGGCTGCAAATGGCCGGCAAGATCGGGCCGCCGGCAGGCAACCCGGATTCGATAGCCGCGCTTGGCCAGCGCGCGCACGACATGGCGGCCGACAAAGCCAGACCCGCCAAAGACGACGACAAGCTTTGGGGTCTGCAGGATTTCGGTCATGGCTGGCTCCGGCGCACTTTCCAGATGGCTTGGCTGAAGCCGTTTCATAGTCGGTTTTGCGCCAAAGGCAAAGGGTGACGCGTCGTCGCGTCACCCCTCTTGAAAGCTTGTCAGAGTGCCTTGCCGATGCGGGCCTCGACCGAGTGGCGTTTGCCGCCGCGAATGGCGAGGAACAACAGGATCGCGGCCCACAAAGGGACTTTTCGGCACCCGACAACCGTGGCCCATGATCACCAGTGGAACCAGGCGGTCACCAGCCGCACGAAACGCAGAAAACCCCGCCGAAGCGGGGTTTTCCGGATGACATCCATGCGAAGCCAGGGGCCGACGGAGCGGCCTGACCTGAGACGGTATCAGGAGGGCGTGAAGCAAGTACGCCCACCCCAGCCCTGAACATCCGACATAGTGCCACCGACCTTCTTGCAGGCCGCGATGAAATCGGCGCTGCAATTGGCGAATTTGGCGTGGCCGTTCTTGCAATAATGGTCCTCGGTGGCGCCACCGCTCGGGGCGGTGATGACGCCGGGGGTGGACGGCTTGGCCGGAGCAGCCTTCAACGTGGCCGCCTGGGTTGCGCCCATGAACGAACCGAGAAGAAGGACGGCGGTGAGCATCGTGATCTTGGTGTTGGTCATGACAATTTTCCTTTGATGTCGGTTGAGGTTCCGAGGTGCGAAGGACATCCCTCCGCATGAAGCAGGCTTTCGCTTTCGTTTGCTGTTTCCCTCGGTGTGGATCGGGCAAGCTCGCCTTGCCCTGGACAAAGCTGGGTGGTCGCAACGGGCAAAAAGGTTCAGCGGCGCGCAAAAAAAATCGCACCGCCGCGCGCCCCGCGCCGACAGCCTTCAGGTAACTGTCTGAAATGATGGATTATTCAGGCCGAATAGCGCTCGGCGAATTCGGAAATCCGCTGCACCACCGCCTTGGGCGCGGTGATGCCGCGCGCCTGCGCCTTCTCGGCGGTTTCAGCCCGGGCGCGGCCCGGAACATGCACGCCGAAGCGGCGGCGCAGGCGGTCGAGCTGGTCCTTCATGCGCTGTTCGAAATCCGGATCGAGCAGCTTGGGCTCGACGGCCAGCACGAACAGGCCGGTTCCGGGGCTATCCGGGCCGCCGGTGAACCACGGCGCGTCGAGCGACCAGTTGGCGCCCGACAGGCCGGCAGCCAGCACTTCGACCATCAGCGCGATGTTGGCGCCGCGCTGGCCGCCAAAGGCAAGCATGGCGCCCTTCATGGCCGCCGCCGGGTCGGTGGTCGGGTTGCCGCTGGCGTCCAGCGCCCAGCCTTCGGGGATTTTCTTGCCGTCTTCGGCCGCCTTGCGGATGTTGACGAAGGCAGTGGCGCTCGACGACTGGTCGATGACCAGCGGCGCGCCGTCGGCGGCGGGCGCGGCAAACGACATCGGGTTGGTGCAATAGACCGGCTTGACCGAGCCCGAGCCGGCAAGAACCGCCGGGCCGTTGGTCGCGGCGAAGGACACCAGCCCCTGCGCAGCCAGCCTGCCGGTAAAGTAGCCGAGCGCGCCGCACGTATAGGCGTTCTTCTGCGAGAAGATGGCGACGCCGAACAGCTTTGCCGCCTTGGCAAGATCGTCGATCGTCCGGTCGAAGCCGGTATGCGCCAGTCCGCCGCGTGCATCGGAGAGATAGACGGCCAGCGCCGGCCTTGTGATCACCGGATCGGCATTGCCGTCGATGCGCCCGGCCTCCAGCGCTTCGAGATAATCGATGAAATGCGACAGGCCGACGGTCGAAAGCCCTTCCGCCTCGGCGGCGATGATCGAGGCGGTGAGCGACTGCGCCGCCTCCTCATTGGCGCCGGCGCCGAGTGCCGCCATCCGGCACAGTCCTCTTGCCTGGTCGAGACTGAGTTGCATAGTAGCTGCCTCTAAGGGAGTAGTGGGTAGGGAGTAGTGAATAGGGCATGAAGCGAGCCGCTTCTACTCACTATTCGCTACTCGCTCCTCACTAACCGACCTTGACCGGAATCCGCGCCTCGATCCGGCTGAGGGCAAGGACAAGAATGCCGGTGATCGCCATATAGATCAACGCCAGCAGCAGCAAGGGTTCATAAGTAAGGTAGGTGTCCTGCCGCACCTTGCCGGCGACGGCGAAGATATCGATCACGCTGATTGTCGCCACCAGCGGCGTCGACTTCAACTGCAGCACGGTCTCGCCGGTCAGCGTCGGCAGCGCCCGGTAGAAGGCCTGCGGCAGCCAGATGCGCCGGAGGATCTTCCAGCGGCTCATGCCGAAGGCGCGGGCGGCTTCCAGCTGCCCCTTGGGCACGCCGGCAAAGGCGCCGCGCATCACTTCGCCCTCGTAACCGGCGAAGGACAGCGTGAGAGCCAGAACGCCGTACGGCCATGCCTGCCTCAGATAGGGCCACATCCAGGAGTCGCGGATCCATGGATATTGCGGGAACAGCGAGCCCAGCCCGTAATAGAGCAGCCACAGCTGCAGAAGCAGCGGCGTGCCGCGGATGATGGTGCAGAAGACTTTCGCCGGCGCCGCGACCCAGATTGAGCCGGCGGCCTGTGCCAGCCCGACCGGCACTGCGATCAGGAAGCCGAGCGCGCAGGTGACGGCCAGGATCCACAGGGCCCGCCAGACGCCCATCAGGCCCATTTCCCAATATTGCGGCAGCCAGTTCCAGCGCATGAAATAGGCGGCCGACAGCACCAGCCCCAGCGCGATCAGGACGAGGACGATGCGATGCGGCTGCAGCCAGAGCGAGGCGCGCGCCGCCGTGTTGATGATGGCCGCTTCGCCCGCCATCAGCGTGCCTCCTTGACCGAAGGCATGCCCCGCCGCGCCCATTTCTCGGCGCGGCCAAGCAGGAAGTTCGAAAACAGCGTCACCGCGAGATAGAGAACGCCGGCGGCGAGATAGAATATCAGATAAGCCTTGGTGACGCCTGCCGCCTGCCGTGTCGCCAGCGTCAACTCGAAGAAGCCGACGACGGCCAGCAGCGCGGTGTCCTTCGTCGCGATCAGCCACAGATTGGCGAGACCTGGAATGGCAAAGGGCAGCATCGCCGGCAGCGTGATGCGCCGCAAGAGAAGGCCGGGAGACATGCCGAAGGCGCGGGCGGCTTCGATCTGGCCTTGCGGGATGGCCAGGATCGCGCCGCGCATGACCTCCGTCGAATAGGCGCCCTGGCAGAAGCCGAGCACGGCTATGCCTGCCACCAGCCCGCTAATATCGACACGCTGGTAACCGATAGCGGTCAGCACCTGGTTAATCAGGTCGGTGCCGGCATAGTAGAGCAGCAGGATTAGCACCAGTTCCGGCACGGCGCGCACCACGGTGGTGTAGACCGCGAGCAGGTCGCGCACGACAGGTCCGCCATAGAGTTTGCCATAGGCGCCGCAGATACCGATGAGCAGGCCGACGATCGTGGCGCCGACGGCAATCTCGAGCGAATGCAACAGCCCGAGCATGAGTGTGCCGCCCCAGCCGATGGGCGCGGGCGAGAGAAGTTCGATGATACCGGCCGCCGAGGCCGGAAGAAACGCGTCGATCAGCTTTGCCCCCGGATTGCTGGCTCTTTCCGCCGACGCCAGCGGCCGGCGGCAGGCATGCGTGGGAAGGATAGGCGGGAGGGCACGACTATGGCGTCATGCCCTCCGGCTCATGCGCGGGGCGTCAGTTCGACTGCGTCGAGCCGCCGTAAATGTCGAAATCGAAATATTTCTTCGAGATCTCGTCATACTTGCCGTTGGAGCGGATCGCCTTGATGCCGGCGTTGATCTTTTCCTTCAGGTCGGTGTCTTCCTTGCGCACGCCGGCGCCGACGCCCGGCCCGAGCACCTCGTCGTCCGGAGCCACCATGCCCTTCAGGTCGCAGCAGGCTTTGCCCTGGTCGGACTTCAGGAATTCGCCAAGCGCGATGGAATCGGCCTGCACCGCATCGAGGCGGCCGGCGGCGAGATCCTGGTTGGCTTCGTCCTGGGTCTGGTATTCCTTGATTTCAGAGGCGGTCGCGCCGAAATGCTTCTTGGCGTAGACGGCGTGCACGGTCGACACCTGGACGCCGACCACCTTGCCCTTCAGGTCGTCAGGCGTGGCGCCGAACTTCTGGTCCTTCGGTCCGATGATCGCCGTCGGCGTGTTGTAGTACTTGTCCGAGAAGTCGATCGTCTTCTTGCGCTCGTCGGTGATCGACATCGACGAGACGATGAGGTCGATCTTCTTGGTGGTCAGCGCCGGGATGATGCCGTCCCAGGCGACAGGCGTGATGACGCAGTCGAGTTTCTCCTCGGCGCACACGGCATCGATGAAGTCGATCTCCCAGCCGACCCATTTGCCCGAAGCATCCGGTGAGGTGAAGGGCGGATAGGGCTCTGCGGCGACGCCGATCTTGACCGGATCGGCCTTGGCCACACCCATGGCGGCGACGCCGAGCAGCAGCGCCGCGGCGAATGTCTTCAGAACAGTCTTCATTTCAAACTCCCAGTTTGTTGTTGGTTCCCGGTTTTCGTCCGTCCCGGCCTGTCCCTAGCCGATGTTGCGGATGAACTGCTTGAGCCTTTCGGATTTCGGCGCGCCGAAGATCTGCTCCGGCGGCCCTTCTTCCTCGACCAGCCCGTTGTAGAGATAGACGACATGGGTCGCGACCTCGCGGGCGAATTTCATCTCATGGGTGACCAGCACCATGGTGCGGCCTTCGCGCGCCAGATCGCCGATAACCTTCAGCACCTCGCCGACCAGTTCGGGGTCGAGCGCCGAGGTCGGCTCGTCGAACAGCATGACGCGCGGATTGATGGCGAGCGCGCGGGCGATCGCGGCGCGCTGCTGCTGCCCGCCAGAAAGATAGGCCGGATAGACGTCGCGCTTTTCGGCAAGTCCGACGCGCGCCAGCAGTTTTTCGGCCTGGGCGATCGCCTCGTCGCGCTTGACGCCGAGCACGTGCACGGGAACCTCGATGACGTTTTCGATCAGCGTCATGTGGCTCCACAGGTTGAAGTTCTGGAACACCATGCCGAGCTTGGAGCGGATGCGCTCAATCTGCTTGCGGTCGGCCGGAACGGTGTGGCCATGGCTGTCCGCCTTGAGCTTGATCTCCTCGCCATTGACGCGGATGATGCCGCTGGTCGGATTTTCCAGGCAGTTGATGCAGCGCAGCAGCGTCGATTTGCCCGAACCCGAGCCGCCGATGATGGCGATCACCTCGCCGTCGCGCGCCGAGAGCGACACGCCCTTCAGCACATGCAACTGGCCGAATTTCTTGTGCAGGTTTTCGACATGGATGGCTTCGGCGGCGCCACTCTGCGCCTTGCCGGATGAGACTGCGGCAGCTTCCACAGCGCTCACCGGCTGACCTCTGCATCGTCGTCGGCAGTTCGTCGAACGTCTATCCGGCTAATCAACATATACGCTGTACTGCCCCGCTCCAGACTTCAGCATGGACCCAACGGCGCGAGCCCGTCAATCCCGCTCATTACGGCACTTGCGAGCTTGTTGTGCAAGTGTATAAATAGCCCTCCATGAAATTTTCTCGGTTTTTTTCAGCAAAAAAAGGGCCTCGATGAGCGCTTTCGGATCACAATCCATGGCAGCGCCGCTGCGACGCGTGCTGATGCGGTCGGCGGCCAACGCGATGCGCGACGCCGACAGAGCTGCCTGGCACTATGGCCCAGGATTCAATCCGGCGAAAGCAGCATCGCAGCACGCGGCGCTTGCCGAACTGGTGGCGGCCTCCGGCGCTGAAATCGAATGGATCGAGGACAAGGCCGATGGACTTTCGGACTCGGTGTTCACGCACGACCCATCGCTGATGACCGACCGCGGCGCGCTGATCCTGTCCATGGGCAAGCCGTTGCGCGCCCGGGAGCCCTCGCTGCATGAGGAGACCTACAGAAGGCTGGGCATTCCGATCCTCGGCCGCGTCGAGGCCCCAGGCCAGGTCGAAGGCGGTGACTGTGTCTGGCTCGATGCGCGCACGCTGGTGATTGGACGCGGTGTCCGTTCCAACCAGGAAGGCATCCAGCAGATCTCCAACCTGCTGACGCCGCTGGGCGTTTCCGTCTACGGTTTTGACCTTCCGTTGTGGCAGGGCGAAGAGGCCTGCCTGCATCTGATGTCTGTGATCAGCCCGCTGGCCGACGACCTCGCTTTGGTCTATTCACCGCTTTTGCCGGCCCCTTTCTATCAGATGCTGAAGGCGCGCGGCATCCGTCTGGTCGAAGGCGATGCAGAAGAGTTCGCGGCTTCCAACGGCCTCAGCCTGAACGTGCTGCCGACCAACCCGCTCAAGGTCATTGCCGTCGCGGGCTTTCCAAAGACCAAAGCCGCGATGGAAGCCGCCGGCTGCACGGTCGAGATCTTCGAGGCGGATGCGCTCTGCATCGCCTGCGAAGGCGGGCCGACATGCCTGACGCGGCCAATCCTGCGCCAATGAATACGCCATCCCGCCGCAGGTTCCGTCGCGAGGGCGAGGAGCGGCGGCGGCAGGATCTGATCGAGGCAACTCTGGACAGCGTGGCGGAACATGGCCTGCAGGGCGCCACCTTGCGCACCATCGCATTGCGCGCCGGCGTCACCGCCGGCCTGATCCGGCACTATTTCCCCGGCAAGGAAGAACTGCTGCAGGAAGCCTATGCCGCCCTCATGGGCCGCATGACCGAGCAGGCGAAAGCGGCGTTGGTCATGGAAGATGCCTCGCCGCGCCAGCGCCTTGCCGCTTTCGTCACCGCCAACCTCAACGTGCCGATCATCGACGCGCGGGTGTTTTCACTCTGGGCAACCTTCATCGGCCGCGCCGGTGCGGACCCAAGCCTGGCTCGCGCCCACCGCGAGGGCTACCTCGGCTTTCGCAACGAGGTGGAAGCCGTTGTGGCCGAGGTGCTCGCCGCCGAACGGCGCGAACTGGACGCAAGCCAGTTGCGCCACCATGCCATCGCGATCAATGCCATCATCGACGGGCTCTGGATGGAAGGCTGCCTGGCCGGCGACATGTTCTCGCCCGGCGAATTGGCGGCGATCGGCATCAAGACTGTAGAGGCCGAACTGGGCCTCGCGCCGGAAAGGGAAGACAATCAATGACAACACTCGGCGAAGCCCTGATCACGCTGCTCGAAGCGCATGGCGTCGATACCGTCTTCGGCATTCCGGGCGTCCACACCGTCGAGCTCTACCGTGGCCTTGCGCGCTCGAAGATCCGCCACGTCACGCCGCGCCATGAACAGGGTGCCGGCTTCATGGCCGACGGCTATGCCCGCGCCAGCGGCAGGCCAGGCGTCGCCTTCGTCATCACCGGGCCGGGGCTGACCAACACCATCACCGCCATGGGCCAGGCGCGCGCCGATTCGGTGCCGATGCTGGTCATATCGGGCGTCAACGCAATGCCGACGCTGGGCAAGGGGCTGGGCTTCCTGCATGAGCTGCCGGACCAGCGCGGCATGATGGAAAAGGTGGCGTTGCTGTCGCGGCGCGTCACCGGGGCCAGCGAATTGCCTGACGCGCTGGCACAGGCCTTCGCGCTGTTTTCATCCTCGCGGCCGGGCCCGGTGCACATCGAGATCCCGACCGATGTCATGGTCGAGCCGGCCGACGATATCGCGGCACTGTTGAGCAACGCAGCGCCTCCGGCGCCGGATGGCGCGGCCATTGCCAGAGCTGCCAAACTCATCGCCGCAGCGCGCCGCCAGCTGATCCTGGCCGGTGGCGGCGCCAAGCGAGCCGAGACGGCGCTGCGGCGCCTGGCCGAGACACTGGGCGCGCCGGTCGTCGAGACCACCAACGCGCGTGGCCTGCTGCACCGCCACCCGCTCTGCGTGCCGGCAAGCCCAAGCCTGAAAGCGGTTCGCGCCCTGATGGCCGAGGCCGATCTGGTGATTGCCGCCGGCACCGAATTCGGCCCGACCGACTATGACGGCTATGGCGACGGCGGCTTTGTGCTGCCTTCCAACCTGATTCGCATCGACATCGGCGCCGACCAGCTCGCACGTCGCGCGGTGACGGTCGGCATCCAGGCCGACTGCGCCGAGGCGATCGAAGCCTTGCTTGCCGCGATCGGTTCCGCTCATCCTGCCGCGCCGGACGGCGAGGTGCGCGCCGCCGCCGCACGGAGGGCGGCATCGGCCGAGCTGAGCCTGGCCTATATGGCGCAGGTGCATGCCGTGGAAATGATCCGCGATGCCTTGCCGGGGGCCATCATCGTCGGCGATTCGACGCAACCGGTCTACGCCGCCAACCTCTGCTATGATCACGACCGGCCGGGCGGCTGGTTCAACGCCGCCACCGGCTTCGGCGCGCTTGGCTACGGCCCGCCGGCGGCAATCGGCGCCGCACTTGCCGTGCCCGGCGCGCCGGTTGTCTGCCTGACCGGCGATGGCGGATTCCAGTTCACGTTACCCGAACTTGGCGCGGCGCTCGATGCAAAGGCGCCGGTCATCTTCGTGGTCTGGAACAACAGGGGCTATCGCGAGATCGAGACCTCGATGCTCGATGTCGGCGTCGAGCCCGTCGGGGTCTCGCCGGCGCCTCCGGATTTCTGCAAGCTGGCCGAGGCCTATGGCATATCAGCCGAACGGCTCGCCGATATCGGCGCCTTGCCACAGGCCTTGAAGCGCGCCCGGGCAACCGGATTGCCTTGCGTCATCGAAATCACCGTCGATTGAAGGCTTTCAGCCCAGCGTTGATTTTCTCGTCTGCATCGGACCATTCCCCGGCTCGGCTGTTGTACCGCAACGGCCGCATGACTGATGCCATTGCCATAATATGCGTTGTGACGCATGCAAAGACGCGACGGCTGCCATGTCGAGATATCAATTGAGTGATCGCCCGAAAGGCGCGACGCTTCGCGTCGGGGCGGCACAACAAGCGACACAATCATAAAAATACGACAGGAGCGGTCCAGGATGACGGAAACACTTCAAGGCAGGCATATCGTTGTGACCGGTGGGACCGGCGCGCTCGGCGGTGCGGTGGTTGGCCGGCTGCTGGAACAGGGCGCTATCTGCCACGTGCCGAACGCGCACGCCGCAGCACCCCAGCAATTTCCTTTCACCGCCCACGACAACGTCAAGCTGGCGCACAATGTCGACCTATCGGACTCCGCCAAGGTCGAAGCCTTCTATGCCCAGGTTCCTGCCTTGTGGGGATCGATCCATCTCGCCGGCGGCTTCACGATGGCGCCGGTGGAAAAGATCGAATCGGCTTCCTTTGCCGAGATGATGGACACCAACGCCCGCACCACCTTCCTGTGCAGCCGCGCGGCGATCCGCTCGATGCTGGCATCGGGCACATCAGGCCGCATCGTCAATGTCTCCGCGCGCGCCGGGCTCGACCCCAGGCGCGGCGCCGGCATGGTCGCCTACACCGCCAGCAAGGCGGCGGTCGCGGCCATGACGGTGGCGATGGCCGAAGAAGTCAAGGCCAAGGGCATCCTGGTCAATGCCGTGGCGCCGTCGACGCTCGATACGCCGGCAAACCGCGCCGACATGCCGGATGCCGATTTCAGCAAATGGGTCAGCCTCGAGGCGGCGGCCGAAGCCATCGCCTATCTCGCCTCGCCGGCCAACCAGGCGATGAGTGGAACGCTGGTGCCGCTCTACGGCCGGGCCTGAGCGGCGAGCGTCGAAGTCGGGCACGCGGCATCCGATCCATCGGCATTGCGATAGCTGTAGATGCGCAACGGCGATGAAGCTTTCGTCGGGCACTCCCGCAACCATGCCGGCGGCCGGCCTTCAATCAGGCCCGCCGCGAATGGATAGGCGGCTTCCAGTCCCGGCAATGGCGGGCCTCGCCAGGCGCAAATCGCCACATGCGTTGCCTTGGAGGCATCGAGTATCGCGCGTGGGTCGGCGGTCGCCGGATCCAGAAAACGATAGCTGCGCTCGATGCCCTTGGCCGATGGATGGTTGGGGATCGTCACCACCTTGGGACCTTCGGCAAGGGCGACGAAACGCGAGCCGATCAGCGGTGGAGAAAGAACGATTGCGCCGGACGGCCAACCCTGTTCCGGTTCAAAAGGGCTGGAATAGCAGCCGTCGGCAAGTTCCGCGGCGGGAACCGCCGCGTGTGCCGGTTTTACCGACAAATGGTACAGCACCATTGCTCCGGACAAAACGAGACCGGGCAGGATCAGTGCGTATCCGTGCGATGCCGCCGGCACCGGAGATTTCAAATAACGACCCAAGCCCGCATTCGGCAGGAGGCTCGCCAGGGCGAAGATGAGGCCGATGCCGGAAAAGATCGGAAGGTAGCGGTAGTAGCGGACATAGCCGATCGCAAGCGCCAGCGAGACCAGCGCGAACAGCGCCAATATGACGAGAGGCCGGCTTCGGCCTTCCGGCCTGGCGCAGATCACGGCTGGCGCAAGCGCGCCGATAAACAGCAGCGCCATGCTGAGAAAACCTGTCGACAGGACGACATCGGGGCGCCGAAACAGGCTCAATTCCTGGAGAATTCTGTTGATCATATTGTCGCGGACATAGGCGTCGATCGAAGCATAGGGGCTGGCCAGGCATTGCGGGAACAACACCGCCAGCACCGCAGCGCTGGCCGCCGCGAACACCAGTAGAATTGCCGAGCGCATCGGCCACCCTCCACGCCGGCCGGCAAGCAAAGGCACGACGGCGAATGAAAGCCCGGCCGCGACCAGTGCCGTGACATGCGGCGTCGAATAGGTGTCGCATCTGACCGCGGTATAGGCAGAGGGTGGCACGATCGCCGCGAACAGGGCGATTGCGCCGACGGTCAAGGCAAGCCCGAAACCGACGATCCTGCTTTCACCGCCCTCGCGGTCGAAGATCCAGTCGAAGGCATAGACCGCCATCACCAGCGCGTAGAACGGCGCGAATTCGGCGCTGACGGCGATTGCCAGGGCGGTCAGCAGCCCGTTGACGAAGGCCGAAAAGCGGTTCTGCGACATCATCAAAACCAGCGCCGCCAGCAGAAGCAGGATTTGCAGATTGTGATAGTCGATCCGTCCCGGGGCGAATTCGAAAAAGCTGCGCGCGGCAAAGATCAAGGCCAACGGCAATGCCACGGCCGGGTAGGCAAAGCCGATGGCTGTCACCAGCCTATTGTAGAAATAGAGCGCGGGCGCCAGCAGCAGCAGCGGGACGGCAAAGCTTGCCACCGTCAGAGCCGGCTCGAAGCCGGCAAACGGCGCGAACAGGCGCGCGAAGGCGGCGTAGGGCAGGTCCACGATCCACGGCCAGTGTGAGACATAGGGTTCGGGCTGGACGATGCCGGGCAGCGTGCGGTCGAAGATGTTGCCCGTTTCAAGCAAAGTGCGGATTTCGTGCAGCTTGAGGAGATCGTCCGCGTCATTGTTGAGCTGGAAGCCCAGGCACCACAGAGCGGTCGTCAGGATCGCCATTGCGCAAAAGCAGAACAGGACAGGCATGCTGGTGTAAAGGCGCAGCAACCCCGAAGGCTGCGCAGCGGCACGAATGGCGCCAGTGCTCATGGAAGTGTTCCGTTGGACCACCGGCAAATACGCGATGAAGTTTATGTTCCCGTAAAGAAAAGACCCGCCGGATCGCTCCGGCGGGTCTTTTTGTAAGGCCGCACGCGAGGCGTGCTGGCTATGGCTGACGCCTTAGTTGCCCTGCTTCTTCAGCGCGGCACCCAGGATGTCGCCCAGCGAAGCGCCGGAGTCGGTCGAGCCGTACTGGGCGACCGCTTCCTTCTCTTCGGCGATTTCCAGCGCCTTGATCGAGACCTGCAGCTTGCGGGTCTTCTTGTCGAAGGCGATGACGCGGGCATCGACCTTCTGGCCGACGGTGAAGCGCTCGGGGCGCTGCTCGTCGCGGTCACGGCTGAGGTCCGAGCGCTTGATGAAGGTCTCGATGCCGCTGTCGACCAGCCGCACTTCGAGACCGCCATCCTTGACGCCGATGACTTCACAGGTGACCACGGCGTTCTTGCGCAGTTCGCCCGAAGTCGCCGCTTCGCCGACCGTGTCGCGGGCCAGCTGCTTGATGCCGAGCGAGATGCGCTCCTTGTCGATGTCGACGTCGAGCACCTGCGCCTTGACCATGTCGCCGCGATTGTACTCTTCGATGACTTGCTCGCCCGGACGAGTCCAGTCGAGGTCGGAGAGGTGCACCATGCCGTCCACGTCGCCTTCCAGGCCGATGAACAGGCCGAACTCGGTCTTGTTCTTGACCTCGCCCTCGACCTGGCTGCCGACCGGATGGCTGCGTGCGAAGGCTTCCCACGGATTCTCCAGCGTCTGCTTGAGGCCGAGCGAGATGCGGCGCTTGGCCGGATCGACCTCGAGCACCACCACGTCGACTTCCTGGGTCGTCGACAGGATCTTGCCGGGATGCACGTTCTTCTTGGTCCACGACATTTCCGAAACGTGGATGAGGCCCTCGATGCCCGGCTCCAGCTCGACGAACGCGCCGTAGTCGGTGATGTTGGTGACGGTGCCCTTGATCTTCTTGCCGATCGGGAACTTGGTGCCGATCTCGGACCACGGGTCGCTCTCGAGCTGCTTCATGCCGAGCGAGATACGGTGGGTTTCCTGGTTGATGCGGATGATCTGCACCTTGACCGTCTGACCGATGTTGAGGATTTCGGTCGGATGGTTGACGCGGCGCCAGGCCATGTCGGTGACATGCAGCAGGCCGTCGATGCCGCCGAGGTCGACGAACGCACCGTAATCGGTGATGTTCTTGACGACGCCTTCGACAACCTGGCCTTCTTCGAGGTTCTGCACGATTTCCGAACGCTGTTCGGCGCGGCTCTCCTCGAGCACGGTGCGGCGCGACACCACGATGTTGCCGCGGCGGCGATCCATCTTGAGGATCTCGAATGGCTGCGGGTTGTGCATCAGCGGGGAGACGTCGCGGATCGGGCGGATATCGACCTGGCTGCGCGGCAGGAAGGCCACGGCGCCGTCGAGGTCGACGGTGAAGCCGCCCTTGACCTGGTTGAAGATGACGCCTTCGACGCGCTCACCCTTGGTGAACTTCTCTTCGAGACGGACCCAGCTCTCTTCACGGCGGGCCTTTTCACGCGAAAGCATCGCTTCGCCAAGCGCGTTCTCGATGCGCTCGACATAGACTTCGACGGTGTCACCGACCTTGAGGGTGGTGTCCTTGCCCTTGACGCCGAATTCCTTCAGCGGCACGCGGCCTTCGACCTTGAGGCCGACGTCGATGATGGCCATGTCCTTTTCGATGGCGGTGATCGTGCCCTTGACGACCTGACCTTCGCCGGAGTGGCCGGTGGTGAATGATTCTTCGAGCAGGCTCGCGAAATCATCGCGAGTGGGATTTGCAGCTGACATTGTTTCTCCTGGAGTGCCCCGCATCTTTGAGCGGGACGGGGCGCCGTGGGTTAGCGTTGCGTTGGCCTGCCGGCGTTCCGGGCTTAAAAAAGCCCTGGGCCGCATTTTAAGCGGCAATTCCGGCGCATGAAGAATGCTGGCAGGCTGGTTCGTGCCCGATATGGGTATTTTCTGCGCTTCCGGCAACGGAAACGCGGGAGAAAACCCGGATCAGGCCTTGTTTCTCCTGGCCAGCGCGTCGTCAACGATCGCCATGGCCGCGAGAAACGCGGCTTCTATAGCCATTTCGCTGGTATCAAGCAAGTGCGCGTCGGCGGCAGGCTTCAGCGGCGAGTCGGCACGGCCCATGTCGCGCTCGTCGCGGCGCACGATGTCGGCGAGGATTTCGGCGAAATTGGCGGTGCCGCCGATGCTTTCGATCTCGGCCAGCCGACGCTTGGCCCGCACCTCGGCGCTTGCCGTCACATAGAGTTTGATGTCGGCGTCGGGGCATACGACCGTGCCGATGTCGCGCCCGTCCAGCACCGCGCCCGGCGGCGTCCTGGCGAAGGCACGCTGCTTTTCCACGAGAATGCGCCGCACGGTCGGATACACCGCAACTTTCGAGGCGGCCTCGCCGATGGCATGTGCCGACAGCACCGTGCGGTCGAGCGTTGCCAGGTCGACCTGGCGGGCCGCGGTTTCCGCCGCCGAGACATTGTCGAGCGGCAATGCGTGCTGGATGAGCGCGTAGGCAACGGCACGATAGGTGAGGCCGGTGTCGAGCAGGTTCAGCCGGTAATGGTCGGCGAGACGGCGGGCGAGGGTGCCTTTTCCGGCGCCGGCGGGGCCGTCTATGGCGATGGTAAAGGTGTGGTTCATTTGCTGGCCAACGCTTCGCAAAGCCTGGCGTCCGGCCCATACGGGAGGGATGTCGGCCCCCAATCTCCAGGGCGCTTGGTTGCCACGCTCACCCGATCTCCGCGCCCAGCCCAGTCATCAGCCCCATGAACTCCGGAAAGCTGGTCGCGATCATCGCCTGGTCATCGATGGTGACAGGCTTTTCCGTCGCCAGTCCCATCACCAGAAAGCTCATGGCGATGCGGTGGTCGAGATGGGTCTTCACGGTGGTATCCAGGCCGTTCGGATGGCCGCCCAGGCCCTTGCCGCCCGGCCTGCCGCGAACGGCAAGGGAAGCCTCGCCCTCTGTGCAGTCGACGCCGTTGAGCTTCAGCCCGTTGGCGACGGCCGACAGCCGGTCGGATTCCTTCACCCGCAATTCTTCCAGCCCCTGCATCAGCGTCTCGCCCTCGGCGAAGCTGGCGGCGACGGCCAGCACCGGGTACTCGTCGATCATCGACGGTGCCCGCTCGGGCGGAACGGTGACGCCCTTGAGCTCGGAATAACGCACGCGCAGATCGGCGACATCCTCGCCGCCGGCATTGCGCGGGTTCAAGATGTCGATCTTGCCGCCCATTTCCTGCAGCGTCAGCAGCAAGCCGGTGCGGGTCGGGTTCATCAGCACGTTTTCGATCACGATGTCCGAACCCGGGACGATCAGCGCGGCGACGAGCGGGAAGCCGGCAGAGGACGGGTCGCCGGGCACGGCGATCGTCTGGCCGGTCAGTCTGCCCTGGCCCTCGATGAAGATGTGGCGCACGCCGCGCTCGTCGGTCTCGACCGAAAGATTGGCGCCGAAGCCTTTGAGCATCTTTTCGGTGTGGTCACGCGTCATCATCGGCTCGATGACGGTGGTGATGCCGGGCGTGTTGAGGCCGGCGAGCAGCACCGCCGACTTCACCTGTGCCGAGGCCATCGGCACGCGGTAGGTGATCGGGGCGGCGTGCTTGGGGCCATGCAGCGTGATCGGCATGCGGTCGCCGGGCGTCGCCTTCAGCACCTGCACGCCCATCTGGCGCAGCGGCTCCAGCACGCGGCCCATCGGCCGGCCCGACAGCGAGGCGTCGCCGATGAAGGTGGTTTCCATGTCATAGGTGCCGACGAGACCCATGGTCAGCCGCGAGCCGGTGCCGGCATTGCCGAAGTCGAGCGGGCCTTCCGGCTGCAGCAGCGCGCCGTTGCCGGTGCCGCGGATCACCCATTCGGCGCCGCGCTTCTCGATATGCGCGCCCATCGCTTTCATGGCCGCACCCGTGCGCATCACGTCCTCGCCCTCGAGCAGGCCGGTGATGCGGGTTTCGCCGGAGGCGAGGCCGCCGAACATGAAGGAGCGGTGCGAGATCGACTTGTCGCCCGGCACGCGCGCGGTGCCGGAAAGGGCCTCGGATTTGCGGGCGGTGGCCGGCTTGGCAGCGGCGGCGTGAGACATGGAATTTCCCTGGACGGAATGCCGGCGGGCCGGCGCTTTTCATTTGTTGCGGCGGTCTCGTATCACGGCGAGGCGAAATGGTCATCCCCATGGTCGTCACTTGCCGCGAGGCCTTTCAGGACTTGGTTTTGTGACGCCGGCTTTTGGCTTTGACAGCGCCGCAAACAGTGGTTAAGGGGACCACTCTTTTATTGACGAGGCTTGCCGTGGCAAAAACCGAACTTGGCACAAAGCGTATCGATCCTGAGACGGGTCGAAAATTCTACGACCTGAATAAGGACCCGATCGTCTCGCCCTACACCGGCAAGACCTATCCGCGTTCCTATTTCGAGGAAGGCAAGATCGCCGCCCTCGAGGAGGAAGAGGAAGTGGCCGAGAAGGAAGTGGACGCCGAGGACGAAGAGGGCGTTGAAGTCGTCTCGCTCGAAGAGGCCGACGACGACGCCAAGGGCGACGATCTGCCCGATCTCGGCGATGACGAGGACGTCGACCTCGGCGACGACGAGGATGATACTTTCCTTGCCGACGAAGAGGAAGAAGACGACGACGTTGCCGACATGATCGGCGTCGGCGACGACGACGACGAGGTCTGACAGGCCTAGACGTAAGCGTTTGCAGGCTTTCTCGGCCTGTGAACAAAAAGCCGCTCTTCAAGGCTTGATATCTGAGAAAGGCGGGGTTAGAAGCCGCCTGCACTAACGGCGCGGTGTTCCAACCCGCGCTGATCTCTTCGCCGGAAACGGCGCCGGCTGACTGCCGGGAGTGGGGCCATAGCTCAGTTGGGAGAGCGCTTGAATGGCATTCAAGAGGTCGTCGGTTCGATTCCGATTGGCTCCACCAAACAGTCTCCCAATGTTTTCAGGTTATTTGCCGTTTTTGTATCCGAGCCCGCCATTCGGAAACCTGCCGTGGCACGGCCAGGAGCATTTCGACCCGGAGCCAAGTTTGCGAGGGAGACTGACAGGAAAAAGCGGGAAAGCCGCGGCCGAGCCTCAAGTTTCACCAGCACCGCAAGCCTTTAGGACTACTCTTGGTAGGGAAGCTTCACTTCGTCGTGCAAACCTCCGGCAAGCAAGCGCCGTCTACGGTCGGGATCGTTCGACAGACCTTGGGAGCGGCGCAAGCAGATGACGGCCAAATGGCTTTGGCGCTTGACGGGCGCTGGCCACTCCATCACTTCGCCCGTAGGCGGCGTCATGCTCACAGTAGGTTGCGGCCGGCCTGTCGGTCATCATCGGCCCGATGAGACGCTACCGTCTCGACGGATGGGCTGACGAGCAGTATCCGGTTTTGTGTCGGTGCTTTTCGTCGAGCGCTTGTAGAAAAGCCCAAATGCCAGCAGGAAATATCCAACCTGCAGCATCATCAGTGTGAGGACGGTCCAAGCGAGCGCTTTGCCGACAGATCCAGTTTCTATGCCGGCCCAGATCGCCACTACGGCGGACGTGGCGAACATCCCCACCAAGAATTGCGGAAAATACATGGCTGCCCGCCCCCCGTTGTTGATAGCCCGCCGCTCCATTCGCGAAGCGGCGGGGCCCCCCATCTGCCCCCCGATTGCTGGGTGAGAGATGTCGCCGGCATTGCCGACTGTGCAATGACGGTGCCAGACACGGTGACCCATTAAGGGACACCTATGCCGACGATGCAAGGCCGGATAGCTGATTCATATTACCTGTGGCTAATATGACACCTAGGAGTCGGAAGGACCGCCAAACAGTGTTCTCCAATTCGCCAGGGCCTGACGCCAGTGAGCAGCCGAGGATCAGGCGCCGATTCGATCGAACGAAGAGAATTTCCAATTTCAACGGCGGATTTGGAATAAACTAACTCTACAGAGTTTATAGAATAAGCAAAGTGCGGGCGATCTGTTTTCCCGGACAGGACTCCGCCATGCCCGCCTCTCTGCGTCCGCTCCCAACCCCGCCAGGCACACCCCGCCATCGCCGCCGGCTCGCGGGAGGCAGGTCATGACCCGCGACATTCCGGACCGCATCAAGGTTCTCTGGTTCCTGCCGACGCATGGCGACAGCCGTTATCTCGGCACCGCGGAGGGCGGCCGGTCGGTCGATCTGCCCTATCTGACGCAAGTGGCGAAGGCCGCCGACACGCTGGGTTACTACGGCGTGCTGCTGCCGACCGGCCGGTCGTGCGAGGATTCCTGGGTGATCGCCTCGGCGCTGGTGCCGCTGACCGAGCGGCTGCGTTTCCTGGTCGCCGTGCGGCCGGGCTTGCAGTCGCCGACGCTCGCCGCGCGCATGACGGCGACGCTCGACCGCATCTCCAATGGCCGCCTGCTGATCAATGTCGTAACGGGCGGCGATCCGCTTGAGAACAAGGGCGACGGCATTTTCCTGTCGCATGCCGAGCGCTACGAGGTGACGCAGGAATTCCTGCGGATCTACAAGCGCGTGCTGAGCGGTGAGACGGTCGAGCACCAGGGCAAGCATTTCCACATCGAGGACGGCAGGCTGCTGTTCCCGCCGGTGCAGACGCCCTATCCGCCGCTCTATTTCGGCGGGTCGTCCGATGCCGGGTCGACGGTTGCGGCGCAGGAGATCGACAAATATCTGACCTGGGGCGAACCGCCCGCCGATGTCGAGCGCAAGCTGGACGCCGTGCGAGAACTGGCCGAGAAGGCCGGCCGCAAGCTTTCCTTCGGCATTCGCCTGCATGTCATAGCGCGGGAAACCACCGAGGAGGCCTGGGCCGCCGCCGACCGGCTGATCAGCCGCCTCGACGACGCGACGATCGCTTCGGCCCAGACAGTCTTTGCCCGCATGGATTCGGTCGGCCAGGCGCGGATGAGCGCGCTGCATGGCGGCGACCGCGCCAAGCTCGAGATCGCGCCCAATCTGTGGGCCGGTGTCGGCCTGGTGCGCGGCGGCGCGGGGACAGCCCTGGTCGGCGACCCCGACACCATCGCCGAGCGCATCGACGAATATCGCCGCCTCGGCATCGACACCTTCATCCTGTCCGGCTACCCGCATCTGGAGGAAGCCTTTCGTTTTGGCGAACTGGTGCTGCCGAAATTGCCGACCGATCATCCGGTCAAAGCCGCCGGCTCATCCGTCAACACCGGCCCGTTCGGCGAGACCATCGCCGGCGACCACCGGCCGAAGTCGCTCGCCAGCGCCTCGTGAACGCGCTGCCTCCGGCCCGCCGACTGCGCGTCGCCATCATCGGCGGCGGCTTTTCCGGCGCGGCGTTGGCCTGGCATCTTGCGCGGGCGCATCGGCCGGAGCGCCTGTCGATCTCGGTGATCGAGCCACGCCCAGCGCTCGGCGGCGGTCTGGCCTATTCCAGCGAAGAGCCGGCGCACCGGGTCAATGTGCCGGCCGTCAGAATGAGCATGGCTCCCGACGACCCGCAGCATTTTGCCCGCTGGTTGGCAGGCTCCGGCGAACTCGAACGTGACGCGGACGCGATCTGGAAGAATGACGACGCCTATCCGCGCCGGCGTGTGTTCGGCCACTATGTCGCCGAGCACCTCGCGCCCTGTCTGGCTTCAGGCGCGGTCCGTCATGTCGGCGGTCTCGCCACCGGCGTGACACGCAAAGCCAATGGCGCGGGCTGGACCGTGCAAACCTCCGCCGGACCTGTCATCGGCGACATTGTGGTCCTCGCCGCGACGCATCCTGCCCCCGCAATCCCGGCAGCGCTTGTTTGCCTGGCCGAAGCGCCGGGTTTTGTCGCCGATCCCTACGCAGCGTCGGCACTTGCCAGGATCGGGCCGGACGCTTCCGTGCTGATCGTCGGCTCCGGGCTGACCTCGGCCGACATGGTCGCGGAGCTCGATCGCCGCGGCCATCGCGGCCGTATCCTGGCGCTGTCGCGCCGCGGACTGCGCTCGCGCGGCCATCCTGATGTCCGGGGCGAACCTTTCGGCGATTTCGCATCGGCGCCGGCCACATCGGCGCTCGGTCTGCTTCGCGACATTCGCGCGACGCTGGCGGCGGCGCGCCAGGCCAATGTCAACTGGCAGTCCGTCTTCGACCAGCTGCGCCTGCAGGGGCCGGTTCTGTGGGCCGCCCTTGCTCCATCGGAACGGGCAAGGTTGGTCCGCCAACTGCGTGTGTTCTGGGACGTGCATCGCTTCAGGATCGCCCCCCAAATTGCTTCCGTCCTTGACCGCCGCCAGGCTGCCGGCACGTTCGACACCATTGCCGCCAGGCTTGTCGCGTCGAACGACGAGGGCGAGAACCTCGCGGTCAGCTTTCAGCGGCGCGGCCAGACACGGATCGAGACGGCGCGCTTCGATGCCGTCATCAACACGACAGGGCCTGCCCATGGGCAGGCGCTTCAGCTCAATCCGGCGCTGCGCTCCCTGGCCGAGACCGGATTGATCAGGGTCGACGCCTACGGACTCGGCATCGAGACAAATCTCGACAGCCTCGCCATCGGCTGGGATGGCGAGGCGGTCGCCGGGCTCTTCGTCGCCGGGCCGCTGGCGCGGGGCACCTTTGGTGAACTCATGGGCCTGCCAGAGGTCGCCCGCCATGCCCAGATGGTCGCGACCGAGATCGCAAGACTGGTCGACAGGTTTCCGTCCGTCGAGGCGGTTGGCGCCAATGCCAGCGACGTTGCGACCACGCGCTGACAGGCCGAAGCCGGCCCGGCCGGCCAAAATTGGTATTTCCGTCCCAAGCGGCCGCCAAAAACGGAAAATCCTACTTTGTATATATAATCAGTAGACATAATAAATATCGGCGAGATCCGGCCACGCCGGACCGATCAACGACACGGCCTGAAGGGGAGACAGTTCATGGCACACACAGCAACCGACGCGGTCAAATTCGCCTATTGGGTGCCGAATGTTTCGGGCGGCCTGGTGATTTCCAATATCGAGCAGCGCACCAACCATTCGGCCGAATACAACCGCAAGCTGGCGCAGATTGCCGAGAAGGCCGGCTTCGACTATGCGCTGAGCCAGATCCGTTTCACCGCCGGCTACGGCGCCGACGAACAGCATGAATCGGTTGCCTTCAGCCATGATCTGCTTGCCGCCACCACGACGCTGAAGGTGATCGCCGCGATCCTGCCCGGGCCGTGGAATCCGGCGCTGGCTGCCAAGCAACTCGCCACCATCAGCTACCTGACCAATGGCCGCGTCGCCATCAACCTCGTCTCCGGCTGGTTCCGCGGCGAGTTCCACGCCATCGGCGAGCATTGGCTCGACCATGACGAGCGCTACCGCCGTTCGGAAGAATTCATCCGCGCCTTGCGTGGAATATGGACGCAGGACAGCTTCACCTTCCGCGGCGATTTCTACCGCTTCAACGAATATTCACTGAAGCCGAAGCCGCCGCAGCCTTTGCCGGAAATCTTCCAGGGCGGCTCGTCGCGAGCCGCGCGCGACATGGCCTCGCGTGTCTCGGACTGGTACTTCACCAACGGCAACACGCCGACCGAAATCGCCAGGCAGGTGGATGACATCAGGGCCAAGGCGAAGGCCAACGACCATTCGGTCAAGGTTGGCGTCAACGCCTTCGCCATCGTCCGCGAGACGGAGGACGAGGCCAAGGCGGTGCTCGCCGAAATCATCGCCAAGGCCAACCCCGAAGCGGTCAACGCCTTCGGCCACGAGGTCAAGAATGCCGGCAAGGCCTCGCCGGAAGGCGAGGGCAACTGGGCAAAATCCTCCTTCGACGATCTGGTCCAGTACAATGACGGCTTCCGTTCGAACCTGATCGGCACGCCAAGGCAGGTCGCCGAGCGCATCGTCGATCTCAAGCGCGCCGGCGCCGATCTCATCCTGCTCGGCTTCCTGCATTTCCAGGAAGAGGTCGAGTATTTCGGCAAGCATGTCATCCCGCTCGTCCGCGAACTGGAAAATGCCGAGCAGGCTGCATCGCTGGCAGCGGAATAACCCTTTTCAAAAAGCAGGCCGGTCAGTCCGGCCTGCACACCAAAGAAGGTTCCCAAGCGCGCTCGATCGATCGGGCGGCGACGAGGATTCGTGCGCTTGTGAAGCAATCGAGGACGATTGGAATGCCCTTGGCCAGTTACGCAGTTGGAATGATGGACGCCTCGGTCTATGCGCCGGAAGTCTTTGCGCGCGGCCTGCCGTTAACGCCCCAGTCGTCCGTCGTCGGCGTCGTGCCGACAGGGTCGATCGCGGATGCCGCCGCTCCGTTGCTCGTCCTGCAGGGCATCGGCCTGTCGTTCGGCGGCGTAGTCGCGCTGGCCGATATCGAGCTGTCGGTGCGCCCCGGCGAGATCCGCGCCATCATCGGCCCCAACGGCGCCGGCAAGAGCTCGCTGATCAACGTCATCAGCGGCGTCTACCGGCCGGATAGAGGCCATGTCCTGCTCGATGGCATCCGCTATGATCAGGTGCCGACACAGCGGCTGGCGCATCTCGGTGTTGCCAGGACGTTTCAGAACCTTGCTCTGTTCAAGGGCCTCAGCGTCCTCGACAATGTCGCCTCCGGCCTCGCCTACAAGGTCCGCTCCAATTTTGCCGGGCAGGTGCTCGGCATCGGCCGCTCGCCTGGCGAGCAGCGCGACTCCCTGTGCCGCGCCGACCACATCCTCGAATTCCTCGATCTCACCGCGGTCCGCGATCGTCTCGCCGGCACGCTGCCTTACGGGCTGCAGAAGCGGGTGGAACTGGCCCGCGCCTTGGTCGCTGAGCCGCGCCTGCTTCTGCTCGACGAACCGATGGCCGGCATGACCGCAAGCGAGAAAAGCGAGATGGCAAGTTTCGTGCGCGCCGCGCGCGACCGCTTCGCCACCACGGTCGTGCTGATCGAGCATGATGTCGGCGTCGTCATGGGCCTGTCCGACCGCATCGCCGTTCTCGACTACGGCCGCAAGATCGCCGACGCCACGCCTGACGAGGTCAGGAACGACCAGCGCGTCATTGATGCCTATCTCGGCGTCGCCTCCGACAATGAGGACGGGGCTGGCATATGATCGCCGGTTTCGACTACCAGTTCTTCATCGAAGTGCTCGTCGGCGGCCTGCTCTCCGGCGTCATGTACTCGCTGGTGGCGATCGGCTTCGTGCTGATCTACAAGACATCAGGCGTGCTCAATTTCGCGCAAGGCGCGCTGCTGTTGTTCGCGGCACTGACCTTCGTCAGCCTGGTTGAGCGCGGTGTTCCCTTCGCCTTGGCGCTGGCGGCCACCTTCGCCATCATGGTGGCCATCGGCGTCGCCATCGAGCGCACCGTGCTGCGGCCGCTCACCAACAAGCCGCCGATCACGCTGTTCATGGCGACGCTCGGCCTGTCCTACATCATCGAGGGTGCCGCCCAGCTGATCTGGGGCACGCAGGTCCACGGCCTCGACCTCGGCATCGAGGATGTGCCGCTGGAAGTCGGTGGCGTGCTGATCAGCCAGTTCGACATCTTCGCCGCGGTGGTCGCCGCCGGCATGGTTCTGCTGCTGTCGCTGTTCTTCCGCTATACCCGCATCGGCCTCTCCTTCCGCGCCGTCGCCGACGACCAGTTCGCCGCCCTGGCGGTCGGCCTCAGGCTGCCGCTGATCTGGGCAACCGTCTGGGCCGCCGCCGGCCTGGTCGCGCTGGTTGCGGGGTTGCTCTGGGGCGCCCGCCTCGGCGTGCAGTTCTCCCTGTCTCTGGTGGTGCTCAAGGCGCTGCCGGTGCTGGTGCTTGGCGGCTTCGATTCGATTCTCGGCGCCATCGTCGGCGGCCTCTTGATCGGCGCCAGCGAGAAGCTCGCCGAGGTCTATATCGGCGACTATTTCGGCGGCGGCATCGAGAGCTGGTTCGCCTATGTCGTGGCGCTCGCCTTCCTGCTGATCCGTCCCTCGGGCCTGTTTGGCCAGAAGCTCGTGGAAAGGGTCTGAGCCATGGCCGTGATCACAAGCGATCTCACCTCCGCCGCACCGGTGCTGCCGAAATGGATCGCGCCCGTCCTGCTGCTCGCCTTCGCCTATGGCGTCGTGCCGCTGATCGGCTCGAGCTATCTGTTCGAGGCCATCCTGCTGCCGTTCCTGGCGCTTGGCCTTGCCGGCGTCGGGCTGAACATCCTCACCGGCTATGCCGGCCAGGTCTCGCTGGGCAGCGCCGCCTTCATGGCGACGGGCGCCTTCGCCGCCTATAATTTCAACCTGAGGGTCGAAGGCCTGCCACTGATCGGCAGCATTGTCCTCGCCGGTATCGTCGCCTCCGCGACTGGCATCGTCTTCGGCCTGCCAAGCCTGCGGCTGAAAGGCTTCTACCTCGCGGTCTCGACGCTCGCCGCGCAGTTCTTCGTGCAATGGGCGCTGACCAAGTTCAGCTGGTTCTCCAACGACTCGGCGTCCGGTGTCATCGACGCGCCGCGGCTGTCTATCGGCGGCGTTGCGTTGGATGGCGCCGTCGGCCGCTATCTCTTCGCGCTGACCATCGTCAGCATACTCACCTTCCTCGCCCACCGTCTGGTCACATCGCAGACCGGGCGCAACTTCATCGCCATCCGCGACAATGAAACCGCCGCCCGCATCATCGGCATCCCGGTGCTGAAGACCAAGCTGCTGGCCTTCGCCATCTCGTCCTTCATCATCGGCGTTGCCGGCGTCATCTGGGCCTTCGCCTATCTGCGGACCGTCGAGCCGGACGGCTTCGATCTCGACCGCTCGTTCCAGATCCTGTTCATCATCATCATAGGCGGCCTGGCCTCGATCCGTGGCGCCTTCTTCGGCGCCGCCCTGATCGTCGTCTTTCCGCTTGGCTTGTCGCGTCTCGGCGGCTTCCTGCTCGGCGATGTCTTCGACTCGGGCGTCCTCGACATGAGCCAGCGCATCGTGCTCGGCGCTCTCATCATCCTGTTTCTGATCCTCGAACCGGACGGGCTGGTGGCCCTGTGGGACAGGGTCCGAAGACGGCTCCTGCTCGCCTGGCAGTCGACATGAGCCTGCGGGGCAACCCGCATCGAACTGAATCGGAAAATGAACCAGAGGCCGAACCAAGACGGCCCATACCGGGAGTATCTCGACCATGACTTTCCTCAGCACAATCAAGGCGGCGGCGCTGTCCGCGGCGATGATCGTGTCGGTGGCCTTGCCATCGGCCCACGCCGACGAACAATACTTTCCGCTGCAGAGCTATCGCGTCGGTCCCTACGCGGCCGGCGGCACCGGCTTCTTCGGCGGCTTCATCGATTATCTCAACCTCATCAACATCCGCGACGGCGGCGTCAACGGCGTCAAGCTGACCTGGGACGAATGCGAAACCCAGTACGAGGTCGAGCGCGGCGTCGAATGCTATGAGCGGCAGAAGAGCCATGCCGGCGCCGCCGCCTGGAATCCGCTTTCGGTCGGCATCGCCTATGCCATGATCGACCGCATCACGGCCGACAAGGTGCCGCTGATCACCGTCAACCACGGCCGCACCGATTCCACCGACGGCCGCGTTTTCCCTTACGTCTTCCCGCTACTGCTCAACCCCTATAGCGAGACGTCCGGAATGGTGAACTACATCGCCGCAAAGGAAGGCGGCATCGACAAGCTCAAGGGCAAGAAGATCGCCGTGCTCTATCACGGCTCGCCTTACGGCAAGGAAACCATCCCGATCTACGAACTGCTGGCGCAGAAATACGGCTTCACCGTCCAGCAGATCGAAGTGCCGCATCCCGGCAACGAGCAGCAGTCGCAGTGGCTGACCATCCGCCGCGCCAAGCCCGACTTTGTCGTGCTGCGCGGCTGGGGCGTGATGAACCCGGTGGCGCTGAAGACGGCGGTCAAGGTCGGCTATCCCGTCGACCACATCGTCGGCAATGTCTGGTCGAATTCGGAAGAGGACGTCATCCCGGCCGGCGATGCCGCCAAGGGTTACACCGCCATCACCACCCAGGCCTCCGGCAACACCTATCCGGTGGTGCAGGAGATCGTGAAGACGGTCTACGGCGCCGGCAAGGGCAATCTGGAAGACAAGTCGCGCATCGGCTCGGTCTACCACAATCTCGGCATCGTCAACGGCATCCTCAATGTCGAGGCGATCCGCGTCGCGCAGGAGAAGTTCGGCCACCGCACGCTGACCGGCGACGAAGTCCGTTGGGGCTTCGAACATCTCAAGCTCGACCCGGCCAAGGTCGAGGCGCTCGGCGCCAAGGACCTGTTCCACTCGATCAACGTGAGCTGGGACAATCACGAGGGCGAGGGCTACGTGACCTTCCAGCAGTGGGACGGCCAGAAGTGGAACGTCGTCTCCGACTGGATCGCGCCGGACTGGGCGCTGCTGCGGCCAATCATCGAGAAGTCGGCCGAGGCCTATGCCGCCGAGAAGGGCATCAAGCTGCGCACCGCCGATGATGCCAACGCCTTGACCACCAACTGATCAGCCACTGCCGGGCGCCACGGACAGCTTCCGCGGCGCCCGCTCCTTACGGTTTTCGAACCGCGGAAGAAGAGCCCCATGCCGGACAATGACGTCATCCTTGCGGTCGACACGATCCATGCCTCCTATAACCACGCCATCACGGCGCTGCATGGCGTCAGTTTCGAGATCAGGCGCGGCGAAATCCTGGCGCTGCTCGGCGCCAACGGCGCCGGCAAGACCACCACGCTGAAGGCCGTTTCCAACCTGCTGCCGGCCGAGCGTGGACAGGTCAACGCCGGCACTGTCCGCTATGACGGCGCCGATGTCTCACGCCGCAAGCCGGGCGGCCTGGTGCGCGATGGCCTGGTTCCGGTGCTGGAAGGCCGCCACTGCTTCAAGAGCCTCACCGTCGAAGAAAACCTGGTCGCCGGCGGCATCGGCCGCAGCGGCCGCCGTAGCGAGATCAGCGCGGATCTTGAGCGGATCTATTCCTATTTTCCCCGGCTGAAGGAAAAGCGCCGGACATTATCCGGCCTGACCTCGGGCGGCGAACAGCAGATGACCGCGATCGGCCGGGCGCTGATGTCGCGGCCGCGCCTGTTGGTCCTCGACGAACCGTCGATGGGGCTCGCCCCGCTCATCGTCCAGGACATCTTTCAGACGCTGAGGAAACTGAACCGCGAGAGCGGCCTGTCGATCCTGGTCGCCGAGCAGAACTCCGCTGTCGCGCTGCGCTATGCCGACCACGCCACGGTGCTCGAAAACGGCGTCTCCGTTCTCGCCGGCGCGGCCGCCGATCTTCGCCAGCGCGAGGATGTCCGCGCCTTCTATCTCGGCCAACAACCATCGCCGGCTGCGAAGCCAACCCATCTCCATGCCGTTGCCTGAAACGAAATCTCAAGGAGCAGCAATATGACCGTCTCTACCGTCAAGACAGACCACGCCTCCGCCGCCGTGCCGCCGGTCGCAAGGCCGTCGGCGCCGGCCCACATCATCCGGGATGACGCCGAAGCGATCGCGGTCGCCCGCGCCCTCGCGGCCGAATTCGTCAAGGACTCCTCCCGGCGCGACCGCGAACGGATCTGGCCGGTTGCCGAACTCGACGCATTCTCGCAGAGCGGCCTGTGGTCGATCAACGTACCCAAGGCATTCGGCGGACCGGAGGTGTCTTATGCGACGCTGGCCAAGGTGATCGAGATCATCTCGGCTGCGGATTCCTCGATCGGCCAGATCGCCCAGAACCATCTCGGCGTCGTCGCTGCGATCCGCACCGTTTCCGACGCGGACCAGCAGAAGCTGCTGTTCGCCGAGGTGCTGAAAGGCACGCGGTTCGGCAACGCCTTTTCCGAGTTCGGTTCCAAGCGCGCCGCCGATTTCGAGACCCGTTTCACCGATGCGGGCGACCATGTCGTCGTCAACGGCCGCAAATTCTATTCGTCCGGCGCGTTGCTTGCCCATCTGGTGCCGATCGTGGCGCTCGATGACGAGGGCCGCGCCTGGTATGCGATTGCCGACCGGGCAGCGCCAGGCCTAACCGTCATCGACGACTGGTCGAGCTTCGGCCAGCGCACGACCTTGTCCGGCACCGTCATCATCGACAACGTCAAGGTGCCGAAGACTTTTCTGGTGCCCGGCTACAAGGGCTACGACAGACCGACCGCCGACGGCGCCATCTTCCAGATCATCCAGGTGGCGGTCGACACCGGCATCGCCCAGGCGGCCATCGACGAAACGGTTCACTTCGTCAGGACCAGAAGCCGCGCCTGGATCGACAGCGGCGTCGACAATGCCTGGGACGACCCCTACACCATCCAGGCGGTCGGCGACCTGACATTGCGCCTGCACGCAGCGCAGGCACTGCTCGAAAAAGCGGGCCTGGCGATCGACAAGGCGGTGGCCGAGCCGACCGCCGAAACGGTGGCGCATGCGCAGATCGTCACGGCGGAAGCAAAAATCCTGTCGACCGAGATCGCCATTGCCGCCACCAACAAGCTGTTCGAACTGGCCGGCACCCGCTCGACGCTGGCCGAGCACAATCTCGACAGGCATTGGCGCAATGCCCGCACCCACACGCTGCACGATCCGGTACGCTGGAAGTATTCGATCCTCGGCAAATATTTCCTCAATGGCGAAAACCCGCCGCTGCACGCCTGGAGCTGATTTCCGTCGGCGGGCCAGGTGGCCCGCCATTTCAAACTTCGACATCCGAGAGGCCCACTGCCATGTCAAACCCCACAGTCGTCGGTTTTTCCGGCAACATCACCCGGCCGTCAAAGACGCGCTCCTTCGTCGAATTGGTCACCAGGGACATCGCCGCGCGCCATGGCCTGTCGGCTGTCACCTACGATATCGAGGATCTCGGTCCATCGCTCGGCACCGCACGGTGGGCGCGCGACCTCGACAGCCAGGCGCAGCCGATCCTGGCGCAGATCCTCGCCGCTGATGCGCTGGTGGTCGGTTCGCCGACCTACAAGGGCAGCTATACCGGCCTGTTCAAGCACTTCTTCGACCTGATCGACCCGGCAGCACTCCGCGGAAAGCCCGTCCTGTTGACAGCGACCGGTGGCGGCGAGCGCCATGCCTTGATCGTCGAGCATCAGCTGCGGCCGCTGTTCGGTTTCTTCGAGGCCTTTGCCTTGCCGACAGCCGTCTATGCCACCGACAAGGATTTCACCGACGGCGTCCTGCGCTCCGAGGCGATCCTGAAGCGCGCGGCGCAGGCGGTGGATGAGGTCGGCTTCGTGCTGGCCAATCGCTCGACAAGCAGGGTCGCCGCCGAATAGCGGCCCGACAGCGGATTTCACCGATTGAAATCGGCACCGGTGGTGCCGTCGCTTACGTGCAATTTACGACCGCCCGCTACAAAGTTCCTGTCTGATTCGTCCGGGACAGGAACACCATGAGCAAAGCCCTCACGACCTTCGCACTCGTTGCCGTGCTGACCGCCCTGCTCATGGCGCTGAGCCTGGCGGTGGCCCGTCACGGCTATCCCTATGGCGCGATCGGCGTCAGGCGGCTCGACGGCATCGCCGATGCCGGAACCTTCATTCCGCTCGCCGCCGTCTTCTTCTTCAGCGCGCTGTTGATGATGATCCTGCCGATCCGCGCGGCCAGCATCGTCCTTACCCATGCGGCCGACGCGATCTTCTGGACGGTGATCGCGCTGTTTGCCACCATCGTCGGCGGCCTTCTCGCCCGATGGGCCTTCGGCCAGGGCAGCGCTCTCCTGGCCTTGCTGAACTGGCGGTTCCTGTTTGCCGTCGCCATCGTCGGCTGTCACTTCGTCATGAACGAACTGCGCCGCAACGTGCTGTTGCGCAGCCTGTTCTTCGTGGTCTTCGCCGCCGCGACGCTCGCCTGCCTGTTCTGGTCGTTCACCCTCTAGAAAAGCGGAATATTCGTCAGCCTCCATCCTCTGTTGCCGGGTGGCGGAACGCCGCACCGCATACCGTTTCGTCGTGCATCCCTCATGCCTCGACGGGCGCGAGAATGAGACCTGTCGCGTGCTCGTCTCGTCCGGATGAATTGCGCAAATTTACAATCCGCGCTGCCGCCGTTCCCATACTTTGGCTCCATCGAAAAAGAACAAGGAGCTGCGAGAATGAACCGCCGCGAATTTGCCAAAAGCCTCATCGCGGCAGCCCTTCTCGGCGGTCTCGCCGATCGCAGCGCCTTCTCACAGGAGAACACGACAATGGCCAAGCCGGCCCCGTTCAAGATTGCCGTTTCCAATGACCAGCTCGCCGATCTCACGACGCGCCTGAGCCACACCCGCTGGCCGGATGAGCCCGCCGGAGCGGGATGGATGACTGGTACAAATCTCGATTACATGAAGAAGCTCACCGACTACTGGCTCCATGACTATGATTGGCGAAAGGCCGAAGCGGGCCTGAACGCATTGCCAAACTACAAGGTCGATATCGAGGGCATCGACCTCCATTTCGTCCATCAGCCGTCGAGAAAGAAGGGCGCGACGGCAATCCTTCTGCTGCATGGCTGGCCGGACAGTTTTTACCGCTATCACAAGGTCGTGGATGCCCTGGCGGAGGAGTTTCACGTCGTCGTGCCGTCCATTCCGGGGACCGGCTTCTCCGGCAGAACGGCTCTGCCCGCCGACAAGGTGGCCGACATTTTTGCAAACCTCATGAATGACGTCCTGGGTTACGACAGCTTCATCGTGGCTGGCGGTGACCTGGGGTCGGTAATCGCCATGTCGCTGGCGCAGCGCCACCCGGACAAGCTTATCGGCTCCCACCTGACCGATGTGGGCTACCCGGACCAGACCACGGATTTTGGCGCCCTCGGCGGGCCGGAGCAAGGTTACGCCGGCGCGATCCAGCAATGGTTCTTCATGCATGGTGCCTTTAATCTGATCCAGGCGACGAAGCCGCAAAGCCTCGCCTTCGCCATGAACGATTCGCCCGTCGGACTTGCCGCATGGATCATGAGCTTCATGGCCGGGATGGGGGTCGGCGATGAGGCCGACGCCAGATTTGGTCGCGACGAGCTTTTGACCAACATCATGATCTATTGGCTGACGGAAACGGCGGCCTCGTCCTTCCGCATTTACAATCAGAACGCGATGCAGCAGCCGACCATCAAGGGAAACAACACGGGGGTGCCGGTGGCGGTGGCGACCGAAGTGCCGATCCCGGGCGGCGTTCGCTTGCCGCGCGAATGGGCGGACCGCCAGACCTCGGGAAATGTCGCGCAATTTCACGATATGGAGAAAGCGGGCCATTTCGCCGCGTGGGAAGATCCCGCATTCTATGTCGAAGACATCAAGCAATTCGCCGCGCTCGTCACGAAATAGCGCCGTGAATCCGCCGGGCGAAACCTTCACCCGGCGTCAGATCTTGTGAACCGCATCGAGGTTTGAGGGCAGAGAACCCATGATCCTCTTTATGGATTTGATCATGTGCGGTTGATCCGTATAGCCAAGATCGAAAGCCACGGCTGTGGCACTATGGCCGGCTTTCAAACGCCGAACCGCTTCCTGGGCGCGGCGGATCAACTGGAAATCCTTCTGCGTAATGCCGGTGGTGTTTTTGAAATGCTGTTGCACGGAGCGTTTGGAGGCGGCCTTGGGCTTCTCGGTAAAGGCGCTGGCCACGACGTCGTCGGACGCAAGCAGCCCCGCGGCGATCATCTCGTCGACAAGAGCTTCGGCGTTCAGGAAAGTCGGTAACGGCAGTTCCACGCCATCCAATAGAAATTCGTCTTCTTCTACATCCAGAAAACGGACCGTCGCGCCGGTTCGCACCTCCATGTCGCGCGCAAGATAGACATGGGCGGCAAATGAGATGACAACCGAGTGCTCACCCTCGACATATGGCACGTCGACCGGCTCGGTTGCCTGGCCGCTCAAGAACACCACGGAAATCCCGTCCGGCGCGACGCTGCGGATCAGATCCCACGAACCGTCCGGTGTGGCTTTGTAAATCCCGTCTCTTAAACACACGGTTTGCCAGACAGTGTCGATCCAGGGATGGGGGGATGACCGGCTCGTATGCTTTTGGACCATGATCGGCAATTGCTCCGGCAAAACTGCGAATTCGATTCATGAATGGAGATCATACAGTCGAACCCTTGCGCGATGCTGGCTATGGGGGGTGGGCGTTCTACGGATCGCGTCTGGAAAACTGTCGGGTCAGGGCCGGCCGGCGACTGCGTCTATCGTTTGCCAGAAAGCGTCTTCTCGACGTATCGCGCGAAGTCCTCGACATCTTCCGCCGGAGGCTCCTGGCCGGTGAAGCTGCGCAGATAGGAGGCGACGTGCGCGAGACGGGTGCTCATCGGCTCATTGAGCTCAAGCGAGTAATAGCCGATCTGCATGAAATAGAGGACGCGAGCGCGCACGAAGGCGTCCTCGTCCTCATAGCCATGACGCTTGAACATGTCGCGTATGGCATTGACGCGCTCCTCGTCGGCCTCGTCGAGCGCGCGCCTGATGGTGGGTGAGCGCCGGGCCCAGGCCCTGATCGCGAAGTCCAGCCGGGGATCGAACAGCCTTTCGTCCACCCAGCATTCGAAAATGCTCATCACGCCGCGGATGACGGTCGCGGAAGGCCGCGAGGCGCGCTCGACGATGAACCTTGTGTTGGTCTGCCGCCAATAGTCCAGCAGCTGGTCGAGCAGATCCTGGCGGCTTTTGAAATACCAGTAGAAGCTGGATCGCGAGACATCGAGCTGCTGGCCAAGTGTCAGCACGCGGACGCGTTCGACACCATCCGAGATCAGTGTCTCAAGCGCCAACTTCAGCCAGTCTTCACGCGTGGCCTTGATGTTGCCGGTGGCGCCGGCGCGCTGGATCGTCGTTTCGAGTGCTGCCATCTGTACGACGCATGACACGCCGCATCAGCCAAATCAAGGCTATGGACATAGGTGTGCAGGGCAACTCGCCTGGTCGGAAACAACGCTCCGCGGATACCAGCCGGGCTGGCTGCAACGGCTGGCCCGGGGATTTTTGTCGCGGCTGTTCGACCAGTGCGTGCTTTCCCGCAAGGCATTTGTCTGGCAAATACCAGTTCACACAGATGCCGCCGCGCGGCCTACCAGCAGGAAAGACCAGATATGGCACAGTTTCGAAAGAACCTCATCGATGGCGAATGGGTCGGCGATGCCGGCTCCCGCAACATCAACCCTTCGGACACCGGCGATGTCGTCGGCGAATATGCCTCGGCTGGGGTCGACGAGGCCAAGCAGGCAATCGCGGCGGCCAAGGCGGCGTTTCCTTCATGGTCCCGTTCCGGTCCATTGGCCCGCCATGCGGTGCTGAAAAAGGCCTCCGACGAGATCATGGCGCGCAAGGACGAGATCGGCCGCAATCTGGCGCGTGAGGAAGGCAAGACGCTGGCCGAAGGCATTGGCGAGACCATCCGCGCCGCCCAGATATTCGATTTCTTTGCCGGCGAAACATTGCGCCTGACCGGAGAGATGGTGCCGAGCGTGCGGCCGGGCGTCGGCGTCGAGATCACCCGGGAGGCTGTCGGCGTGGTCGGCATCATCACGCCGTGGAATTTCCCCATCGCCATCCCCGCCTGGAAGATCGCGCCGGCACTCGCCCATGGCAACACCATCGTCTTCAAGCCGGCCGAGCTGGTTCCGGAGAGCGCCTGGTCCATCGTCGATATCCTGCACCGCGCCGGCCTGCCCAAGGGAGTGCTCAACCTCGTGATGGGCAAGGGCTCGGTGGTCGGCCAGGCGATGCTGGATAGCCCCGATGTCAACGCCATCACCTTCACCGGTTCGGTCGGCACGGGAAAACGCGTCGCCGCGGCAAGTGTCGAGCATATGCGCAAGTTCCAGCTCGAAATGGGCGGCAAGAACCCGCTGGTCGTGCTCGACGACGCCGATCTCGCGGTCGCCGTCGATTGCGCGCTCAACGGCGCCTTCTTCTCGACCGGCCAGCGCTGCACCGCCTCGTCCAGGCTGATCGTGACCGAAGGTATCCATGACCGTTTCGTCGATGCGCTGAAGGAGCGGATGGGCAAGCTGGTGATCGGTGATGCGCTCGATGCGCAGACCCAGATTGGCCCGGTCGTCGACGCGACCCAGCTGAAGCAGGACGAGGATTATATCGCCATCGGCGTCAGGGAGGGCGCCACGCTCGCCTTCGGCGGCGAACGGCTCGACCGCAAGACGCCCGGCTTCTACCTCAGCCCGGCCCTGCTGACCGAAGCCACCAATGGCATGCGCAGCTCGCGCGAGGAGATTTTCGGCCCAGTCGCCAGCGTTATCCGCGTCAAGGATTTTGACGAGGCGCTTGCCGTCGCCAACGACACGCCTTTCGGGCTCACCTCGGGCATCTGCACCACGAGCCTGAAACATGCCACCCACTTCAAGCGCAATTCGGAGGCCGGCATGGTGATGGTCAACCTGCCGACGGCGGGCGTCGATTTCCATGTTCCCTTCGGCGGCCGCAAGGGCTCGAGCTTCGGCCCGCGCGAACAGGGCCGCTATGCCATGGAGTTCTACACCACGGTAAAGACCGCCTATACATTCGCGGGCTGATCGGGCGCCGGCCTGTCGGGCCGGCGACCTTCACCACGGAACCGGCATGAGGCGATGACATTGCAGGACCTGACCTGGCTCAACCCGCCGCCGCATCACGCCATCGACGGCGATGCGGTGCGCGTGCGCACCGGCAAGGAGACCGATTTCTGGCGCGAGACCTTCTACGGTTTCTGGCGCGACAACGGCCATTTCCTGCATCGGCCGGTCGAGGGCGATTTCACCGCCGAAGTCACCGTCAAGGGCGACTACAAGGTGCTCTATGACCAGGCCGGACTGATGGTCCGGCTCGGCCAAACGCATTGGATCAAGGCTGGCATCGAATACACCGACGGCCTTGCCTATTTCTCCGTCGTCGTCACCAACGACACATCGGACTGGTCGCTGGTCGCCATTCATGCCGGTCCGAACGGGGTCAGCATCCGTCTGACCCGCCACGGCGAGGCGATCCGCGTCCAGTATCTCGACACTTCGGACGGTCGCTGGAAGCCGGTGCGGCTCGCCTATTTTCCGATCTCGAAGACGGTCGATGTCGGCATGATGTGCTGTTCGCCGCAGCGCGAGGGTTTCGAGGTCACATTCTCCGGATTTTCGGTCGGCCCACCGATTTCCCGGGAACTCCACGGCTGACGTTCGGGCGGGAACTGGGACATTGCAGGCGCGACGGTGTCTGGGCTAAGCCTTGCCGATGGGCATGTCGCGTTGGCGGGCAAAACTCAAAAAGGCGGTGCGGTCCTGGGCGCTGAGATCTCTCGGCGTTCCGTCCGTGCTGTGGTCGCAAGGCATCGCTTGCTTCTGCGACTTCGCCGGACCCGAGTGGTATCGCAACGCGCCGACCGAATCGACGCAGAGCGAGGCCTTTTTCCGCGACCACTACAGTGGCGCGCACGGCATCGTCTGGGTGCGGCTGAGCACATTGGCCAGGGAGCGGCGAAACTGCGACCTCGATACGTTCACCCGGGTCGTCTTGCCGACCATCAAGGCTCCCTTCATCCTGCTGACGACAGACGGCGATGCCTCGGTGCCGTCGGACCTGGCGAAGGACACCGTCGAGCGGCTTCTCGCCAACCCCTATCTGGTGTCCTGGTACAGCCAGAACTGCGATGGCGTTCATCCCCGGATCAATCCGTTCCCGATCGGGCTGGACCTCCATACGCCACGCTCCCTTGCGACGCCTGCCGGACTGGTGCGGCAACTGCAAACCCTGCGCGGCCGGCAAGGCAATGCGGATCGTCGTCAGCCCAGGATATTCTGTGATTTCAGCGTCAGCAGCGGCTCGAGCGAGCGTCGGGAATTGCTTGATGTCCTGGACGGATGCCCGCATGTCGACTTCCTGAAAAGACGCGTTTCGCAGCGCGGCATCTGGCAGCTGTATTCGCAATATCCGCTCGTGCTTTCGACCACGGGAAACGGCCTCGACTGCCACCGCACATGGGAGCTGCTATATCTCGGGTGCATCGTGGTGACCAAGACCTCGCCGCTCGATCCTCTCTACGAAGGCTTGCCGGTCATCATTGTCGAGGATTGGCACGAGGTCAGGGATCCAGAAGCGCCACAGCGCTGGATCGGCAAGGCCGCGCATCTGACGGACCGGGAATATTTGTGGCGGCGCCTGCGGCCGCAGGCCTATCTGGAACCCCTCAGGCAGGAACTTCGGCAGGCTGCCGCTTCACCAGGGGACGTGTAGGATCTCCAGCTTCGGCAGGCCGACCGGCCGGATGCCGAGATCGTTGGCGAGCACCCCAAAGGCTTCGGTCTCGATCAGGTCGCGGTAGGGAATTTCAGGGAAGCGAAGGCCGCCGCGATGCAGAGCGGCATCGACCAGAAGCATGGTCCCGCCGACCGCATCGAGGCCGATGATGTCGAGATGCCTGACATCGCTCAGGTGATATCGATATGGTGTCTCCCTGGGAGGCTGGTGCAGACCGCCGCGTATCTCGCGGTAATAGCGATAATCCCTGGTCTGCCGTCGGATAACGAAACTGTTGAGGTCGAAGCTGCTGCCGCCGGCGATCTTCACGCAGTTGGGCACAGCGATGCGATGCCGCGTGGCGATCAGCCGGTTCAGCACATCGCCGGGAAAGCGCCAGACGTCGATATCGATCCACAGCGCCCAGTCGTCGTCTTCCTTCAGCCCGTGGTCGATGAGGTAATTTCGCACCTTGGCAATCGCGCCGCCCCTCACGCGTCGCATCCTCGGCTTGGCCCGTTTTGCCCTGTCCAGCCTAGTGCCGACATGTCGTTGCAGCAGCACGATATCGCGATATTTGCCGGCCAGTCCCGCCGTCGCGGCCTGCAGCCGTTCCCAGCTGCCATCCAGGCTGTCGCCTTCGCAGAAGACCAGCTTGAGCCTGTCCTTGGGGTAGTCGAGCCCGTCCAGCGCATCGAGAAAGGGTTGGATGAGGTCGGCGGCGTCGCGAAGCGGCACCAGAACGGCGATGTTCTGGCCCGAAGGCGGCGGCGCCGCCAGAACCGCCTTGTCGACGCCGGCTTTGGCCTCGGCCTCATCCAGATACGCGCCGCGCGTCAGCTGGTACCGGAGCCGATAGGCTTGATTGCGCAGCCTGGTCGTCCATCTCGGTGGCGGCTCCGGGATCCACCATGTGCCGGCCCAGTGATGGATCGAAAGTGCCGCAGTATCGTCGCCGGCCTCACGCTCCATGCTCCCCGCGGACGTCACCGGCGTGAACAGGCCGGAAGGGTGAATGGCCAAGGCTTCCTGATCGCCGTAGCTGCGCTGGGCGGAGGTCAAAAGGCAGGGACCGGTCGCGTCGAGCACGTCCTTGGCGCCGGCGAGCCCGGGCATCATGGACAGGACATGCATCCAGAACGGATGCCTGGGCGGGCTGGCGATTGTTCCGTTGAACAGAAGATAGGGCAGGCCCCGGAAATCCGCCTGGACGGCCGCATGCGACGCCGGCTCCTTGCACAGCACGACACGGGTCTCATCCATGATCGGATCGAAGGCCGCGACGCATTCGCAGTCGATGTCGGCATAGACCCCGCCAAAATGATGCAGCAGCATGTAGCGGGCCGCATCCGAGCGCTGCACGCCCCTCGTGTAGCCGCAGAACATCGAGAGGAAATCAGGGTAGTGCTCGGCCACGAATTCGAGCAGCATCCGGTCGCTCCAGAACATCACCGTCCAGTGCGGATTGTGCCGCTTCCAGCTGTCTGCATATGCCTGGAAGCGCGCGGGAATGGCGTCGCTCTTCCAGGTCTGGTGCAGGATTGCCGGAATCATCCAGCAGCGCCGTTTGGTCCAAGCCCGTCACGAACGGCATCGCGGATCGCTTGCGGGCCGAACCTTGCCCATACCGCCTGATGCGCCCGAAGGCGTTGCCGCGCCCTGCGTTCGGGATCGAGACAGAGTCCGATGGCCATCTCGGCAAGCGTTTCGTCGGATTGAGACAGCAACACCTCGTCATTTTCGACCAGATCCAGGCCTTCGGCCGCGATCGGCGTGGCGATCACCGGCACGCCCGCGGCCATTGCTTCCAGGATCTTGATGCGTGTGCCGCCACCCGCCGTCAGCGGGACGATGGTGAGATGCGCGCTGGACAACAGCGGCGCGACATCCGCGGGATCTTCGATGAGCTCCACACCAGGCAAGCTGGCCAATGCCTGCACTTCCGGTCGCGGGGTGCGTCCCGCCAGGACGAGCCTGGCATCCGGCAGGGCGTTTCGGATACGGGGCAATATGACACTGGCCAGCCGCTGGGCGGCATCGATGTTTGGCGGGTAGGCGAGATGGCCGATGAACAAGATCACCGGAAAGCCGTTGTCGGTCGGCGGCTCGGCGGGCAGGCGCGCGCGACTGTCCCCGGGCTGCGGAATTCCGTTCGGAACAACGTCGATCGGGATCTTGTGCCGGGAAAGCGTCATCAGCTTCTGGCGATCGAGGTTCGAGCAGACCCATACCCTGTCGACAAGGGACAGTGCTTTTCTCTCGAGGAACCGGACGCCGAATGCTGCCGCGCTTCGCTTGGCACTGAGACGCCTGATCTGTCCGGCCAGGTCGGACTCGACATTGTGCATGTCGAGAATGAGCTGCTCCGCCAGCGGCCGCAGCGGCCGCAGCAGCTTGAACAGGCCGACCCCCTCGACAATGATGGTGTCAGGGCGGAATTCACGGACGAGTGCCTCAAGCCGGGTCAGCGCGGAACGCGGTATGCGATTCTCCGCCCTTGAGCGCCACCAACCGATCGAGGCCGTGCGAGGCTCCCCCTCGATCGACAGGGCCTCGACCCGGATCAATGGATCAGGCGCATTCCTTGCCTTGTTCGGCTTCACCGAAACCAGGCACACCGGTCCGAACCTGGCGGCCGCTTCGGCGTTGCGATAGTTTCTCAGATCCGCGCCTGAAGCCGGCGGAAAGCCCGGGTCGTGCGACACGACCAGCGTACGCTTCTGGGTCGCCCGCCCGGGCTGGCAGACAGCTGGTTGCGCGCCTGTGCCGTTCAATGCTGACGCCTGGGGCTTTGTGCCAGGCAGGGGGTCCAATTCGGATGGCATTCAGAACGATTCCGTGACTACAGGCATCAGCGCCACCTTGTTTAGCTGAACAAGGCTTTCGTCAAGCACTGGATATTTTGAGTCCGCCGCGCCCCCGAGTCCTCGGCGCGCGGCCAGGCTCATCGCCTCGACCAGGCCAGCCAGCGCGCCGCCAGACGCCTGCGCAAGGAGGTGAACCGGGTTCGCCTGTAGGCATCGCCCGCCATCTTGATGCCTTGTGCCTGCGTCGGGAAGGGATGGATGACGTCGGCCAGGGCTTGCAATCCCATGCCGGACCTTATGGCAAGCGTCACCGCATTGATCATCTCGCCGGCATGGGCCGCGACGACCGTCGCCCCCAGGATGCGGTCGGATCCCTCCCGGGCATGGATCTTGACGAACCCTTCCTCCTCGCCGTCCATCACGGCGCGGGCGACGTCATGCATCAGCACCGTATAGGTCTTGACCGGAATGCCGTTCTGCCGCGCCTCGATTGGATAGAGCCCGACATGGGCGATCTCCGGATCGGTATAGGTGCACCAGGGAACGACGAGGTCACTGAGCCTTTCGCGCCCGCGAAACAGGGCATTGCGCACGACAATACGTGCCGTTGCCTCGGCGGTATGGGTGAACTTGTACTCCAGGCACACATCGCCCGCCGCGTAGATGTGCGGATTGGTCGTCCTGAGGTGATCGTCCACCTTGATGCCGCTGGCGTCATACACCACCCCGGCCTCTTCCAGGCCAAGATCCCTGACATTGGGCGAACGGCCGACGCCGGTGATGATCTCGTCGACGGAGATCGTTGTCGTGTCGCCGTCCCGCAGAAGGTCGGCGAGCTTCTTGCCGCCTTCCTCGCGCACCGCCACCACCTCGGTGTTCAGGCGTACCTCCACCCCCTCGCGCGCCAGCGCGTCCGATAGGATCTGCGCGGCGTCGCGTTCCTCGCCGGGCAGGAACATCGGATCGCTCTGCGCCAGGATGACCTTCGCGCCGAGCAGGCAGAAGGCCTGCGCCGTCTCGCAGCCAAGCGGCCCGCCGCCGATGACCAGGAGCCGCTCGGGACGTCGCGTGAGGTTGAACATGCTCTCATTGTCGAGATAGCCGGCCTCGGCAAGTCCGGGGATCGCCGGCCCGCTGGGACGCGCGCCGGTCGCGACCAGGGCCTTCTTGAAATGCAGCGTCTTGCCGGCGACCAACACCGTATCGGGTCCGCCAAAGCGCGCTTCGCCGAAATAGAGGTCGATGCCTTCGGCTGTGATGGCAGCGGCCGAATCGGCACGGCTGAGCCGCTGCCGGATCTGCCGCATCCGCATCATGGCCCGTTCGAAGTCGACCGGAAGACGCGCCGGCGTGTCGCCGCCGAAATTCTCGGCATCGCGCATGTCGGCATAGAGCCGGGCCGTACGGATGATCGACTTCGACGGGATGCCGCCGACATTGATGCAGGCGCCGCCGATCAGCCCGCGCTCGATCAGCGCAACTTTCGCGCCAAGGCTTGCGGCGTCGCGCGCCGCGGTCAGCCCGGCTGGTCCGGCGCCGATGACGACGAGATTGTAGGGGCCGTCGGGCGTAGGGTTCTTCCAGTGAGGCGGATGCGCGCCTCGGACCAGGTCGACGTCGTTGCGGTCGACAGGGAAGGTGGCCGCCCTTGTCTGTTCACGCGCCATCGTAGACTCCCGATGCGGAGCCTGCCGGCTGTGCCAGCCAGCCGCCGGTGAAACCCGCTTTGTCCAGGCCGCGGCGGATGTGCCGATTGGAGCGCATCAGCTCCCAGATCAGGCGCGAGCGGTGGTTCTCGATCATCATCACCACAATGCCCTGGTCCAGCCCGTAATGGCCTTCCGACACCCAGCCGTTGCCGCCGAATTTTCGCCGGTTGGCCAAGGTCGGATTGAAGCCGCTCGGCAGGCGGAAATTGTCGATCACTTGCGGATAGCGCTCGCCGAGATGACGCATGGCTGCCAGGCAGATGTCAGGCGCGAAAGGCAGCGACGCTGGATAGGACCATGGCGCGATCGTCCCGTCATCCGGCCCGAACGGTGCACCGCGCGCGGCATAACCCGAAAACCGGTGCCTCCGTCGCTCCACACTGGCGCGGAAGCCGCCCGGCCCGTCTCCGGCCGAAAGGCCCCAAAGGTTCTCGCCATAGCCGTCGAAGCCATAGGGGTTGTGGCGGGCATAGTCGCGGTGGAGATAGGTCGAGCGGCGGCTGTTTTCGAAATAGTCCGAGTTCTTCTCGCGCATGAAAGCGTCGCGGATGCCGGCGAAATCGATCCAGGCATGCGAGAATTGATGCATGAACAGCGGACCGCCATAGAGCACGTCATGGCCGTAGATGTTTTCCCACTGGTAGGTCGCCGTCCAGGCTTCGTAACTGTCGTCGGAAGTCGGGCTGTCCGGCGAGGCCATCGACAGCACATAGAGGATGGTCGCCTCGTTATAGCCTTCCCAACCATAGTGGAGAAAACCGCTCTTCGGCTTCCAGCCTTGCCGCAAGGTCGGGCTGCTGCCTTGCGCCCAGCGCCAGTCGACGCGCCGGTAGAGCGCCTCGGCCAGTCGCCGGATTTCGGCCTCCTTCTCGTTCTCGCCGGAGAAATAGGCGCCGGCCACCAATATGCCGGCCATCAGCAAGGCGGTGTCCACCATCGACAGCTCGCAGCGCCAGACGCGCAGCCCGGTGCGCATGTCGAGGAAGTGGTAGTAGAAACCCTTGTGGCCGGTGACGCCATCACCACCGTTTTGCGGGCTGGCCGAGAAGAAACGCAGCGCCGCAAGCGTGAGCTCCACCGCCGCCGAGCGCGTCATCCAGCCGCGTTCGACGCCGATCGGATAGCAGGAGAGGGCGAAACCGACGACCGCGATGCTGGCCGGCGAATTCGGCCGCGATGTATCGGCGACCAGCCCGTTGTCGGGGTTCACATTCTCCAGGAAATAGCCGAAGGCCGCGCGCTGGTAGCGGTCCAGAAGTTCGTCATCGGACAGCGCTGCGGGCTCTGCTTCAGGCAAGCGATGCAATCTCCAGCCCGATGGCCGTAGGCCCTGTCGATCTCCCGGCGTCGGCACGGCGGCCATCGGTCATCGCCAAACTGTCTCGTCGTGTCATGGCTTTCCCTCAAACCCTGTTCTGTCGCCAATACAGACGTCAGCGACTATACGCGTGTCCAGTTCCGATCGTTGCCTCGTCACGCGGATTTGTAGTTGCACCGGCCAATGTGGGGATGTTCCGGCCCGGATCAATACGTGGCGCGGCCACCGGAAACGTCGAAGACGGCGGCGGTCGTGAACGAGCATTCTTCCGAGGCGATCCAGCAGATCAGCGCCGCCACTTCCTCGACCTCGCCAAAGCGCGCCATCGGAATCTTGGACAGCATGAAGTCGATGTGCTCCTGTTTCATCTGCTTGAAGATCGCTGTGCGCACAGCCGCCGGCGTCACGCAATTCACCGTCACCTTGGTCTTGGCCAGTTCCTTGCCGAGCGACTTGGTCAGCCCGATCACGGCGGCTTTGGACGTGCTGTAGGCGGAAGCGTTGGGATTGCCTTCCTTGCCGGCGATCGAGGCGATGTTGACGATGCGGCCATAATTGCGTTCCAGCATGTGCGGCACCAGCGCCTTGTTGCAGTAGAAGACGCCGTTGATGTTGATGTCGATGACCTTCTGCCAATCCTCGGTCGAATAGGCCCAGGTTGTCATGTTCGGTCCGGTGATGGCCGCGCTGGTCACCAGAATGTCGACGCCGCCAAGCGCTTCGATCGTCCTTGCGGCGGCGCCTTCGACGCCGGCGGCATCGGCGACGTCAATGGCGACACCATGCAGGCCAGGGATGAGAGTTTTCGCCTGTTCGATCTGGGCCGGATCACGGTCCCAGACGCAGACGCGCCCGCCTTCCTCGACGATCCGTTGTGCGACCGCCAGGCCGATGCCCGAGGCTCCGCCGGTGATGACGGCTGACCGGCCAGCGAAGCGTCCCGCGAAGTTCGGCATCTGGTCTTTCTCCCAATCGGTGGCGAATGTGAAGTCAACGGCAACCAAATTCAAGGCGGGATCGGGCTCGCTGAACGGGATATTGGTAGGCCAGCAGGGGTGCTATCGGTGCTGAAAGAACTGCAAAAACAGCTCCCGCTCGGTGGTGATGTCGAGCTTTTCATAGATGCGCCGGCGGTGGTTCTTGACGGTTCCGACGGTGATGCCGAGACGCTCGGCGATGTTGGCTGTCGGATGGCCGGCGAGGACCAGCTGCACCAGTTCCCGCTCGGGCTGCGACAGTTCCGGCCACAGGCTTTCATGGACTTCGAGGGCACGCAGCCCTGGGGCTCCACTGGCGGTGTTCCTCTGCTCGGATTTGGCCACGGGCATCACCATGGAAAACATCCAGATCACCGGCGGAGCACTGTGGTAGCGTTCTCGTTGCTGATCCAGGCGGCTGTCGCGGGACGGACCACCGGCTGCTCTCGCCGTCTGCTAGAGTAATTCCAGGAAAAGTGTGAACGGTTTTCCGTCCGGAATAGCGTCAAAACAAAGAGTTAGAGCGGTTCGCCGTTTCCGTTAAACGGTGAACTGCCCTGATGTAAGACAAGGTGACCGGATTTGCCATTGAGCATGCGGTGCGATAGGCTATATTGCACTGCACAATGGAGATGCCGTTTATTGCACGCCCCTCTTTGCGGATATGCCGGCTGGCCTGCCGCCTGCCGGATTTGCTGGTCTTGGGCCGCGCCGACCGGACTCTGAGATGAAAATTCCAAAGTCCCTGCTGGTCGATCCCGAGAGGAACTCGGTCTACGGCGCTTTTGCCGTTGCCGTTTCGATCTGGGCGTTCTCCTATTCCGTCATTTTCGGCCAGGTGCTGATCCTGGCCTACTACGCCGTCTGGCTTCCGCTCGTCCTGGTCGACTACCGGCGCTTCCTGCGCCAGCTCTCCAGCGCCTGGCTGCCGCTGCTGTTCGCGGCCTATATCTGTTTTTCCATCTTCTGGTCGCAGGCGCCCGGCGTCACCGCCAGAACGGCGGTCCAGTACCTGTCCCACATCGCCTGTGCCTATGTCGCGGCGCGCACCGTCAGCGTGCGCACCCTGACGCTCGGCGCCCTGGTCGGGATTTTCTTCGTCATGCTCTATTCGCTCAAGGTCGGGGCCTATTCCGAGGACGTCCTTGACGGCACCTACAATTTCGTCGGCGCTTTTGCCTCCAAGAACCAGATCGGCTTCGTCGGCTCGCTCGGCATCTATTTCTCCGTGGTGTTCCTCGCTTTCCTGCGGCGTGGCCGGCTGAGTTTCATCCTGACCGTGCCTGTCGTGCTGTTGTCGGCCTACCTGCTGGTCATTTCGCATTCCGCCACGTCGATGGCCTCGATACCGGCGGTCCTGGCGCTGATCGCGCTTCTTGCCATGACCAAGCTTTTGTCACGGCGCTATCGCCGGGTGATCTTCCTGGTCGGCGCCGGCCTGATCGTGGTGGTGGCCGTTGTGGCCCTCAATCTCGGGCTCATGGACTTCGTGCTTGGCCTCTTCGGCAAGGATTCGACGCTCACCGGGCGGACCTATCTGTGGGAGCAGGGCTGGAACGCCGCGCAGCGCTCGCCGATCCTCGGCGTCGGCTATGCCGCCTATTGGGTGCAGGGCTTTGCCGAGGCCGAGCGGCTGTGGAATGAATTCTACATCACCACCCGCACCGGCTTCCATTTCCACAACACCTATGTCGAGGCGCTTGTCGAACTCGGCTTCACCGGAGCGGTGATGATCTCGCTGATCATGCTGCGCACGCTCTACGGCCATGTCTCGACGGTGATTTTCAAGGCATGGCAGGCCGAATCGGTGGTGCTGTTCGGCGTGATGGTGTTGCTGCTCATCCGCTCCTTCGTCGAGGTCGAGGTCCTCAACCCCTACATTATGGGCTCCTTCCTGATGTATTTCAGCTACTTCAAGCTGGCACGGCTGCCGGTCACCCGCACGCGCTGGTCGCCGGCCTTCGAGCCGGCGGATGCGGCGGCAAGGGGCGAGCCGGCCTGGCCCCGGCATGTCGGCCGTCCGGCCGCAGCCGATCCATCATGAGCCCATCCACGTTGCCCAAAGGCGCATAGCGCCTTGCGGTAACGAGACATTCCCGTCCTTCGAGGCGGCGCGCTCTGGAGCAATTCCGGGAAAAGCGCGTGGCGGTTTCCCTTGGGAATTGCGTCGGAACAAAGAGATGGAACGGCTCGCCGTTTCCGTGAAACGGTGAAACGCTCTATCATTTCGCGGCCTGGATCGCTCATCATGGCAAAACCTCCACCAGACGGGCCTGGTGGAGGTTGGAACTCGTTGTGCGATGGATCGGAGCGGCTGGATCGCGCCGAAGTCCGCGACCTATTGGCTGGCCAGCGGTGCCAGCTTGACCTTGATCACGTCGCCGGGCAGCACCGGTGTTTCTTCCTTCGCCGCGATTTCGCTGGTCTTGCCGTCGACATTGCGCACCAGCGAATAAAGCAGGGTAGGCTGCTGGCCATTGGTGATGGCGGCCGTCGTCGCGGGATCGCTGGCCTGGGCTATCAGGCCTTTCTGCATGTTCACCTTCAGCGCGGCCTCGTTCAGGTCGGCTTCGGTCTGCTGCCGGTCGGCGGCGAGGCTCGAGCTCAACGTGTTCTGGGCATCGATGGCATCCTGCGTCGCCTTGCTGATCGACTGCTTGGCGGTGAGAATGGCCGTCTCGTAGTCGAGGATCTTGCCCTGCAGGTCGGTGACGGACTGCTGCGAATCCAGCAGTCGCGCATTGGCGACCAGTCCCTTCTGCGCCAGCGGACCGATACTGGTGAGCTGCTGCTGCGCCAGGTCGACCTGCTTCTGCTGGTTGACGATCTTCTTCTGCAGTGATTCGATTTCGGACTGAAGGACACTCTTGAGATCGTCGAGCGCCTCGAGCTTCAGCTTCAGCGCCTTCTGATCTGCGGTCAGGATCGTCATTTCGTCGGCGACGATGGTCGGCAGCCGCGGATCGCCCTCGACCTCTTTGGGCGCTTCGAAACTTGCCTTGCCGGCCAGATCGGCATCGATGCGGGCGCGCCTGACGAGCAGCCGGACGCGCTGGTCGTCGGAGATATCGAAATTGCCCTTGGCGGTGACCAGGTCCTTGCCGAGCTGGGGACCGTAATCGGCGCTGCGCCTGATGCCGCCGGCGACGCTGATCGCTTTCAGCACCGTCAGTTCGGGCACAAAAGGAAACTGGCCGGGATTCTGCACTTCGCCCGAAATATAGAAGGGCCGGAACTGCGCCATCTCGACCGAGGCCTCGGGCTTGTCCGACAGAGCGAGCTTGTGCTGCAGTGCCTCGCCGATTGCCGCCGCGACTTCCGCCGTGGTCTTGCCGGCCGCCGGCAACTCGCCGACGAAAGGCACCGACAGCGTGCCGGCCGGGCCGATCGTGTATTCGCCGTTCACCGCCGACCAGTCGCGGAACGTGCCTTCGACGGTCTGCCATTCGGCTATACGGATGTTGAGTTTGTCCTGCGAGCCGAGCTGGTATTCGCCTGAGATGGCGACCTGGGGAAGCAAAGCGAGCGACATCGCAAGGCAGGTGGCCATAAGCCGAGAGCGGCCGGAAAAGCGGCCGCTGCCAAAAGCTTCGAACATGTCTTTTTTCAACTGAACGTTCCGATCCGTTTTAGCCCCATCGCCCGATGACCTTGCCGCCGGATGCCTGGTCCCGGCGTCCGGTCAGTAGGAGCCGCGTGACATCCAGACGGCCGGCACAGTCTTGATGATGATGCGCACGTCGCCGAACAGCGACCAGTTCTCGACATAGTGGCGGTCGAAGGCGACGCGGCTGTCGTAGGAGACGTCGTTGCGGCCGCTGACCTGCCACAGGCCGGTCAGGCCGGGCCGCGACTTCAGATAGTAGACGGCGGCGCTGCCGTAGATTTCCAGCTCGTCGCGCACCACCGGGCGAGGCCCGACAAGGCTCATATCGCCCTGCAGGATGTTGATGATCTGCGGCAATTCGTCGAGGCTGAGCTTCCGCAACACCGCGCCGACACGGGTGACGCGCGGATCGTTCTTCAGCTTGCGGGTCGCTATCCATTCCGCATTGGCCTCCGGATTGGTGGCGAGATAGGCGGCCAGCACCTTGTCACCGTCCGGAACCATGGTGCGGAATTTCAGGCACGGAAAAATCCGTCCGCCGCGCCCGATTCGCCGATGGCCGTAGAAAATCGATCCACCGTCGGAAAATTTGACCAGCAGCGCTACCATGATGAACAGCGGGCTGAGCGCGATCAGACCAACCAGTGAACCGACAATATCGAAGCTGCGCTTGATGAGGCCGCCGATAGGCGGCGGAAAATCGGTGTCAGCCTGCGAAAAGCCCGCCGTGGCCGACTTGGCAATATCCCTCATGCGGAAACTCCATGCGTTGAACGAATGGTTCACCACACGATACCAAAAAAATGTTGCAGCGCAACACACAATTTCCCGGCCCGCTGAAATAGTCACGTCATGAATTGACTAAATAATAAGCTAGCGATGCACATTTTTCAGGATGTTTAGCACAATTGTGACAATAAATGGGCAAGCGTAAAAAAATGCGGCTCTTTTCGCGGCGAATCTGGGGCAAGGCGTTCTCGCAGGCCCGGAATGGTACATATTAGAGCTTTAGGAAGGCGCAAAGTTCCTGACTATTAACATAAAATACTACATAATATTGGGAATTGTACTGAAACGGGTCGGCGGCTGCAGGTTGAGTGAATTGCGGTGGTGTGCGTTGCAGCATGCCAGAGTCGATCGCGCAAGCTCAATCAAAAATATGTGCGGTTGCCCTTGCCGCCTTCTGCTCGCCTTAATAGAATTGCAAATTATACCTGTCAGAGTGGCGACAGGTTGAAAGGCCGGAAGCAACCGGCCGATAGCGGGCACCTCTACAAGCCCGCATGACAAGGGACGGCGCTCGGGTGGGGCTATCGTTTGATATAACCCGGGCCGGTTTATGGGCTGTTGGGTATGTCGCTTCCAAAATTCATCGTTGGGATGATTTTCGCTCTTGCAATCGTCGTCGCCTGGTCATGGCTTGGCGGCGCTTCGCTGGGCATGACGCTGATGCGCGTCATCATCTGTGCCGGTATCATCCAGGCCGGCTATTTCGTCCTCGTCTATGCCATGATCGCCAGGAGTGCGCCGACGCAAGCCGACAGGCTGCGCGAAGCTGAGAGAAAGCTGAGTGCGCCCGACGTGACCGAAGGCGAGAAGCTGGGCAACGCCCGGCGCAGCCTGCATTAGCTCCTGCAAAGGTATCCGCGGCCTCAGGCCACATCGGCGGGTTCGGTTTCCGATTGTTCCCCCGACAGCATCCTCGACAGCCGGCTCGCCGGCTTGGCCTTCAGCCGCTGATACTGGCCGACCTCCACGATACGGCCGTCTTCCATCGCCACCACCCAGTCGGCGAAGGCGATCATCGATGGCCGGTGCGCGATGGTCAGGATGGTCATCGCGCCGCGCAAGCCGTCGATCGACCGGGCGATCAGCGACTGGTTCTGCCAGTCGAGCGCGCTGGTCGCCTCATCGAGGATGAGCAGCGACGGCTTGCGCAGCAGCGCACGCGCCAGCGCAATGCGTTGGCGCTCGCCGCCGGAGAGCCGTACGCCGCGATCGCCGACCACCGTCTTGAGCTGCAAGTCGAGCCGTTCGACGAAGTCACCGGCATGAGCGGCGCGCAGCGCGATCCACAGATCGTCGTCGCTGGCCTGCGGCGCGGCAAGGCGCAGGTTCGCCGCGATCGTGTCATGCAGCAGGAACACGTCCTGCGGCACATAGGCCACCTGATCACGCCAGCGCCGGCGATTGCCGGCATCGATCTCGACGCCGTCGACCAGGATCTTGCCGGCGGTCGGCTCGAGCAGGCCGAGCAGCATGTCGGCGATCGTGCTCTTGCCCGATCCCGAGGGGCCGATCAGGGCGGTGACTTTTCCGGCAGGGAGACCGAAGGTGATGTCGCTCACCACTGCCTTGCCGGAGCCGTCGTCGTAGCCGAAGGAGACGCCGCGAATGTTCAGCCCGGTATCGAGCGACAGCTTGCCGGCATCCCCGGATTCGGCATGGCCGGGTTCGCGCTCGGCGTCGAAACGGGCCTGCAGGCTGCGCATGGCCGTATAGGCAGGCAGGTTGATCAGCACCTGCTGGGCCTGCGTCTGCATGTCCATGAAGCGCGGCGCGATGCGCATGAAGACGAGAAGCAGAACGACAATCTCGGCCAGCGACAGGTTGAAGCGGACCAGCGCCACATAGATGAACAGGCTGAGGCCTACCACGCTCGCCACCTGGAACACCGCGGTGCCGATCGAGCTGTTGCGCACATAGTCGATATTGTCGGCCTTCATCTTTTCCAACGTCGACCGCAACTGCGCGAAATAGCTGGCCTCGACATTCAGGCTCTTGGCCACCTTGATGCCGCCGAGGAACTCCGAGACCGTGCGGTACTGATCCTGGCGATTGCTGGTCAGGACACGCCCGAAAGCGGTGGCGCGCGCGCGAAACGGCTGCAGCGCTATGAACATCACGATGCCGATGACGATCGCAAACGCCGTCATCACCGGCGAGATGAACATCGAGATCACGAGATAGCCCACCAAAAGCACCGCGATCTGCACCAGCATCAAAAGCGAGAAGGCGGCGCCCTGGACGCGATCGATGTCGCCGGTCAGGGCATGGTCGAGATCGGAGCTTCGCATGCGCGAGAACACGCCCCAGCGCGCCTTGCCGATGCTCTCGAACAGGTTCATGCGCAAACGGTTGACGAAATCGAAGAGAAGCCTGGCCATGTAGACCGACTTGAAGCGGTTGAATGCTGCCTGCACGGCAACGAGCCCGACCAGCGCGCACAGCACCGTCGTCAGTTGCAGCGTTCCCTCGGGCACCAGCCAGCGCACGAAATCATTGTTCGGCAAGCGGACCGCGAAATCCTGGTCGGCGCGCCCGACCAGGTGCAGCAGCGGCACAAGCAGCAGGATCGAAATGCCTTCCGTCAGGCTGCCGAGGATCAGGAACAGCAGTGCCGTCCAGGTCCGCCGCCCGCCGATCTGGGCGATGACGGCGCCGAACGCGGCGACATCGCGAAACAGCGACAGGCGAAGGATCGAAGATTTCGACATGATTGCGCTCACCGCTGCCGACGGCCGGCCGCCAGCTCTCTGGTCGTGAGGTCCGGGGCCGCCAGATCCCCGGCCGCCAGGTCGCCTTCGATCAGCGCCACGGCCTCGCCAATCCTGTCGAGGCCGGTCGGAACTTCCAGCCGGAACACGCCGATATGGTTAGCGATTGCTGAACATTGGCGAAGATGCAGCGCCGCGAAATCGCCAGGGAGCGCCGCGCGGCCGAACCGCGTCACATAGGAGAACTTGATGATCGCCGGCAGGGCGGCAATGCCGGGCAAGGGCGTGATCGCGGCCTTCGCACCGCGCTCGAGGACATAGATCCTGGTCGCCGGCACCATGCCGCCGGAGAAGGCGCCATGCAGGCGGTGCCGCATCTTCTCGATCGCCGGATGCACTTGCGGCCGCACCTCCGCCTGGCCAAGCGAGATCGCGGCCGCGGCGTCCGCGGCAAGCTTGATCTGGGGAAAGCCCGGAACGATCATCGGCGCGTCCGGCCTGGCGAGATCGAGCGCCACGACATCGTCGGTAAGCAGATGATGACCGGCCCGGATCATGGCGCTTGCCGTGGTCGATTTGCCGGCACCCTTGTCGCCCATGAAGATGGCTCCCCTGCCGGCCACCGCGATGGCGCTTGCATGCAGGACGAGCAGGCTGCGCTGGTGCAGCAGCAGCGCCATCACCGGCCCAAGCAGTGGAAAGGCAAGCAGGGCGTCATCGACGCCGGGTGCCGGCTCGATGTCGATGCGGCTGGCATCGCTGATCAGGAAGGCGCCGACGGCATGCCAAGCCAGATATTGCCGGTCCGGCTCAAAGCGGAAGATCGTCGCGGCCTCGGACGAAGGCTTCGGCATGTCGATCGTGCCGATGGCGATCAGTATATCCGCCGCAGCCGGCTCCGCCGGCTCCAGCTCGGGCAGCGCCACGTCGGACGCCACGGTCAGGCCGTAAGCCCGGTAGTAGCGACGCTCCCTCGTGGTCCGGCCATGGGGGGGATCGCCGACATATGTGGCGAGCGGCTGGTTGCGCGGCATCATGCGGGGCTCCCGCCGTGCTGGACCTGCCGCAGCCACAACGACAGCGAGGCCGAACGCCAGACATACTGGACATCCAGCGGCGCTGCCTGATCGGGCTGGCGCAGCAGCCGCGCATAGGCGGCGCTCACCTGCGGCAGGTTGACATAGGGCGCGATACGGCCGGCATCCGAAACCAGCAGCTGTTGCAGGAGGTCGCGGTGGTTGCGCACCATGCCGTTGACGAGATTGGCGGTGAAATCGATCTTGTCGCGCCGCCACTGCACCGCTGCCGGCAGGATGCCCTCCATCGCCCGCCGCAACACGTAGCGGCCAAAGCCGTGGCTGAGTTTCTCCTCGCCCGGCAGCGCCAGGCAGAATTCGACCAGCGGCTTGTCCCAGAACGGATAGCGCGGCTCGACGCCGAAATTGGCAGCGGCCTTGTCGAGCACTTCGAAAGAGTGCGGCACATAGCCGTTGGACAGGATCCAGCGATGGCTGAGCGCGTCGCTGGCCTGGACGCCGGGCGGCATGTAGCCGGCCCGATGGAAGCGGTCGATGAGTTCGGTCCGCCTGGCCAGGTCCGGATTGATCAGGTCGCGCCAGCTGCGGCCGCGCTGCATTTGCGTGGGCTTGCGTATCCTGTTGAGGGCACGGTTCGCCAGCTGTCTCGCCTTGGCGATGCGCCAGGCCGGTCCGTAAAGGGTCAGGAACTGGAAATAAAGGCCGAGCGTGCTGTCGCCATAGGTGTTGGAGGCGCTGCGAACCTCGCGCCAAAGGTCCAGCCACCTTCCGCCATTGGCAAGCTCGTGCAGATGGCCATGTCCCTGTGAGACGACCTCGTCGCCGCCATGGCCGTCGAGCAGCACCTTGACGCCTTTTGCGCCCGCCGTCCGGTAGATGCCGCGGGTCAGCGTCAGGCCCGGCGCCAGGAAGGTGCCCTCCTGTTCCTCCAGCACCCGTTCGAACTCGGCGAAGGGCGCATAATTGCCGACGGGGATCAATGTCGGATCGGTCTTCTGCTGATCGAGCACCGCATCGATGAAGACCCGTTCGTCCATCGACGAGCCCTTCTCGAAAACCAGCGAAAAGGTCGGCAGCCTGGGTTTCCGCTCGGCGGCGTTCTGCAGGCCGGCGACACAGGCGATCGAGGAGGAATCGAGGCCGCCGCTCAGCATCGCGCCGACCGACGGGCTTCCGCGCATGCGATTGCGCACCGATTGCGAAAACAGATGCGCGAATTCCTCCGCCGCATCCGACCGCGGCGGTCGTGCCGACGGCTCGATCTGCCAGTATCGGCGCAGCACCACTTGTTGCGCGGTGACCGTCAGGCTGTGACGCGCCGGCAGGCTGAAGATATCGCTGTAGGGGGTGGATTGCGGGTCGTCGGGAAGCCCGGCCAGGAATCCCGAAATCCGATGCTCGCTGATGCGCGCGCCGACCCCGTCAAGCCCAAGCATAGGCCCGATCTCGGAGGCAAAGGCAAAACGCCGGTCCGCCGCGTGGTAGTAGAATGGCTTGACCCCGAAATGGTCGCGCGCGCAGAACAGCAGCTGCCGCTCGGCGTCCCAGATGGCAAAGGCGAAATCGCCCTGCAGATGCACGGGGCAGGCTTCGCCCCAGCGCAGATAGGCCCGCATCAGCAATACGGCGTCCGCAACCGACCTGTCGCGTATGCCAAGCCTCGCCATCAGCTCGTCGCGATTGTCCAGCCGGCAATCGGCGGTGATGGCGAGCTTGCCGCCGGCCATCGTCAGCGGGCCGGGGCCGGCTTCATCCGTGGTGTTGAGCCAGGCGTGGCCAAGGGCGACGGCGCTGTCCAGCCACCATGAATTTCCGTCGGGACCGCGATGGCGCATGCGGGCCAGCATCCGCTGGATATCGGTCGCCGCGTCCGCCGGCGCGTGTCCCCGGACCGTTTCAGCGTGTCCTCGGACCGCTACCGCGTGTCCCCGGACCGCTACAGCGTGTCCCTGTCGCAGCAGGATTCCGACCACGCCGCTCATCGGCTGCCGTGGTCGACCAGATGCGCGAAACCATCGACGGAGCCGCCAAGCACGACATGGTTGTCGCTGACCAGCCAGGCATGCGCCTTCAACTGCTCGCCCGTGCCGCGTTCGATGCCGATGCGGATGTTGGAGGCATTGCCCTGGCGTGCGAGAATGTATTGGCCCGAAAGCGCCTGGGTAAGGCAGGTGGCGCGCGGCACGAACCGTGCGGCCGCGGCAACCCCCCAGGCGACGAGCCGCAGTTCGCCCATGCTGGCGCACTGGCGCGCGTCGAACCGGGTCACCATGCCGCGAACACGGTTGTAGGAAAACAAGGTCAGCCCCAGCCGGACGGTCGCGACCACCAGCAGGCAGTGGCAGAGGAAAAGGGCTTCCGAGCCGCTCAGGGACAGGATCCTGGCCAATCCCCGGCCGGGCCGGCGTTTGGCAGGCCTCGGTCTTTGGTCCATCGCAGGTCTCTGCCGCGAGATCATGGCCTTCTGCGGAACCTGCCTAGACAAGTGCCTCATTGTGCAGCCTCGCAAGTCCGTTTTCGGCGAAGCCCTTAAGCAAGGCGTCGACGTCAGCCTTGCAGCGCTCGGCGTCGACATTGTAGCGCGCAAGCACGGCGCTGCGGATATCGGCGATCGACTTCGGCTCCTGGATCTGCTCCCAGATGAACGCACCGACGCTGTTGAGGCTGTAATAGATATTGGATTTCAGGTTGAGAAGCGCCAGGCCATCGCCGAATTCACAGGCCACCGCATCCCCGGTGGCCCTTACGCAATCGTGCTCGGATGGGTTCCAGTTCATGCCAAAACCTCGTTAGCAACACACGGTCTACGCGTCGTCAGTTCAAAAAGCGGAAAGTCGGGGATTTTCATCCCCGGCTCCATTTGCGGTCTTCAATCCTGGAGGCCCAACGTCACTCCTCCAGAACCAAGCTAGTCTCAGGAGAACGTCAGATCGCCAATCGGGGTGTGCGCCGGAAACGACGCGTCGATTGCCGTGCTGCCGCCACCGCCCTGGGTAATGGTTTCGATCGAACCATGGACCGTCAGGCTTGGCGTTTCGTACTCATGCTTTTCAACATTCTGTTCCATTTTACTCTCCACTGAGGACTGGAAACGGCCTGTCGAGTGCCGTCAGCACTTTCATGCTGCGATGCAATAGCTGCATAGCAACATTTATGAGTCAAGCCGGATTTACTTCTGGTTAATCAATTACGGGTTGCGGGCGTCACCATGCGTGTGCCAAATGCTCAAGATTCCGCCTCTGTCGAGCCGAAGCTCGGTGCAGTCTGCCTTCAGCACGGGCGATTCTTTAAGCGATTGAATTTGCTTGCGTAAAAAGCTCATAGCGATGACACTTTTTTAGGCATGTCTAAAATGATGGATTCTTGTTAGCCAGCTGGTGTCGATGATCAGCTGCAGCGCCACGATTGCGTCGGAATTTCAGCCTTATGTTGCGCCGCATCGAGGAAGCGCGGCAAACGCTCTGGTTGCAAAATTTCGCACTGCGAAAGGAAAGACTTTACGGCGTCCAGGTTTTTGAGGATGCTTTGTTTCGCACTTGCAGCATAAACGCCGTGCAAACCGCATTTTGGAGACCATGCGCTCAATGGCCTTGCCGGAAAGTTCCTATGAACGACTGCGCGCCGCCGACTGTGCCGACGAGATTGCCTATGTGCAGGCCTGCCTGCGGTTGTATTTCTCAGGCGCGGCGGCTCTGGCCGGCAATGTGTCGACGCCGAGCCTTTCCGCCGCCGCCGTCGCCGATATCGCCAGGCTGAACAAGGTCGCCACCTTCGTTTTGAAAGCACTGTCGCGCGCCCCGGCCACCGAAAGGCCCGCCGTACTTTTCCAATGGCTCGACACCTATCGCCGGCGGACGGTGTCGATGAACGCCGCCTGTCTCATGGATTCGATGGCGATCCATCGAGCGCTGCGCGACAGGCAGATCGATTTCGTCTTTCTCAAAGGTCCGTTCCAGCAGCATCTGCTCTATGACGACCATTTCATGAAGCCTTCGGGCGATGTCGACATCCTGGTTTCCCCGTCCGGATTCGCGAAAGCACGCAACGCACTGCGCTCGATCGGCTATGAGGTCTCAGGCAAGTCACGCTCCGTCTGGTGGGTCCGCTTCCTTGGCGAGCAGCACATGATCCGTGGCAACGGGCCGTCCACGGTCGACCTTCATTACCGCCTCCAGCAGCCCGGCTCGCCCAGTCCGCGCGATGCCGACGGTTTCCTGCGGCGCAAGCGGCTGGTCGAGATCACCGGCACCGAAGTGCCGTTCACGTCGGCCGCCGACACGTTGATGCTGTCCTGCATCAGCGTCGCCAAGGCACTGTTCAACCGCGAACCCTGCGCCGGCTATGTCTGCGATATCAGGGCCAGCGCCAACCGTCTTGGCGAGGCCGATCAGCAGCGTGTGCTGGATGCAGCGGTGAGCCAGGGGCTGGACGACACGTTGCTGCTCGGCCTGCGCGCCGCCGATGTGCTGCTGGGCGCCACCGGCACGCTTCTGTCGGAGCGGGCCAAGCCGGTCTTGTCGCGCATCGGCAACGAGGACCTGCTCAACATGGTCATCGCGCCATGGCTGTCATCCTTGCGGTGGCCGCAGCGGCGAACGGTGTTGTGGGAATTGTGCGGCAGGGCTCCCGTCCGCTACCTGGCCGAGGCTGGCTGGGCAGCGTCGGCGGATATCAGTCGCCGCATCTTCGAGCGGCCGGCCAGCCCGTGATGGCGGTGGTGTTGCAATACGTACAGGGCGAGGGCAAATCGGAACCTGTGCAAGAGGCTAACCCATGTCGATGACGAAATCAGAGGTCTGCGTGATCATCGCGGCCAAAAACGCGGCACGCACGATCGCGGTCGCCATCGCGTCCGCATTGCGCGAGCCCGAGGTGGCGGAGGTCGTTGTCGTCGACGACGGCTCTACCGACAATACGGCCGAGGTCGCCCGCGCCGCCGACGACGGTAGCGGCCGGCTCAAGGTCATGCGCCTTGAGGTCAATCGTGGCCCCTCCTTCGCGCGCAATGCCGCGATCGCCGGTTCGAAAGCGCCGTTCATCAGCATTCTGGATGCCGACGACTTCTTCCTCGGGGGCCGGTTCCGCAATCTGTTTGCCGCCGCCGACTGGGATTTCGCGGCCGACAACATCATGCTCATCAGGGATGATGCGACTGATGACGCGACCAAGATCGTCGCTCCGGATTTTGCCGCCGATCCGGAATTCCTCGACTTCGCGCGCTTCGTCGAAGGCAACATCTCCAGGCGCCGCGTGCAAAGAGGCGAGCTGGGCTTCTTGAAGCCGGTGATCAGCCGCGCCTTCCTCGATCGGCACCGATTGCGCTACGACGAAAGCCTGCGGCTGGGCGAGGACTACGAACTCTACGCCCGTGCGGTCGCCCACGGCGCGCGGTTCAAGGTCATCCGTTCCTGCGGCTACGGCGCCATCGTACGCGCTGATTCGCTCAGCGGCCGCCACAAGACGCAGGATCTGAAGCGGCTGGCCGACGCCGATCTGGCGCTGTTGGCGATAGACAGCCTGCCGGAAGGCTCCAAGGCGGTGCTGCGGCGGCACGAGCGGCATGTGCGCGACAAATACCGGCTGCGCAATTTCCTCGACGTGAAGGCCGAGCGCGGGCTGGCTTCGGCCGCGGCCTACGCCTTTGCAAGTCAATCCAACCTGGTCCCCATCGTCCAGGGCGTGGCGTCCGACAAGCTGGAGGCGCTGTTTCGGCGCGTTGGCCTTGTGTCCAGGCAAAAGCGCGTGCCGCCGTTGCGTTTCCTGATGGCCGGGACCAGTGCGGGCAAGGAGCGGTAAGGGGCGCCCGCGTCACCCCTCAAACAGCATTCGCATTGTGCAAACCATTTCCAGTGGATTTAAGAGTTTACGAATTGGGTGGTTGCCTCACGGCTCCGACGATGGCAGTCTATGTTGCGGTGCAGCAAATCGAACGACCAACCGAACTGGCCCCCGATCGGATTGGTCCGACGTCTCTCCCGTCAAAGGAGTTGGACGATGCGGTACGAGCTTTTCAGCCCTGCTTGCGGGGATCGGCCAGTGGTCGGCAGTAAGCCGGCGATGACAGGAATTTAAGCCCATGGCCTCGATATTTGGCTTCAGATCAAGGGATCCTGCCCGCGACCGGCAGGCCGACATCGCCCGCCTCGACCGGCTGGCGAAACTGTTCGAGCAGATCTCCGCCGAGATCGCAGCCGAGAAAACCGGTCTGGAGAGCCGCTACCGCAAGACGGCGACCAACGCGGCCTTTCTCGTCGAAGCCATTGAAAACGGCTCCGCTTCCGAGAAGCGCTCATCCGAAGTCAGCGCGCTGACGCAATCGATCCTGAATTGCGAGCGCCGCATCGCGGCACTGTCGCGCCAGCACGGTTTGATGAAGGAACTGCGTCATTCGCTCGATATGGTCTTCGACGCGGGTGGGGAGTCCAATTCGGCCGCCACGGCGGATTTCGCCAGGCCCGCGGGCGCGAGCCGGGCGTGAGACTACTTCAAAGGCATGATGCAAGCTTCAAAGCTATGATGCAGGACAGGAGAGGGATTTCTGGGGGCTCGAAAAGGAGGCCAAGGTTGGCCCGTTTGGAAGCGGTTCAAACGTCGACTTTGGGTTGGGGACGCACAGCACAAAGGTGAGTTTGGTATGAATTTAGATCCGAAAACCACGTCCACGACAGCAATTGCCGCAACCTCCGTCGCGCATGAGATCCGGCAAGGCGACCTGCGGCGGTTGGGCTTGATCGGCGGATTGCTGCTGGCTGCTCTCGGCAGCCTCTTTGCGGCTCCATCCCATGCGCAGGATATCCAGTCCGCTCCCTCTTTCGTCGATGATTTCAAGAGCTTCGACAAGTCTCGCTGGTATGTCTCCGACGGCTGGAGCAACGGCAGCCACCAGAATTGCACCTGGTCGAAGGGGCTGGTCGAGCTTTCAGACGGTGTGCTGTCGCTCGGCTTCGGAAAACAGAAGCTGAAGGATCGCGAGTTCGCCTGCGGCGAGATCCAGACCAAGCAGCGCTTTGGTTATGGCACCTATGAGGCGCGGCTGAAGACCGACACCGGTTCCGGCCTCAACGCGGCCTTCTTCACCTATATCGGCCCGTCGGACAAGCAGCCCTGGGACGAGATCGACTTCGAGATCCTGACCAAGGACACCTCCAAGGTGCAGGTCAACGCCTATATCGACGGTAAAGGCAAGAACGAGAAGCTGGTCGAGGTGCCGGGCGGCACCGACAAGGCCTTCAACGACTACGCCTTCGTCTGGGAGAAGGACAGTTTGCGCTGGTACGTCAACGGCCAGCTGGTGAACACCATCACCGACCCGGCGAAGCTGCCCAGCCACGCGCAGAAGATCTTCTTCAGCCTTTGGGGCAGCGACACCATGAAGGGTTGGATGGGCGCCTTCGCTGATCCGGGCCGCAAGCTTTCGCTGCAGGTCGAACGCGTTGCCTTCACCGCGCTCGGCGAGCCATGCCAGTTTCCGGAATCGCTCGTATGCAGCGTAAAAGAGTTGGGAAAGACGAATTGAACCGGCCGGACCGAGAACGGGTCGCCGCCATGGATGGGAATGAAACCGAATGAACTTGACGGTGTTTGGAATTGGCTATGTCGGCCTCGTGCAGGCGGCGGTGCTTGCCGAGGTTGGCCACCAGGTGGTTTGCGTCGACATCGACGAAAGCAAGGTGGAGCGCCTCAACCAGGGCTTCGTCCCGATCTTCGAGCCAGGCCTCGAAAGCATCGTCAGGGAGAATCATGCCGCCGGCCGCATCAAATTCACCACCGATGCCGCCGCCGCCGTCCGGCACGGTGAAATCCAGATGATCGCGGTCGGCACGCCGCCCGGCGAGGACGGCTCGGCCGACCTCAAATACGTGCTGGCGGTCGCCGAGACCATCGGCCGCGAGATGGATAGCGCCAAGATCGTCGTCGGCAAGTCGACCGTGCCGGTCGGTACCTGCGAAAAGGTGAAAGCCAGGATCGCCGAGACGCTGAAGAAGAGAGGGCGTGAGGATCTTGCCTTCGACGTCGCCTCCAATCCCGAATTCCTCAAGGAAGGCTCGGCCGTCGCCGATTGCATGAAGCCCGACCGTATCATCGTCGGCACCTCGAGCGAGGAGACCGAGGTGGTGATGCGTGAGCTTTACGCGCCCTTCAACCGCAACCACGAAAAGATGATCGTGATGGACGTGCGCAGCGCCGAATTCACGAAATACGCCGCCAACTGCATGCTGGCCACCAAGATCAGCTTCATGAACGAGATGGCCAATCTGGCCGAGCAGCTCGGCGCCGACATCGAGGAGGTACGCAAGGGCATCGGCAGCGATCCGCGCATCGGCTACCACTTCATCTATCCGGGTCTCGGCTATGGCGGCTCGTGCTTTCCCAAGGACGTCCGCGCCCTGATCAAGACCGCCGAGGGCGTCAAGTTCGACGCCAAGCTGCTGCGCGCCGTCGAGGAGCGCAACAATGACCAGAAATCCGTGCTGTTCGACAAGGTGAACCGCTATTTCAAGGGCAGTCTCAAGGGCAAGACCTTTGCGCTGTGGGGCCTGGCCTTCAAGCCCAACACCGACGACATGCGCGAGGCACCGGCGCGCGTCCTGATGGAAGCGCTGTGGAAGGCCGGCGCGACCGTACAGGCTTATGATCCGGAGGCGATGCAGGAATGCCAGGCCATTTACGGCCTGCGCGACGACCTGCTGCTGTGCGGCACCAAGGAAGCGGCCTTGCGCGGCGCCGATGCGCTGCTCATCGCCACCGAATGGAAGAGCTTTCGCGCCCCGTCCTTCGACGCGTTGAAGGACGCGCTGACCACGCCGGTCATCTTCGACGGCCGCAATCTCTATGACCCCAAGGTCGTGGCGCGCCACGGCATCGAATATCACTCGATCGGCAGAATGGCGGCATGAGAGCGACCGCGGGAAGCAAGCGGAATTTGGCATACGCGCCCGGCGCGGAAAGGAGTTGCGGCTGATGGTGCTGGACGTAAAGCCAGAGCAAATCACCAAGGATCATTTCGATCTCATCGCGATCGGTTCCGGTTTCGGTTCGACCTTCTTCCTGCACGAATTCGCCATGCGGCGTAAGGCGCGCATCCTGATCCTGGAATGGGGTCGGCACAACACGCATGAATGGCAGCTCGCCCAGAACGCCAACACCGACATCGACGACGAGTCGACATACAAGACCAACTCCGACAAGCCGTGGAATTACACGATCGGACTGGGTGGCGGGACCAACTGCTGGTTCGCCCAGACGCCGAGGTTCCATCCCAATGACTTCAGGCTGAAAAGCACCTATGGCGTCGGCAATGACTGGCCGATCAGCTATGACGACGTCGAGCCATTCTACTGCGATGCCGAAGAGATCATGTCGATCTCCGGCGATCCCGACATGGCGGCGATGCTGCCGCGCTCGAAACCGTTTCCGCAGCCGCCGCATCGCATGTCGACGCCGGACAAGATGATGAAGGTGGCCCAGCCCGGCCAGCATTTCGTCATGCCGACCGCTCGCGCCCGGGTCCCGACCGCGCAGCGCACCTCGTGCTGTGCCAATCTGCGCTGCTGGCTGTGCCCGGTCGACGCGAAATTCACCGCCAACAATGGCCTGATGCATGTCTTCGAGCATCCCGACGTTTCGGTCTGCCTCGGTGCGGAAGTGCGCAGGCTCGATCAGGTCGGCGGCGCGGTCCGTTCGGTCACCTTCGTTCATGACGGCAAGGAGTATCAGGTCAGCGGCGACCTTTTCATTCTCGGCGCCAACGCCATCCAGAGCGCGGCGATCATGCTGCGCTCCGGCCTGGGAGACGAATTCGTCGGGCGCGGCCTGCATGAATCCTATGGCTGGAATTTCGAGGTCTATCTCGACGGCGTCGACAATTTCGACGGCAGCACCATCACCACCGGCCTGAATTTTGGCCTCTATGACGGTCCGCACCGGTCCGAGCATGCGGCGGCACTGGTCTATTTCGAAAACCGCTGGCAGCACGGGATGCGCGCCGAGCAGGGGCGGTTGCGCCAGACGCTGCCGCTGGTCGTGGTCACCGAAAACCTGCTCGATCACGAGAATTTCGTCACCCTCGACAAGGACGACAATGCCTTCGTCTCCTTCAAGGCACCGTCGGACTATGCGGTCAAGGGCATGGCCCGGGCGCTGGACAAATTGCCGGCGCTGCTTGCCCCGCTGCCGGTCGAGCGGCTCTTCGACCGCGGCATCCGGCCAACGGAATCGCATGTCCAGGGTACGCTGAGGATGGGTACCGGCCCGGCTGATTCGGTGATCGACAGCAACATGATCCATCACCGGTTGAGAAACCTGGTTGTCGTCGGAACCAGCACCTATCCGAGCTGCTCCTGCGCCAACCCAAGCCTGACCGCGGCGGCTTTGTCCCTGCGGGCGGCGAGCCGGATCGCGTGAGAGGAGCGGCCCGATGATCGAAGTCACACGGCGTTCCGCACTGGCCATCCTGGCGGGTGGCGTTGCCTCGACGGGCGTTGCCTACGCCGCCGTCTCCTCGTTTTCGGACGAGGATCTGGTTCGCGTCACGCTCGAAAAATATCTCGGCAGGCTGAATATGCGCATCGAGCACCTGCAGCAGTTCGTGCTGGAGTTCCGCAACCGCAATCCCTGGATCTTTCCGAGCGAGAAATTGAGCGACGCAGTCACTCTGGCCGAGGAGCTCAAACTGGGCGCCGTCCGCCGTCTGCTGCCCCATGAAAAGCGGGAAGATCTGGTACATTTCGACCGCTGGGTCATCGCCGAATTCCATATGCTGACGGACTACGCCTGGCGCAGTTCGCCTGACGATCCGATCCGGTTCACCGGATGGCACTCATGTACCAATCCGTTCGCGACGCTTGACCCGCCAAAGAGCGCGTGAGGCGCTTTCGACACGGCGAAAAGACAGGAGCCACGACCATGAAAGTTCTTTTTGCAGGCGGCAACGGCTACCCGCCGGAGTTCAGCGGCGGCGTTCAGTCGAGCACGCATCATCTGGCCGAACAGCTGATCGAGCACGGACATGAGGCCGCGGTGCTTGCCGCCCTCTTCGGCGACGGCGTCTTCGGCCTGAAGGCGCGTGCCAAGATGAAGCTGTTGCGCCAGCCTGCGGTCGTCGACAGTTTTCCCGGCTACCCGGTGATCCGGGCGTGGTTTCCCTGGCAAGCAGCCGGTTTTGCCGTCAAGAAACTGAGGCCGGACGTGGCGGTGGTTCAGTGCCACAAATCGGTGCCCCTCGGCAAAGCGCTGAAGGCCGAGGGCGTGCCGCTGGTCGTCTATCTCAGAAATGTCGAGTTCCACGAGTTGGGCGGCGATTTGCGCGAACTGGGTTCCGCGCTCTACATCGCCAATTCGGAGTTCACCGCGCGCACCTACAAGCGGGAATTCGGCATCGAGGCGACAGTGATCCCGCCGACCATCAACCCGACGCAGTACAGCACGCCGACCACGGGCCAGTTCGTCACGCTGATCAACCCCTATGAGGAAAAGGGCTTCGAACTGGCGGTCCGCATCGCCGGCGCCTGCCCGGAAATCCCGTTCCTGTTCGTCGAAAGCTGGAAGCTGGACGACGACCACCGCGCGCGCATCGAGGAGACGATCGCGCCGCTCGGCAACGTCACGCTGGAGAGCCGCACCAACGACATGAAGACGGTCTATGGCCGCACCAGGATCCTGCTTGCGCCCTCGAAATGGGAGGAGGCCTGGGGCCGAGTCGCGTCCGAGGCCCATTGCAGCGGCATCCCGGTCGTCGGTTCGCGGCGTGGTGGCCTGCCCGAAGCCATCGGCCCCGGCGGCACGGTACTCGACTACGATGCTCCGCTCATCGACTGGGTCGCGGCTGTCAGGCAGCTGTGGAACGATAACAAGGAATATGAACGGGTTTCAAACCTGGCGCGCGGCTTCGCGGCGCGTCCGGAGCTCGATCCGGACCGCCAGTTCGTCACCTTCTTCTCTATCCTGGACAGGGCGGTTCAGCAGCGGGCGCGCCAGGCGGCGTAGCCGGCGCTCAGAAAGCCAGCCGATCAGGCCGGGCGCTTGACCCGGCTTTTCAGCGTCTCGTAGCCGCGGGCGCCGAGCAGGGCACGGGCCAGGGCCTTGGCGGCGCCCTTACGGCCTTGCTGCGAGTTGATCTGCCGCAGCCTTGCCGGCAGATTGCGCGCGGCTTGGCCGAGCGCCGGCAGCGACAGCGCATCGGGGAAGCTCACCATATGGGTTTCGACGCACAGCACCGGCTTGCCCGACAGCTCCGTGATCTTCAGCGCCTGCGCATGCTCGCTTTCGATGAACAGGATAGCGTTGGATTTGCGGTAGAAATCAGCCTTGAAACTGCCATGCGCGCCGAGCCGCTGGCGCTCCGCCTTGCTCGGCAGGTCGAGCATGATCAGTTGGTCGTACACGATCCCATTCTTGGCCAGCCACGCCTCGGTCAGCGCACGGTATTTCTCCAGCCGGCTGGTGACCAGCCAGCCGATCCGGTGGGTCGGGGCATGAAGCGGCCGCGCTTCGCTGAGGAATTTCTCATAGGCCGGACCATCGTCGTTTTCCGCTTCGGTCGGATCGAGGCACAATACGCCGTCAATGTCGACGCAGCATTGCGCCAGGAATTTGTGATGCATGAAATTCCACTGGAACATGCGCGGATGCGGCACGACTTCGAAGACGACGTCGGTTTCCCGATGCTTCGGCTCCAGGCCGAATACCGCGGCATAGATGAAATCACCCTCTATGCCGGCAGCCTCGATACGGGCACGGGCATCGCGCATGGCGTTGCCGCCGGCGATGCTGTCGTCGATCACCAGCACCTTGCGCATGTCCGAGACCTTGCGGTCGAGCGCGGCGCGCCGCTTGGTGATGCCGGACGTATAGACCCGGCCGTCCAGGAAGGAATCCAGATCGGTCATCGGAATGTTCGCCGCAAGGCTGACCAGCGTCGCCGCCAGCACGCCGCTTCTGGGCACGCCGACCACCAGGTCGATGTCGCGCGGCAGCCGGTGAAGGTTGCCGACAATCGTGTCGTTCATGTCGGAGATCGATCGGTAGTGCATGCATCAGACCTGATGTTCGTGTGGATATTGGGTAGCTGGCAAAGGCGCCGAAATTATTGCGCCTCGCGCGGCGTTGCCGCCGGCTGTCGTGCCGGCAGCATCTTCAGGGCCTCGCGCAAGGCCTCGCGGCCGGATGCGAAGGCCAGCGCGACGACAATGGTGATGAGGTAGGCAAGCATGGCGCCGCTGGCCAGGGCGACGACATGCTGCTGCGGCAGCATCGGCTTGATCAGCCAGACCGCCGCCAGTGCCAGATGCGCGCCGAGCACGAATGGCGTTGCCGCGCGCAGCACATGGCTGGCCCGCAGCGGTCCGCTCTTGCCGACATAGAGCCACAGGAACGGCGTGCGCAGATATTCGCTGACCGCATAGGCTATCGCCACGCCGAGCGCGCCATAGGGCAGGCCGAGCGCGAAGGCGAGCACCGAGGTCACGGCGGTGATGATGCCCCAGCGCATGAAGTCGCCGGAGCGGCCCTGGCTGACGAAAAGCCAGCCCGCCGGGTTGTTGAGCGGCTGCAGCAGCCCGGCAAAGCCGAGCGCCAGGAAGATCGAGGCGCTTGCGCGCCACTGTTCGCCGAGCACGAAGGGGATCAGCACATCCGACATTGCGGTGGCGAAGGCGACGCCGGGCAGCGCCACCAAAAGGATCAGCGGCATGACGCGCAGATAGGCGCTGCGGTAGCGGTCCGGCTCGTCTTTCAGCCTGGACAGCGCCGGCACCATGACCTTCGACAGCGGATTGGTGATCTGGCTGAGCGGGAACAGAAGCAGCTTGTAGGCGCGGTCGTAGAGGCCGAGTTGCTGCTCGCCCCAGTATTTGCCGATCAGCACATTGTCGAGGTTGCGGGCGAAGAAATTGGCGAAGTTGAAGCCGGTGATGCCGGCGCCGAAATTGATCAACTCGCCGATGCCGGCGACCTTGCGCGGCAGGCCTGGCCGCCAGCGCGAGCTTGCCCAGTAGCACAGCGTCGGCAGCACCGCGCCGGTCAGCGTGCCGGCAAACAGCGCCCAGTAGGAGCGGTCGATGAAGGTCCAGGCGATCGACACCACCAGCCCGGCAACCGCGCTGGCGACGTCGATGACCGCCAGGCGCCCGAACTGCATGCGTCGTGTCAAAAGCGCCAGATGCTGGGCGCCGAGCCCATAGGCCATGATCTGCAGCCCGAACGCGGCGACCAGCCCGGCCACGCGCGGCTCACCGTAGAAGGCGGCGACCAGCGGTGCCGCACCCGCGAGCACGCAGGCCAGGATGGCACTGACCGCGACATTGATCCAGAAGAGGTAGTTCACCTCCTCATGGCGGATGCCCGATTTCTGGATCGTCGCCTGGGTCAGGCCGAAATCCTGGAACAGCGCGATGAAGGCCAGCACCGGCGCGCACATCGCCACGACGCCGAAATCCTGCGGCGACAAGAGCCGCGACAGCACGATGACGGATATGATCTGCGTCGCGACCCGCACCGATTGCGACATGGCGGTCACCACCGCGCCGCGCCCGACCGATTTACGCAGCGAGCCTTCCGGCGGATCGAATGGGTTGGCTTCCAAATTCAGGATTCCTGATTTTTTGCGCGGATTTCCGAACCCTGAAAATCCACGACCGCCGCCATCCCCAAACTACGGCAATAATTTTGCAGTGCAACAGAAAATGTCCATTGCCGCGCCAAAAATGTTGCGATGCAGCAAGAGCTGTACTAGCATCCTTGTGGGTGGGGTCAAACAGCGGTCGAGTTTTCATGCTGCATGTCTTGTACCTGGTGCACGATGTTTCCGATCCGGCGGTTCGCCGACGGATCACAATGCTCAGGACAGGCGGTGCCCGGGTCACTCTGGCGGGCTTTCGCCGCACCGCGACCCCGATTGCCGACATCGAGGGATTGCAGCCGGTCGACCTTGGCGCGACGCGCGACGGCCGATTCGCCCAGCGCCTGGCGGCGGTGGCGAAAGCAGCGGTTTCGATAGGCTCGAAGCTGAAGGGCGCGCCGCGGCCCGATCTCATCATCGCGCGCAATCTGGAAATGCTGGCACTGGCGCGCCGCGCCAGGTCGGCCTTCGGCGCCACGGTGCCGATTGTCTATGAATGCCTCGACATCCACCGCCTGGTGCTTCGCGACGACATCTTCGGCAAGGCGCTGCGCGCCACCGAGCGCCATCTGGCGCGCGACGTGAAGCTGCTGGTGACCAGTTCGCCCGCCTTCATCGCCAATTATTTCAAGCCCTTCCGCCAGGTCGCCGCACCTGTCGAACTGATCGAGAACAAATATTTCGAGGCAGCGGCGATCCTGCCCGGCGCGCGTGAAACGGTCGAAGCGCCTGCCGCCCCGCCTTGGCGAATCGGCTGGTTCGGAGCGCTGCGCTGCCGCCGCTCGCTCAAGCTTCTGGCTGATTTCACCCGCCGCATGGATGGACGTTTCGAAATCGTGCTGCGCGGCCGTCCGGCGCTTTCCGAATTCCCCGATTTCCACGCCTTCGTCGATGCCGAACCTTATCTGTCGTTTCGTGGACCCTACCGCAATCCGGAGGACATGGCGGCGATCTACCAGGACGTGCATTTCTCCTGGGCGATCGATTTCTTCGAGGAGGGACAGAATTCGGAATGGCTGCTGCCCAACCGCCTCTATGAAGGCTGCCGCTTCGGGGCGGTGCCGATCTCGATGGGCCATACGGAAACCGGACGGTTCCTCAGCCAGCAGGACGTCGGCATCCTGCTGCCCCAGGCGACGCCCGAGGCGCTCGAAACCGCACTCGGCACGATGGAGGAGCAGCGCTTCGGCAGACTGAAGGCGCGCGTGCTTGCCCGCAATCCGAGGACGTGGAGCTACGATCGCAGCGACTGCAGCGCGCTGGTCGAAAAACTGCGCCGCCTGACCACCGTGCGCGAGTCCCTCGCGACTGAAGCCCCGGCATAGGATCGCCCGATGACGCAAGCGCTTCCCTCCAGCCTGATCGTGATCCCTTGCCTGAACGAGGCAGCCCATATCAGCGCGCTGCTCGGCCAGCTTTGCCCGGCGGCGGCAAGGCTTGGCGCCCGGATCGTCGTTGCCGATGGCGGCAGCACCGACGGCACGCTGGCCATTGTCGAGCAGATCGCCGCGAAGGACCCGCGCGTTGTCCTGCTTCACAACAGGCGGCGCATCCAGAGCGCAGCGATCAATCTCGCCGTCGGCACTTTTGGCGAAGGTGCGGAATATCTCATCCGCATCGACGCGCATGGCGGCTATCCCGACGATTACTGCGACCGGCTGCTTGAGGAAGCGCTGGCCACATCAGCCGATTCGGTCGTGGTTTCGATGCTGACCAGCGGCAGCGGCGCCGTGCAGAAGTCGGTTGCGGCGGCGCAGAATTCGAAACTCGGCACCGGTGGTTCCAAGCATCGTCACCTCTCGGCCGGAGAATGGGTCGACCACGGCCATCACGCGCTGATGCGGATATCGGCCTTCGGCGCTGTCGGCGGCTATGACGAGAGCTTCAGCCACAATGAGGATGCCGAGCTCGACTACCGGCTGCGGCAGGCCGGCTACAGAATCTGGATGAGCGGCAAGACGCAGATGGTCTACTATCCGCGCGCCTCGCTCAAAGGCCTCTATTTCCAGTATCTCGGCTATGGCCGCGGCCGCGCCAAAAATGTGTTGAAGCACCGCGTCATCCCGAAGGTCCGGCAGATGGTGCCACTGGCGGTCTTCCCGGTGGTTCTTCTGGCGGCCTTCTCCTTCGTGCACTGGATCGCGGCTGTGCCGCTGCTGATCTGGGCTTCGGTCTGCCTCGGCTATGGCCTGGTGACGGCCATTCGCCAGCGCAATGCCGACATCGCACTGGCCGGCGTTTCGGCCATGGTCATGCATTTCGGCTGGTCCGTCGGCTTCTGGCTGCAGCTTCTCGGCCTCGGCGCGCGACGCGGGGTGGCGTGATGGTGGCTCAGGCCAAGAACCGCAGCATCGACATCGGCGTGTGCACGTTCCGCCGGCCGGAGCTGGCCGACACGCTGCGTTCGCTTGCCGCCATGGAGATGCCCGAAGGCTTCGACATCGGCGTCATTGTCGCCGACAATGACGACACGCCGAGCGCGCAGGCATTGGTGACGGCGCTGTCGCAGGAATTGGCGCTGGCGGTCCGCTACCGGCACGCCCCGGCGCGCAACATTTCGGTCGCCCGCAACGCTTGCCTCGATGCCAGCGAGGCGGATTTCCTCGCCTTCATCGACGACGATGAGACTGCCTCCGCCCGTTGGCTGGCCGAGTTGGTGGCGACGGCCGAGGACAGTGGTGCAACAGCCGTGCTCGGTCCGGTGCGGGCGCTCTACCGTCCGGATGCACCCGAATGGATGCGCCGGGGCGATTTCCATTCGACCTTGCCGGTCTGGGTGCGCGGCGAGATCCGCACCGGCTACACCTGCAACGTCCTGCTGCGCATGCGGTCGGACAGCCTGCGCGGCCGTCGCTTCAGCCTGGCGCGCGGCCAGACCGGCGGCGAGGACACCGAACTCTTCGATCAGATGGTCAAGGTCGGCGGCCGCATCGCCTTCGCTCGAGAGGCCTGGGTGGACGAGGTGGTGCCGCGCTCAAGGGCCGCGTTCGATTGGCTCGGCCGCCGCCGTTTTCGCGTCGGCCAGACGCATGGTCACCTCTTGGGCAGCAATGCGCGCGGCATCGGGCTGATCAAGCATGTCGGCCTTGCCGCCGCAAAGGCAGCCTTTTGTTTCGCCGCGGCCCTTCCCGTGGTCGCCAGCCCGGTGCGCAGGAACCGCAGCGTGCTGCGCGGCATCATGCATGTCGGCGTCGTCAGCGGCCTTGTCGGCGTCCGCGAACTCCGGCTCTACGGCCAATCGTCATCCCCGGAAGGAGGCAAGCGTGCAGCCTGACGTTTCCTTCGCTCCGGATGTTTCCTTTGTCATCGCCGCCTACAATGCAGAGGCGACGCTCGACCGCGCGATTGCCAGCGCCATGGCGCAGAAGGGTGTCAGCGTCGAGATCATCGTCCTCGACGACCAGTCGCGCGATGCCACGCTCGATGTGGCGCGGGCCTATCCGCAAGACATTGTGCGCGTCGTCGCGCTTGCCAGGAATCGCGGTCCCGGCGGCGCCCGAAATGCCGGACTCGACGTCGCCCGCGGCAGGTGGGTCGCGGTGCTCGATTCCGACGATGCCGTCTTCCCTGGCCGTATCGCCGCCATGATCGGCCGTGCCGAAAAAGCGGATGCCCAGATCGCCGTCGACAATCTCCAGGTCATCCGCGAGGACGGCGTCGTCGAGGATGCGATGTTCCCAAGGCGTTATCTGGAAGGCCTGCGCGAGATTTCGCTTGCCACCTACATCGCCGGCAACGTCGTCTTCGAATCGAAGTTCAACCTCGGCTACCTCAAGCCGATCTTCCAGCGCCGGTTCCTGGACGAAAACCGGCTTCGCTATGACGAGAAACTGAGGATCGGCGAAGACTACATCCTGTTTGCCGAGGCGCTCGCCAAGGGCGGCAGATGCGTGGTCGAGCCGGAGATCGGCTACGCCTACCATATTCGCAGTGGCTCCATCTCGCGTGTGCTCGAGCTTCACCATGTAGAAGCGATGCGCAAGGCGGATGCCGTATTCGCTCAAACCCATCGGATGGACGAGGCGGCCCAGGCGGCCTTTGCCCGGCGCGGCCGCAGCCTGCGCAAGGCAGCCTCCTTCCTGGCGATGGTCCAGCACATCAAGGCGCGGTCCCCGCTCAAAGCGATCCGGACGGCGCTCAGCGACCCGGCGGCGGTCAGGCATATGGGCATGCCGATCGCCGTGCGGTTGCGACGAGTAGCGGCACAATTTGCCGTGGGGGCGGGGAGGTGAAGATGCAGGCACATGAAGGGATTTTTCGTGGCCTGTGAATGGATTGAAGTCGATCTCCTCAGAAGGAATTTGCGATGAAGAAAATCAGGAAGGCCGTGATACCGGTGGCGGGGCTTGGAACACGGTTCCTGCCGGCGACCAAGTCGATGCCGAAGGAAATGCTTCCGGTGGTCGACAGGCCTGTCGTGCAATATGCGGTGGACGAGGCCTTCGAAGCCGGCATCGAGCACATCGTGTTCGTGACCGGCCGCAACAAGGCGGTCATCGAAGACTATTTCGACCTGCATCCGGAATTGATCGGAACCCTGGAGCAGACCGGCAAGAAGACCCAGCTGGAGGCGCTCGAAAGCATGCTGCCTGTGGCCGGCGCCACCTCCTTCATCCGCCAGCAGTCGCCGCAAGGTCTCGGTCACGCCGTCTGGTGCGCCCGCGAGGTCATCGGCAACGAGCCCTTCGCCCTGCTTTTGCCGGACATGGTCTCCTTCGGCGGGCGCGGTTGTCTTGCCGAAACCGTCGACCTCTATGAGCGCACCGGCGGCAATGTCATCGCCGTCGAACGCTGCGATCCGAGCGAGACCAACAAATACGGCATTGTCGGCCGCGGTGCCGAAATCGGCGGCGGCTTCGAAGTCACAGCGATGGTCGAAAAGCCGGCCCCGGCCGACGCGCCGTCAAATTTCTACATCAACGGCCGCTATATCCTGCAGCCCGAGATCTTCGCGCTGCTGGGCAATCAGCAGCGTGGCGCCGGCAACGAGATCCAGCTGACGGACGCCATGGTCCGCCTGTCGAAGGACCAGCCGTTCTTTGCCCAGCCTTTCCTGGGACGCATGTTCGACTGCGGGTCCAAGGAAGGCTTCATCCAGGCCAACATCGCTTTTGCGCTGGCGCGCAACGACATGAAAGGCCCGGTTTTCGCGATGCTTCAGGAGTTCGTCCGGTCGCATGAACGCCAGGAAGAAGCCGCATAATGCCCATCTTTCGGGAGTATTGCCGGATGGCTGGCGGCGAGGGGCCGACAGGCCCCGTCGTCTGGCATGAAGCTTGCGTTGCTTCTTGGCAATGCTCCCGACCGTTGGGGCGCCTGCAAGCCCAAGCATGATCCCGGAAAGTGGCTCCCGGTTTCCGCAAAGGTCATGCTTAAACTTAGACAGGTCATGATTCCCGAAGGTTTCGGAAAAGATCATGCCCAAACAAAGAGATAGAGCCTCAACCCGATTATCGGGAACGCAGCGGGCTCTGGGATTGGACCGACGATGAATTATGCCAACTTTCCTCTCGACAAGAGGATGCCATTGCCGAATTCGGACGCAGGAAACGGCGAAGACTTCATCGATATCGAGCGGCTGCTTGGCATGGCTGCGCGGCAGGCCAAGGTGGTTGCCGTGTGCGCCGTCATCGGTCTTTTCCTGGGCATGCTCTATCTGCAGACAACCCCGCCCAAATATGTGTCGGTCTCGAGCGTGCTGATCGACGAGGGTTTGAACAAGATCGTCGACGACATTTCAGCGGCGTCGACGACCATGCAGACCGATTCCGCCATTCTGAGCCAGATCGAGATACTGACCTCGACGCGACTTGCCGCGGTGGTCGTCGACAAGCTCAAGCTCGACCAGAACGATGCGTTTATGAACCCGCCGCAGTCGGCGCTTGCCCAGGGCGTCGGCCTGATCCGCGGCCTTATCCAGTATGTCCGCCCCAGCCCGCCTATCCCGGGCATGGGTGACATCAGCAAGCTCGATCCTGCCACCCGCAATGCGCTGATCGCCACGTCAAGCCGCGACTATGCGATCCTCAAGCTGCAGAGCGAGATCCAGGCGGATCGCGTCGGACGAAGCTACGTCATCGCGCTTGGTTATCAGGCGACCGATCCGGGCCTGGCGAAAGCGATTACCAAGGCCTATGCCGACGCCTATCTGGCCGATCAGCTCGATGCCAGCTTCGACGCCACCGAGCGCGCGGCGGTCTGGCTGCAGGGCCGGCTGACGGAACTGCGCGAGAGCTCGCAGCAGGCATCGCTGGCGGTCGAAAAATTCAGGGCCGAACACGGCCTGTCCGCCAACAGCGATGGCCAGCTGTTGAGCGACAAGCAGCTTGCCGACCTCAACGCCCAGCTCATCGTGGCGCAGGCCGACACGGCGCGCGCCAGCGCCCGCTACCAGCAGTACAAGTCGATCGTCGACAGCGGCTCGGACAACGCTTTCAAGGATGCCGCCATTTCGAGCGATCAGCCGAGCAGCTCGGTCATTTCGGCGCTCAAGACCCGCTACCTCACCGTCTCCAAGCGTCAGCAGGATGTCGAGGCGAATTTCGGTCCTCAACATCCGCAGGCCGTGGCGCTTGCCAAGGAAAAGGCCGACATATCGGCGCAGATTTTCGGCGAGCTGAAGCAGCTCACCGAAAGTTATCGCAACGAGTATGAGGTGGCGCTGGCGCGCGAGACCGCGCTCAGGGCCAATGTTGCCGCCGCTCAGGGCAAGAGCTCCGTCGACAACCAGTCGCAGGTGCAGTTGCGCGACCTCGACCAGAAGGCGACGGCGCTCACCACGCTCTACCAGACGTTCCTCGGCCGCTACGAGGAAGCCGCGCAGCAGCAATCTTTCCCGGTCGGCAAGATCCGCATCATCTCGGATGCCTCGACGCCGCTCTCCGCCTCGAGCCCGCGCACCATCATCGTGCTCGGACTGTCTCTCGTGCTCGGCGTGCTGATGGGCGCCGGCTTCGGCGGCCTCAACGAGTTCAACGAGCGGTTCTTCCGGACCGGCGAGGAGGTCCGCGACCGCGTCGGCCTCAAATTCCTCGGCTATCTGCCGACCATCGGCAGCAGGCCCGCCAAGGACGACAAGCCGGCCGAGGCTCAGCCGGATGCCAAGGCAGCGAGGTCGCCGGCGGCCATCGAAAGGCGCGCGCGCATGCGGGTGAGCATCGACGCGCCGGCATCGATGTTCTCCGAAACGCTGCGCAGCGCCAAGATCGCCTTCGATGTCGTGATGGAAGGACAGGGCAGCCGCGTCGTCGGCGTCATCTCGGTGCTTCCCGGCGAAGGCAAGTCGACGGTCGCGGCCAATCTTGCCGGACTGCTGGCCGCCAATGGCGCCAGGACGCTGCTCATCGACGGTGACTTGCGCAATCCGGGGTTGAGCCGCAGCCTCGGCATGGAAGCCGAGCAGGGCCTGATGGAAGCGGTGATGAATGGCCAGACCTGGCAGTCGGTCGGCAAGATCGACCGGCAGACGAAACTCGCCATCATCCCGGCCGTGCTGCGCGGCCACTTCTCGCACACCAGCGAGCTGTTGTCCTCGGCTGGCATGCGGCGCTTCATCGAGAACGCCAAGGAGACGTTCGAATACATCGTCGTCGATCTGCCGCCGCTCGGGCCGGTGGTCGACGCCAAGGCTTTCGCGCCGTTGGTCGACGGCTTCGTGCTGGTCACCGAATGGGGCCGCACGCCGCGCGCCATGGTCAGGTCGATGCTGGAATCCGAACCTTATGTCGCCAACAAGATCGTCGGCGCGGTGCTGAACAAGGTCGACCTGAAGAAGCTCGCCAAATACGGATCGTTCGGCGCGTCGGAAAAATTCTTCGACAAATATTCGAGCTACTATCTCGACAAGTCCGAAGTGCGCAGCAAGGCGACGGTATAGAGCATTCCAGGAAAGCCGTTTCACGCTTTCCTGGAGCGGCTCCAAAATGAATATCTCAAGCGGCTACCTGGATTTCCGTCTTGACGGAATTGGCGATGAAGCACTGTTCATGCGCCAAGTGGTGCAACTCCGCTTGCGTTGCGGCATGTGGCAGCTGGAAATCGCCGCGATGTAGGCCTCCTCCGGATCGACATTGGCCTCGACGGAATAAGGAAGCGGAACGATATGCGGCGACGCCGACGCCGGCACGACCTGGCCGCCGTCAAAGCGCCAAATGTGCGCGCGGCTGTAACGTCAGTGAAGACCGCTCCTTCGCGCTCCCAATGTACTGGTTCTTCCGGTCGACGCCGGCCTCACGCCGGCATGGACGAACACCATTTCCTCAAACGGACGATCGCGGCTACGCTGCCTTGAGCCGATACCGGAAGACGGTGTGGTCGAGCAGCAGCCTTATGCGCGGTTCGGCTTCCGTCGCCACCAGCCAGCTTGCCGCGATCATGGTCGCGCCGACCACTGCCATCGACAGGAGATAAGGCATCCCTGCACGGACCATCGCCCCGAGCATCGCCGCGCCGACGACGTCGTGGATCAGGTAGAGCGGATAGGTCATCAGGCCGATCCGGCGCCAGCCGCTCCAGCTGAGGTCGAGCCGCAGCGACCACGCCATCAGCGCGATGGCGACGAGGAAGATCAGGATCGGCGGCGCATAGGGCATCACGGCATTGACCTTGATGCTGTGGACGTCGACTGAACTGGCGATCTGCAGCACGCCCCCGCCGAGGAACAGCAGGCAGAAGCCAAGGCGAGGCGCCGTCAGCGCCTTGAACCGGATCAGCCACAGCAGCACGCCGACGGCGAAGAAGCAGCCGTGATGCACCAAAGTGAGCTGGAGCAGCCGCGTCTCGGCGAAGTCGGCCCAGCCGAGCGGATAATAGAGACACCAGAACAGCGTGCTGACCAGGCCGATGACGATGGCGACCGCCTCCATCAGATCGAAGCGGCCAAGCCGCAGCAGGATCCAGACGATGGCGTAGAAGGCGATCTCGATGCCGAGTGTCCAGTAGACGCTGTCCACCCAGGGACCATAGGGCACGAACAGCCCGGTGCGAACCAGCCTGACCACCGCGTCGGTCGGCCAGCTCAGGCCGATGGCAAGAAGCAGCACGGCGGTGACCGGCGCGCAGATCCAGACCGCCGGCGCCAGCCGCTTCACCCTGGCCTCGAAGAACCGCAGCGGCGTCGACTTCTCGGCGCTGAAGGCGATGACGAAACCGCTGATGACGAAGAAGATCTCGACGCCGACCCATCCGGATCCGACCCAGGCGCCTATGTCAGGCTGCGCCGGCACGCCGCCCGTGGCCTGTGCCGAGATGCCATCGGGATAGGCCCACACCCAGAAGCCATAGTGGTAGACCATGACCAGAACGGCTGCGAGAAACCGCAGGATGTCGACGCCGCCAAAGGTAATTTTTTGCTGAGCCATACCGCACCGTCGGATGGCCCCCCAGGAGACACTGTAGGGTGGCTTGCTGCATTGCACAATAAGAGATTGGTGCTGAAATCGCGTCAGGTTTCGGCTTCGCCGAGGCACCCTCCCACTCCGGGGGAGAGAACGGCGCGAGTTCGCCGGCCTTGGCGCGTGTCCGAACCGGATAGATAGGTAACAGAATGGACCGGTAGCATGGGTGACAGTTTTCTTGTCCGCCGGAGGACCGGCGATGGCCTAAAGCGCGTCGCGTCTGAACGGATTCATACGACGCGCTTTAGGTCTTTGTTTTCATGCATGTCGTTCTCCCAAAACCGGGGCCACTTTTGGGCGGCATGCATTATGCGATTGGCTGCCCCTAAACCCCGATCCCCCGCGCCTTTATCGCCGCGGTGATCTCGTCGAGGATGGCCGGGTCGTCTATCGTCGCCGGCATCGTCCATTCTTCGTTGTCGGCGATCTTCTGCATGGTGCCGCGCAGGATCTTTCCGGACCGCGTCTTGGGCAGGCGCTTGATCGTCACCACGGTCTTGAAGGCGGCGACCGGCCCGATCCGCTCGCGCACCAGCGCCACGACCTCCTTCTCGATGGCGCCGCCGTCGCGCGCGACACCGGCGTTCAGCACCACGAAACCGAGCGGAACTTGCCCCTTCATCGCATCGGCAATGCCGACGACGGCGCATTCGGCGACATCGGGATGGGCGGCCAGCACCTCTTCCATGGCGCCGGTCGACAGCCGGTGGCCGGCGACATTGATGATGTCGTCGGTGCGCGCCATCACGTAGAGATAGCCGTCCTCGTCGATCATGCCGGCATCCGCGGTCTTGTAGTAGCCGGGAAACTCATCGAGATAGGCCTGGCGGAAGCGGGCGTCGGCGTTCCACAGCGTCGGCAGGCAACCGGCCGGCAACGGCAGCTTGACCACGACATTGCCGAGCGTCCCGCGCGGCACCTCGTGGCCGGCATCGTCGAGCACGCGGATGTCATAGCCGGGCATCGGCACGCCGGGCGAACCGTATTTCACCGGCAGCAGGCCGAGCCCCGCCGGGTTGATGGTCATCGGCGAGCCGGTCTCGGTCTGCCACCAATGGTCGACCACTGGCACATTCAGCTTCTGCTCCGCCCATTTGATGGTTTCGGGGTCGGCGCGCTCGCCGGCGAGGAACAGCGTGCGGAATTTCGACAGATCGTATCTGGCAACGAACTCACCCCGCGGATCCTGGCCCTTGATCGCCCGGAACGCCGTGGGCGCGGTGAACAGCGCGACCACCCCATGGTCCGAGATGACCCGCCAGTAGGTGCCGGCATCCGGCGTCCCGATCGGCTTGCCTTCGAACAGGACGCTGGTGCTGCCATGCAGCAGCGGTCCGTAGACGATGTAGGAATGGCCGACGACCCAGCCGACATCGGACGCCGCCCAGAACACTTCGCCCGGCTTGACGCCGAACTCGTTTTCCATCGTCCATTTCAGCGCAACCATGTGGCCGCCATTGTCGCGCACGATCCCCTTGGGCTGGCCGGTCGTGCCTGACGTGTAGATGATGTAGAGCGGGTCGGTGGCCAGCACCGGCACGCAGTCGACATTGGCGCCGGCCGCCCGCTCACGCGCGACGGCGTCGGCATAGTCGATGTCGAAATGCTCCTTCAGGTCGCAGCGCAGCTGGTCGCGCTGCAGGATCAGGCAGGCATCCGGCTTGTGGTGGGACATCTCGATCGCCTTGTCGAGCAGCGGCTTGTAGGCGACGACCCGGCCCGGCTCCAGGCCGCAGGAGGCCGAGATGATCAGCTTCGGCTTGGCATCGTCGATGCGGGTGGCCAGTTCATGCGAGGCAAAGCCGCCGAACACGACCGAATGCACGGCGCCGATGCGGGCGCAGGCAAGCATGGCGATGGCCGCCTCCGCCACCATCGGCATGTAGATGATGACGCGGTCGCCCTTGCCGATGCCCCGGTTCTTCAGCACCGAGGTCAGCGCCACCACTTCGCGCTTGAGTTCGGCGTAGGTGAATTTTTTCACCGTTCCGGTGATGGCGCTGTCATAGATCAGTGCGATCTGGTCGGCGCGTCCGCCGGCGACATGCCGGTCGATGGCGTTGTAGCAGGTGTTGCAGGTCGCGCCGGTAAACCAGCGGCCATAGACGCCGGCGGTGGCGTCGAACACCTTGTCCCAGGGCGAATACCAGTCGATGGCGCCGGCCGCGTCCGCCCAGAATTGTTCCGGGTCGCGTTTCCAGCCGTCATAGACCTCATGATAGCGTGAAGCCATCCGTAACCTCCCCAGGAACCATTTGACGTCTTTGCCAACAGCCTATGCTGTTTTTTCCGGCGCTGTCTCCCCTGATTTTCGTATGAACCGGTCCCGGCTTGGATCGTGAAGTGAGGTCTTCTCGGGGGACGGGATCTCAGCGATGCGCCATCCGGCGTCGATCATGGCAAAACCGGTGTTTGCGCTGGCGATCGGCGCGGTGCTCGCGATCTCAACCGCCTTGGCCGGAGATACCGCGGCCCATCATCGGCTTTTCGCCCGATGGCCGCTATCTCGCCTTCGAGCAGTACGGCCAGCGCCTTCCGGCAAACCGGCGGTGATTGTCGTGCTGGGACTTTGAAGGGCGCGACCGCCGCTTCATCGCCGTGACCGGGCAGCCTCGTTGAGAGGCCGGCCGATAGCCGCCTAACAAACGCTATTCATGGGACGAAATGTCTACCGCACTAGATCGGCAGGGCCACAAGCATGAGGCCCACGCCACCGAAGATCAAAATGGCCGCCGCTAGCGCTTTCCGATGATGTTCGAAAGTCGTCGGCGCCCGCTCCCAGTTGTAACGCATACGCTATCTCCCCAAAAATCCCGGGAGTCCTTACCTTACTTTGGGGAAGAAAGGCAACGGCCCGGCGAGTCAACGCACTTACCGGAGGCTTCATGGTGACGACTATTTCTGGGGTGATTTCCGCTGAGAGCAGGTGATAGCGCTTAGATCGCCATTCCCAACGGAAGCGCTATGGCTCTTCCAGGGAAAATCGCCGCGCACTCGAATTGCTACATGCCCCAACGCAGCGCCGCCGTATGGACAGGCGCGTCCCACCAGCCGGTCATCTCTTCGTCGAGCATGGTGAGCGTGATCGAGCAGCCGGCCATGTCGAGCGAGGTGACATAGCTGCCGACCAGCGAGCGGATTACCGTCACGCCATGCGTCTCGAAGATCCTTCGCGCGCTGTTGTACATCAGATAGAGCTCCATCAGCGGCGTGCCGCCGAATCCGTTGACGAACAGCAGCGCCGGTCCTTTCGCTTTGTCGCCGAGATCGCCGAGGATCGCTGTGCAGATCTCCCCGGCGATCGCGTCGGCGCTCTTTAAGGCATCGCGCCGGCGGCCAGGCTCGCCATGGATGCCGACGCCGAATTCCATCTCGCCGTCGCCGATGTCGAAGGTCGGCTTGCCGGCGGCCGGCACGGTGCCGCTGGTCAGCGCCACGCCCATCGAGCGGGTCGCGGCGTTGACGCGCTCGCCCAACGTCTTCAGCACCGGCAGTGCCAGGCCGTGCTCGGCCGCCGCGCCGACGATCTTTTCCACCACCAGCGTACCCGCCACGCCGCGCCGGCCGGTCGTGTAGGACGAATTCTCGACGGCGACATCGTCATTGGTCACCACCTGCTGGACGCCATCGGACATTTCGGCAGCCATGTCGAAATTCATCACATCGCCCTCGTAGTTCTTGACGATGAACAGGCAGCCGGCGCCGGTGTCGACGGCCTGCGCCGCCGCCAGCATCTGGTCCGGCGTCGGCGAGGTGAACACCTGGCCGGGGCAGGCGGCGTCCAGCATGCCATGGCCGACAAAGCCGCCATGCAGCGGCTCGTGGCCCGAGCCGCCGCCGGAGATCAGCGCCACCTTGCCCGGCCGCAACGTCCTGCGGCGGACGAATTTGTGCTCCTCGCCAAGCACGAGGATATCGGCGTGGGCGGCCACGAAACCGTCGAGGCTCTCCGTCAGCACCGTGTCCACCGCATTCATAAATTTCTTCATAGCGTCCTCCCAAACAGCCCGGCAAGAATGGTCAGCTGCCACCCTTGCCGGCGATGCTGGTGATCTTCTGGATGAATTCATTGATCGCCCGATCGAGCGCCGCATTCTGCTTGTCGTCGCCGAAATCCGGCACGACGAGCGACACATGCCGCGTCTTGCGCATGCCCGCGGCGATCGACATTTTTCCCGGATGCGCCTGATGGTAGGCGGCGAGAAACTGATCCCGCTCGGCTGGACTGAAATGGCAGACGGAAAAAATAGCCGGCAAATGCTTCGACGGAATCGGCACCGTATAGGCAGGGCTTGAAATCTGCGTCACGAAGCTGCGGTGCTTGCCAAGCGCGTCGGCCAGGCGCTGGCGCATGCCGGACGGTCGCTGGTCGATGACCTGCGACAGGATCGTCTTGTAGGCGCGGATTGCCTCTTCGGAGCCGGGTTCGGGTTTGATGTCAACCATGCCGGCCGCGCCTAGACCGGGACATCGGATATGGCCGCCTTGGCCATAGCGAGTTGCGCCGGTGCAACGGACAGATCGCGCAAACCAGCCTTCAGCAGCGAAGGGATCGACGCGGGATCGCCGCCGGCATCGCCGCACAGGCTGACTGGAATGCCGTTTTCCCGTCCGAAGGCCGTGACCGAGCCGATCAACCGCAGCACAGCGGGATGACGGACCGAATTGAGATGGGCCACAGCAGCGTTATCCCGCGCGGCCGCCATCACATATTGCGTCAAGTCGTTGGAGCCGATCGAGAAGAAGGCGACGCCTGCGAATGCTTCCGGCGCGATGGCCACCGACGGCACCTCGACCATGATGCCCAGCGGCGGCATCCTGTGGGCGACGCCACGCGCGGCAAGGGCTGCCTGCTCTTCGGCGAACAGGGCGGCTGCGCGCTCATACTCATCGGCCATGGCGATCATCGGAAACATCACCTTGAGAGTGCCGTGTGGCGCGGCGCGCAGCAATGCCCTGATCTGTACGCGAAAAATATCGAGCCGCGCCAGCGACAGCCTGATGCCGCGCAGGCCAAGGAATGGATTGCCTTCCTCGACGGTGAAGCCCGGTACCGGCTTGTCGCCGCCGGCGTCGACAGTACGGATCGTCACTGGTTTTTCCCCAGCCCATTCCAGCACCTTGCGATAGGCGCGATATTGCGTCTCCTCATCCGGCAAATTCTTGCCGAACAGGAACTCAGTTCGCATCAGCCCGACACCGTCGCAGGTCGCGATGTCGATGCCGTCGACATCGGACGGATCGGCGATGTTGACCTGCACCCGCACCGCCGTGCCGGCCTTGGTCACCGCCGGCCGCGCCAGAAAACGCCGGGCCACGCCCTGGCGGGCGACGAAGGAAGCGGATGACTGCCGGAACGCGCCGATCTCCGCCGGCGAGGGCGCCAGCACGAGGCTGCCATGCTCGGCGTCGAGCAGTGCCATGCCGGCAAGATCGCCAAGCGGTTCGCGCAGCCCCACCACCATCGGCACGCCACGCGAGCGCGCCAGCATGGCGACATGGCTGGCGGTGCTGCCCGCCTTCAGCGCAATGCCGCCGCCATGGCTCCAGTCGGTTTCGAGGAAGCGCGTCGGCGCGATGTCCTCGCCGCAGAGGATGGCACCGGTGGGCGCCGTGCTGTCGACGTCCTCGGTCAAGGCACGCAGCACCTGGTCCCTGATATCGCGCAAATCCGTGGCGCGGGCGCGGAAATAGTCCTGGTCCGAGGCCTCGTAACCGGCGATCTCGGCATCAAGCGCCTCTCGCCATGCCGCGTCGGCGGTCTGTCCGGAAGCGATCGACGCGAAGGCCGGCCCGCTCAAGGCGTTGTCTTCCAGCATGGCAATGTGGAATTCGAGTATGCCGGCGGCGTCGCTGTCGGCGGTCTCCGCCATGGCGGCAAGCCGGCTCACTGCCGTGCCGATCGCGGCTTGCAGCGACGTCTTCTCTTCCGTAGCGGTGGCTTTGCCGGCGTAGACGGCCGGCGACCGGTCGAGGTCGAACAGCGGCCCCTCGGCATAGCCGGCCGAGGCCGGAACCCCCTCAATCCGCATGGCCCGCATTCCCTGCGGGCCGGCGAAGAAGCGCGCCAGCCTCACGCCGAGCGGACATGACCGGCGTCCTCGTCGAAGTCGCGCTGCACCAGCTCGATCAGTGCGCGCACCGCATCATCGGCGCCGTTGCCCCTGGCCCTGATGTGCAGCACCGTGCCCTTCGGCGCCTTGGCTGCCATCACCTTGACGATGCTCTTGGCGTCGAACCACGGCCCGTTGGCGGCCAGCGCGATTTCCACGTCGGCGGCGAAGGTCTTGGCCAGCTTGGTGAACTTCACCGACGGGCGCGCGTGCAGCCCCACATCGTGGGTGATCAGGACGGTCGCTTCGGCGGCTGCGGACATTTTTCAGAAATCCCGTTTACTCACGACGGCGACAATTCGTGCGCCGTCGCCACCACTTCCTTCAGTGAGGCGCCGCCGGAGGATTCGGTCGCGGCCATCACCGCGCCCTCGACGATCGGCGCGTTGCACACGATGATCTTCTGCGCACGCGGCTCGCCGATCATCTCCACCGCCATTTCCGAGTTGGTCTCGGCGCCGCCGAGATCGACAAGGATGGCGACACCGGCTTCCGACCAGGCCTTGTCGATGGCGCCCATGATCGCCTCGACATTGGTGCCGAGCCCGCCATGGCCGTTTCCGCCGCACCATGCAAGCGGCACTTCGTCGCCCACCATCTGGCGTACCATGTCGGCCGTGCCCTCCGCGACCAGCGGCGAATGCGACACGATCACGATCCCGACATTGCTCATGCACTTTCCCCGATCGCTTGCCCCACCGAGCGCACCAGCAGCGCGGTTGAGCGCGCGCCGGCATCCATATGGCCGATCGAGCGCTCGCCAAGGAACGAGGCGCGACCGCGCAGCGCCTTCATCGGCACCGTCGCTTCGGCGGCGGCATCGGCGATGTCGGCGATCTCAGCCGCCGTCTTGTCCCCGGCCAAGGCGTCATGCACCGGCTGCAGCACATCGAGCATGGTTTTTTGTCCGATCTGCGACTTGCCGCGAGCGGCCACGGCTTCGACAGCCTTGCCGAAGGCAGCGGCCAGGTTTTTGCGATCGGGGTCCGCCGCGATCTCCTTGCCCAAGGCCATGAACAGCGTGCCGAACAAGGGACCCGAAGCGCCGCCCACCGTCATCACCAGCTTGGTTCCGATCGCTTTCAGGGCGTCAGGCAGCGGCTTGGCGGCGAACGCATCGGCCTCGGCTCGCACGGCCTCGAAGCCGCGCTTCATGTTCAGCCCATGGTCGCCGTCGCCGATCGCCTGGTCGAGCGCCGTCAATTCCTCGGCGTGAGCGGCAATCGTATCGGCGGCCACCGCGATCAGCCTGGCAAGGTGCAACGCCGCCATATCGCCCAAAATCCCGGTTTCCACTTTGCCGGCAGTAGCGAAAGAACGGTCATTCGACAACTGGTGCATTCGTCAGGCTGTGACGAGCAGCGTGGCGGCGGCCGAAAACACCCCGGCCACCGCATGGGCACCGGGGTCCACCACGCCTTGCAATTTGGTGCCGACATAGGCCGACCGTCCGGCCTTCGCCTTCTCCATGGCGGCCGTGGCCTCGGCACCACGCCTCGCCGCTGTTGCTGCCTCCTCCAGACCATCGGCATCAAGTGCCTTCAGCGCGGGCTCCAGCGCATCGACCATGGTGCGATCACCCGGTCTGGCGCCGCCGTAGAAGATCATCCGCTCAAGTCCGGCAAGCAGCGCCTTGGACAAACTGTCCCCGCCGCCGAGGGCCTGCGCCGCCGCCGTGAAGAAGATCGACAGCAGCACCCCGCTGGAACCACCCATCGACGCGCTCAATATGTCGCCTATCGCGCCAAGCGTCGCAGCGGGGTTGGCCAGCGGCAGCGTGTCGAGCCGATCGAGGACGCTGCGCGCGCCGGTCGCCACCGTCGAGCCGGTGTCGCCGTCGCCCGCCTTGGCGTCGAGCCCGTTCAATGACGCCTCGAGCGAGATCAGTCTTTCGCAGACCGTGACGATCAGGCGCCTGGTGCCGGCATGCTGGCTGGCCTTGTGCGCAGCGCTTTGTCCGGCTGCTTTCGCCATCGGCATGATGACAGGCGCCGCGACCGGCTTGGCCGGCATCCAGGCATGCGGGCCGACCGGCGACAGCAGGGCGGCTTCACGCGCCGCATCGAGCCGGATCAGCGACAGCGAGAAGCCGTTCATGTTGAGCGCCGTCATCAGCGGCCCGGGGCCGATCGTCAGCTTGACCGTCTTGGCCAGCGGCAAGGCCAGCACCGCATTGGCAATCAGCGACATTTCGAGCGGCGGCACCGACCCGAGATTGTTGATCAGCAAGGCATGGCTCGCCTTCGGGTCGAGCCCAGCGGCGAGGCGCTCCGCCATGATCGCGACCAGCCTGTCGACGCTTTGCAAGGCAATCCGCTCGACGCCCGGCTCGCCATGAATGCCGAGGCCAAGTTCGCCGTCGTCCGCGCCAAACCTGTCTTCATGCGGCTGTCCGGGGATCGAGCAGGACGACAGCGACATGCCGAGCGATACGATATCCTTTGCCGCCGCCCGCGCCGCTGCCGCGATGTCGGCAAGATCATGTCCGGCCTCCGACAGATGGCCTGAAATCTTGTGCACGAACAAGGTGCCGGCGACGCCACGCGGCTGGTTGATGTCAGGCAAGGCTATGTCGTCGGCAACAATCACCATCTCGACGCGAAAGCCCTCGGCGCGCGCCTTCTCCGCCGCCAGGCCGAAATTGAGCCGGTCGCCGGTATAGTTCTTGACGATCAGCAGGCAGCCGGCCGGGCCGGTGACCGCGCGGATCCCCGCCAGCACCGCCTCGACGCTCGGCGAGGCGAAGATCTCGCCGGAGACCGCCGCCGTCAGCATGCCCTTGCCGACAAAGCCTGCATGCGAAGGCTCATGCCCGGCGCCGCCGCCGGAGACGACGCTGACCTTCGACTTGTCCCAGTCGGCGCGCAGCACGACCTTGATCTCGGGATAGCCGTCGAGGCGCGCGAGATCGCCCGAGCCGATGGTGCGCAACAGGCCGTCCAGCGCCTCGGTGACGATCGTTTCCCTGCGGTTGAAAAAGTGCTTCATCGAATTCGTCCCGTATTCGCGATCGTCAATCGGAGGAGGCATTGTCCCTTTGGTGGGGAAACACCGAAACCATTCACATCAATCTTTGTCCATCGGCGCCGAAATAGAGTGGCGAGCGGTAGCGGATCACCACCTTGTCGCCTTGCGACAGATCGGTGTCCGGGTCGGTCAGCGTCACCAGCTTCTTCGGCCCGACCGTCACATGCAGATGGTTCTGGTCGCCGAGATGCTCGACCCAGTCGACGACGCCATCGGCATGGCCGTTCATCGCTTTCTCGATCGTCAGATGTTCGGTGCGCGCGCCGATCGTCCTGGTGCCGGCCGGCGCGCCGCCATCGGGCAGCAGGCCGGTCGGCAGAAGATTGATCGCCGGTTGGCCGAGCCTTGCCGCGACATGCAGGTTTGCCGGCTCCGAATAGATGGTTCGCGGCGACCCGATCTGCACCAGCACGCCGTCGGCGAGGATGCCGATGCGGTCGGCCATGGTCATCGCCTCGATCTGGTCATGGGTGACATAAAGCATGGTCGCGCCGAGTTCGGACTGGATGCGCTTCAGCTCCAGCCGCAGATCTGCCCGCAGCTTGGCGTCGAGCGACGACAGCGGCTCGTCCATCAGATAGATCGCCGGTTTGCGCACCAAGGCGCGGCCGATGGCGACGCGCTGCATTTCGCCGCCCGACAGCTTGGTCGAGCGGTTGGCGAGCTTGTGATGGATGCGCACCATCTTTGCCACGTCCTCGACCCGCCGACGGATCTGGTCCTCCGGGATCTTCCGCGCCGGCGAGCGCAGCGGGAAGGCGAGATTGTCGTAGACCGACAGATGTGGATAGAGCGAGTACTGCTGGAACACGAAGGCCGTGTCGCGCTCGGCCGGCGACAGCGTCGTCGCATTATGGCCGCTGATTTCGATCGTGCCGGCATCCGGCCGTTCCAGCCCGGCGATCAGCCGCAGCGTCGTCGTCTTGCCGGCCCCGGTCGGCCCGAGCAGCACGACGAATTCGCCGTCCGCTATGTGCAGGTCGAGACCGTTGACGGCGACATGCTCGCCAAAGCTCTTGGACACGTTCTTGATGTGCACGTCAGCCATGCTGCGCTCTCCCCTGAGAGGCGGTGTCGTGGACCGCGGTTCTCACCGCGCGGCCCGATCCCTTGTCGAACAGCGACAGCCGGGCGCTGTTCAGGGCCAGGCCGACATGATCTCCGGCATTGAGCCGGATTTCGGCCGGCACCCGCGCCTTGATGATGCCGTCGGCCGTTTCCACCGCTACGATCTGCGTGGTGCCGAGATATTCGGTGCCGTAGATGGCGCCGCGCAGCTTGGAAGTGTCGTCGAAACGGATATGCTCGGGCCGGATGCCGAGCGCCATGTCGGCCGGCGCGATATCCTCACGCACCTCCGGCACCGCGACCTTCGCGCCCTGGACGACGATTTCCTTCGCGCCTTTGGCGAGCCCGCCGCCGAAGCCCAGAAAATTCATCGGCGGCGAGCCGATGAAGTCGGCGACGAACATGGTCGCCGGGCGGTCGTAGATTTCGCGCGGTGTGCCGAACTGCTCGATGACGCCGTGGTTCATCACAGCGATCTTGTCGGCCATCGACATCGCCTCCATCTGGTCATGCGTGACATAGACGGTGGTGGCGTGGATGCGGTTGTGCAGTTCGCGCAGTTCATGGACCATGAGATCGCGGAATTCGGTGTCCAAGGTGCCGAGCGGCTCGTCCATCAAAAAACATTTCGGCCGCCGCACGATGGCGCGCCCAAGCGCCACGCGCTGACGGTCGCCGCCGGCAAGGCCGGAGACCGACTTGTTGAGCAGATGGTCGATGCGCAGGAGTTTTGCCGTCTCTTCGACGCGCGCGCGGATTTCGGCCGACGGCATGCCCTGCGCCAGCAGTGGAAAACCGATGTTCTTGCGCACATTCATATGCGGATAGAGCGCGAACAGTTGGAAGACGAAAGCGATGTCGCGCTCGCGTGCCCGCAGCATGGTGACGTCCTCGCCGCCGAGCAGGATCTGGCCGCCGGTCGGCAGTTCGAGCCCGGCGATCATGCGCAGTGTCGTCGTCTTGCCGCAGCCCGACGGCCCGAGCATGACGAAGAACTCGCCATCCTCGACGACGAAGTTGGAGTCCTGCACGGCGACGAAATCGCCGAAGGCCTTTCTCAGGTGCTGAACACGGATCTCGGCCATGATTATTCCGGGAACTTCGAGACGATGATGAACATCACGGTGCCGGCGAGCATGGTGATGAAGGAATAGGTGTAGAGCGACAGCGCGAAAGGCTGGAACAGCATCAGGAAACCGATGGCGATCAGTGCGGTCGCGATGTTTTCCATCAGGCCGCGCCGCGCCCAGGCCGGCCAGCGCGATTTGCGTTTGACGGGATTGGTCATGCTCATTTGCGTACCGCGCCGAAGGTGATGCCGCGCAGCAATTGCTTGCGAAGCAGGATAGTGAAAACCAGGATCGGCACCAGGAAGATCGTCGTGCCGGCCGCCACAGCCGGCCAGTCCTGGCCGCCTTCGCCGATGATGGTCGGGATGAAGGGCGGCGCGGTCTGGGCCGTGCCCGAGGTCAAGAGTGCCGCGAAGGCATATTCGTTCCAGGCGAAGATCAGGCAGAAGATCGCGGTCGCGGCAATGCCGGTGGTCGCCTGCGGCAGCACAGTGCGCCAGAAGGCCTGCAGCCGCGTGTAGCCGTCGATCATCGCCGCTTCCTCATATTCGCGCGGGATCTCGTCGATGAAGCCTTTCAAGAGCCACACCGCCAGCGACACGTTGACCGCCGTGTAGAGCAGGATCATGCCGAGCGCGGTGTCCGACAGGCCGAGCTCGCGGTACATCAGGTAGATCGGAATGGCGACCGCGATCGGTGGCATGAAGCGGGTCGACAGGATGAAGAACAGAAGGTCGTCGGCGAGCGGAACCTTGAAGCGCGAGAAACCATAGGCCGACAGCGTGCCGAGAAAGACCGCGCAGAAGGTCGAGCCGAAGGCGATGATCAGCGAGTTGAGGAAGCGCGGCAGGAAGTTGGACGGGCCGGCGATCACCATGTTGCGCTTGCGCACGGTCTCGTCGCAGAAGCCGGTCGCCGGCCCCAGCGAGTTGATGTATTCCGGCGTCTGCCGCGTCCGCGTCGTGAACAGGTTGCAATAGCCTTCGATGCTCGGCTGGAACACGATTTTTGGCGGATAGGCGATCGAATCCGGCGGCGTCTTGAAGCTGGTGGCGAAGATCCACAACAGCGGCACGATCGAGATCAGCGCGTAGGCGATGATGATCGCGCCGGCGATGCGCTTCGAATTCGCTGACGGTGCGACGACCGAATGGGCAGTGGTCAGGCTCATCTCTGCTTCACCTTGTTGAGCGCCTTGACGTAGATGTTGGCCAGCCCGAACACCGCCACGAACAGGATGATGGCGAAGGCCGAGGAATAGCCGGTGCGCCAGCTTTCGAAAGCCTGCCGCTTCAGCGTGATCGAGGCGACCTCGGTGGTCGAGCCCGGCCCGCCGCCGGTCAGCAGGTTGACCATGTCGAACATCTTGAAGTTCTCGATGCCGCGAAACAGCACCGCCAGCATGATGAAGGGCAGCGCCATCGGCAGCGTGATCGACCAGAATTGCCGCCAGTTGGACGCGCGGTCGACCTCGGCCGCCTCATAGATGTATTCGGGGATGGAGCGCAGCCCGGCGAGGCAGATAAGCATCACGTAGGGCGTCCACATCCAGGTATCGACGATGATGATCGACCATGGCGCCAACGACACGTTGGAAAGCATCTGGATGCTTGTCGGCGGGATGCCGCTGACGAACGAGATGACATAGGAGAACAGGCCGATCTGCGGCTCGTAGAGGAAGCGCCAGAAATTGCCGACCACCGCCGGCGACAGCATCATCGGCACCAGGATCAGCGTCGTCCAGAAGGCGTGGCCGCGGAATTTCCGGTCGATCAGCCAGGCCAGGGTGAAGCCGATCAGCGTCTGCAACAGGATGGTCCAGAAAACGAAATGCGCCGTCGTCTGCATGGCGATCCAGATGTCCTGGTCGCCGAGGATGCGCTGATAGTTGGCAAAGCCGAGATTCTTCACCACTTCGTTCGGCCGGTTGGCCCGGAAGTTGGTGAAGGATAGGTAGATCGCCCAGAACAGCGGGAAGATGTTGATGGCCAGCAGCAACAGGATCGTCGGCGAAATGAACAGCCAGGCGAGGCCCTTGTCGCTGATGCCCCGGACCTTGCGAGCCAACGGTTCCGGGGTCGCCCGGGCAACGTTCTCCGCGGTCCGATTGAGCATGGTCAGTCCTGCTTCGGTCACTTGGGTCGTCTCTGTGATGGAATTTATCTGAACTGCGTCCCGTGCCAAGGGTGGCACGGGACGCGTCGGTCTGGCTCGGGAGGAGCCGGTTACATCTTGCCCCGGTTACATCTTGCCATCGTCCTGGAACACCTGGGTCCAGTCCTTGACCAGGCCGTCGAGTGCATCCTTGGCCGAACCCTGGCCGGCGACGACATAGTCATGGAAGCGCTTCTGCGAGGCCTGCAGCAACGGCGCGTAGCTCGGCTCGGCCCAGAAGTCCTTCACGATCGCCATCGAGTCGAGGAAGGCCTGCGCGTAGGGCTGGCTGGCGGGGAATTTCGGGTCCTTCACCACGGCGTTCAGGCAGGAATAGCCGCCGAGCGACCACCACTTGGCCTGCACGTCCTTGTTGGCGAACCACTTGATGTATTTCAGCGCCGATTCGTGCTTGTCGGAATAGGACACCACCGAGATGCCCTGGCCGCCGAGCTGGGCGAACTGGTCGCCGTCGGGTCCCTTCGGGTTGACGAAGTAACCGATCTTGTCGCCGCCGACATTCTCGTCCTTCTGCAGGCCGGGCCAGGTAAAGGCGAAGTTCATGTGCATAGCCACCTGTCCGGATTTGAAGGCATCGACGCCTTCGCCCATATAGCTGTTGGAGGCGCCGGGCGGCGTGCAGCAATCATAGAGCGCCTTGTAGAATTCCAGCCCCTTCACCGATTTCTCGGAATTGACGAAGCCTTCCATCTCGTAGGGCTTCTTCGGGTTCTCATACTGGAAGCCGTAGCTGTAGAGCACGTCCATGGCGCCCATGGTGATGCCTTCCGAGCCGCGCTCGGTGTAGATCGAGGCGCCATAGACCGTCTTGCCGTCGATCTGCCGCTTCTGGAAGAATTCGGCGATCTGTTTCAGCTGGTCGAAAGTGGCCGGCGGGCCGAGGTCCCAGCCATACTTTTCCTTGAATTCCTTCTGCAGCTCGGGCTTGGAGAACCAGTCCTTGCGATAGGTCCAGCCGACGACGTCGCCCATGGCCGGCAGCGCCCAGTAGTTCGGCGTGTTTTTCGGCCATTCCGAATAGCCGACGACGGTCGCCGGCACGAAGTCGTCCATGCTGATCTTCTCCTTGTCGAAGAAGTCGTTCAGCTTGACGTAGTGGCCGTTCTCGGCCGCGCCGCCGATCCACTGGCTGTCGCCGATGATCAGGTCGCACAATTTGCCGTGCGAGTTCAGTTCGTTGAGGAAGCGGTCGGCATAGTTGGTCCACGGCACGAACTCGAATTTCATGCCGATGCCGGTTTCCTTGGTAAAATCCTTGGACAGTTCGACGAGTGCGTTGGCCGGGTCCCACGCGGCCCAGCAAAGCGTCAGGTCTTCAGCGTGTGCGGCGTTTGAGACGGCTGTCGACGCTGCAATCGCCGAGGCCAGTCCCAACGCCAGTTTCAAGCTCGATTTCATGCCTTCCTCCCATTTGCGAAACGCGCCCGGATGACGGTTTCAAGAGCCTCAACCTCTCTCCTCAGAGGCCTAAACATGGCGGCGCCGGAGCACGGCAGATGTTTAGTAATTTGTTTAGTGATGCAATTTTTACTAAACAACGCAAGCGAATTCGTTGCTGCGTCGCAACATGACGAAACGGATGATTGAAATTGTTGGGAAATGGTCGCCGGATGTTTCTCCGGCAGCGGCTCAGCCGGCCTCGCTGATGGCGTTCGTCTGTGGCGCCACCGGCCGGACCGGCGGCGCGGGCGGCAGCAAGGCGCGTATGTCGGCGAAGGGAAATGTAGGCTCGAAGCGAAAAGCCTCGGCCAGAGAACCGGGGAAGGCGTTGCATTGGCCGGCGCGAAATTCATTCTGGATGCGCGCCCGGTCGACATATTGCTCCGGCCGCTGTGACCGGTGCATGCGGATCGCCTGTGTCTTGATATCCCGGTAGGCGGAAATATCGACATAGTGCGTCGGCGAGAACCCGGTGCCGCCCATCGTATCGGCATGCAGCACCGGAACCGCGAACGAGGCCGCGATGCGCACGCCGTCCGACAGCGCGCGGTGGTCGGCGTGATAGTCGTTGGACGCGTGCGTGATCACCAGCTCAGGCCCGGTCTCGCGGATCAGCGTTTTCAGCGCGCCGATGAGCGCGGCATCGGCCACCAGCTCGCCGTCGGGAAAGTCGAGAAAGCGTGGCGCGGCACCAAGTAGTGCTGCCGCCGCCGTTGCTTCCTCGCGGCGGACACGCGCAAGGACCGTGGCATCACTCTTGCCGCCCTTGGCCCCATCCGTGGCCGCGGCAAAAGTCAGTTCTGCGCCTTGCGCCGCGTAGGCGGCCAGAGTACCGAACATGAAGATCTCGATGTCGTCCGGATGCGCACCGAGCGCCAAAATTTTCAAGCTGCTCTCTCCCGGAAATGGAAAAACGTGCCGAACGGAATCCTGCTCGCTCTGCTCGCCTATGCAAGCTATTCGGGCAGCGATGCCGTTATCAAGAGCCTGGGCGGACAGTTCACCGTCTTCGAGATCGGGTTCTTCGCCACTTTGTTTGCCGGCTTTTTCCTGTTCTTCACCCGCCCGGCCGCTGAACGCTGGCGCGATTTCTGGCGCATGAAGCGGCCATGGGCAGTGCAGGCGCGCGCCTGGGCCGGCATCGCCTCCGGTGTGCTCAGCGTCTATGCCTTCACCCACATTCCGCTTGCCGAAGTCTACGCGCTGATCTTCCTGGCGCCCTTGCTTGTCACCATCCTGTCCACCGTCATCCTGAAGGAACAGGTCGGCCCCTGGCGATGGCTGGCGGTGGTGGCCGGCTTTGCCGGGGTGATGCTGGTGGTGCGGCCGGGTTTTCGCGAATTGAACCTCGGCCACCTGGCCGCCTTCGTGAACGCCTTCCTCGCAGCGGCCAGTGTCATCCTGCTGCGTTCGCTCGCCCAGCAGGAAAAGCGCACCTCGATGCTCGGCGTGCTTGTCGGCTATGGTCTGCTGTTCAACGGTGCGGGCGCTGCGGCCACCTCCTTCACCTTGCCGAATGCCATGCAGCTCGTCTGGCTGGCGATGGCCGGCGCCTTCACCGCGGGGGGGCAATTCATGCAGCTGCTCGCCGCCAAATACGCTCCCGCCAACCGGATCGCGCCGACGCATTATTCGCAGATCGTCTGGGCGGTGATCCTCGGCGCGCTGTTCTTCCAGGAATACCCGGACTGGCTGTCGCTGGTGGGCCTTGCGGTCGTCGGCGGGGCGGGACTGCTGACCATGGTGCGCGAGGAGGTGCGGCTGGGCACCGTGCGCTGGAACCCGTTTGCGCGCACCAGGCTTTGAGCCGACGCCGGTTGCACGGTGACCGTGACCGCTGATATGCGGACGCGATGACGACAAGATCCCTGCCGGAGCTTCCGGTATCCGCCGTGCTGCCGGCGCTGGGCGCGGCGCTGGCCGAACGCAACAGCGCCGTGCTGGTGGCGCCGCCCGGCGCCGGCAAGACGACGCTGGTGCCGCTGGCGCTGCTCGATGCGCCATGGCTGGGGACAGGCAAGATCGTCCTGCTCGAACCGCGCCGGCTCGCCGCCCGCGCCGCCGCGCGTCGCATGGCGCAATTGCTGGATGAGGAGCCCGGCGCGACCGTCGGCTATGCCATGCGCATGGAAAACCGCACCTCGGCCAAGACCAGGATACTGGTCGTCACCGAGGGCGTTCTGGCGCGCATGATCCTCGACGATCCCGAACTGCCCGGCGTCTCGGCGGTCCTCTTCGACGAATTCCACGAGCGCTCGCTCGACGGCGATTTCGGCCTGGCGCTGGCGCTCGACGTGCAGGGTGCGCTGCGGCCGGATCTGCGGCTGCTGGTGATGTCGGCGACACTGGATGGCGCGCGCGTGGCAAAACTCCTGTCGGGCGCGCCGGTGATCGAAAGCGAAGGCCGCGCCTTCCCCGTCGACATAGGCTACGACGAACGGCCGGCCGGCGTCCCGATCGAGGATGCGATGGCCAAGGGGATCCGCGCCGCCCTTGCCGACGAGAGCGGTAGCGTGCTTGCCTTCCTGCCCGGCCAGCGCGAGATCGAGCGCACCGCCGAACGGCTGGCCGGCAAGGTCGGCGCCGACACCGACATTGTGCCGCTCTATGGCCAGCTCGACGGCAAGGCGCAGGACGCCGCGATCAAGCCGGCGCCGCCGGGCCGCCGCAAGGTGGTGCTGGCGACGTCGATCGCCGAGACCTCCATCACCATCGACGGCGTGCGTGTCGTCATCGATTCCGGCCTGTCGCGCCTGCCGCGCTATGAGCCGGCGAGCGGCCTGACGCGGCTGGAGACGGTGCGCGTCAGCAAGGCATCCGCCGACCAGCGCGCCGGCCGCGCCGGGCGCACGCAGGCCGGCGTCGCCATCCGGCTCTGGCGCGCCGAACAGACGGCGGCACTTCCCGCCTTCACGCCGCCGGAAATCCTCGAAGCGGACCTTTCGGGCCTGTTGCTCGACTGTGCCGCCTTCGGCGTGGCCGACCCGACCGGTCTCGCCCTCCTCGATCCGCCGCCGGCGCCGGCGCTCAACGAGGCAAGGGTGCTGCTGCGCGCGCTCCATGCCATCGACGATGCGGGGCGTTTGACGGAAGCGGGCGCTTCGATGCGCAAGCTCGCTCTGCCGGTGCGGCTGGCGCATATGGTTGCCGAGGCCGCCAAGAGCGGCCATGCGGGCGAGGCGGCCATGCTGGCCGTGCTGCTCACCGAACGCGGCCTTGGCGGCGACGGCGCCGATCTGGAGCGGCGGCTGATGCGCTTTCGCGGGGAAAGATCGCCCCGCGCCACCGCCGCGCGCCAGCTCGCCGAACGGCTGGCCAAACAGGCCGGCGGCGCGAAGAACGGTGAACCCGTTTCCGCCGGCGCGCTCCTCGTGAACGCCTGGTTGGACCGCGTCGCCAAGGCGCGTGGCGAGCGCGGCCGCTTCGTGCTGGCCAATGGCTCCGGCGCCATGCTCGATGCCGCCGACCCGCTGGCCGGCGAGCCGTTTCTGGTCGTCGCCGACCTGCAGGGCAAGGCGCAGAACGCCCGCATCGCGGCTGCCGCGGCAATAAGCGAGGACGACATCCGCGCCACGCTGGCCGACCGGATCGAAACGCGCCGGCAGACCAGCTTCGATCGCGAGCGCCGCGCCGTGCGTGTGCGTGAAGCCGTTCGCCTTGGCGCCATCACGCTCGCCGAACGGATGCTGCCGGCTCCTTCAGGCGCCGATGCCGACCGCGCCATAATAGATGCGCTGCGCGAGCACGGCCTGTCGCTGCTCGGGTGGAGCAGGGAGGCCGAGACGCTGCGCCAGCGGCTGTCCTGGCTGCATCGTGGCCTCGGCGCACCCTGGCCCGACATGTCGGATGAAGCGCTGATCGAACGCCTCGACGACTGGCTGCTGCCCTTCCTGTCGGGGGCGGCGTCCCTGGCCGCCATCGATCCCGGAGTTGTCTCGGCCGCCCTGGCCTCGCTCGTGCCGCACGAGCTGCAGCGCAAGGTCGATGCACTGGCGCCGACGCATTTCGATGCGCCGTCCGGCAGTCATGTGCCGATCCGCTATGACGGCGAATGGCCGGTTCTGGCGGTGCGCGTGCAGGAGCTGTTCGGCCTCGACCGCCACCCCTCGATTGCCAACGGCACCGTGCCGCTGACACTCGAGTTGCTGTCGCCGGCGCACAGGCCGATCCAGACGACACGCGACCTGCCCGGCTTCTGGCGCGGCTCCTGGGCCGATGTGCGCGCCGACATGCGCGGGCGCTATCCCAAGCATGTCTGGCCGGAAAATCCGCTGCTTGCCGCCGCTACAGCCCGTGCCAAGCCACGCGGGAGCTAGCGCTCCTGCTTTCCCGGCTGTAATCCATGGCCATGATCAACATCCTGAACGCGCCCGATTTTCAGCAAAGCCAGCGGCTGCGCCTCAACACGCTGATCCGGCTGCGCTGGCTGGCCATTGTCGGCCAGAGCGTGGCGGTGCTCGTCGTTGCCTATGGATTGAAATTCCCGCTCCCTGTCAGCCTGTGCTTCGCGCTGATCGCCTGTTCGGCGTGGATGAACCTGTTCCTGGCCTTCCGCTTTCCGGCGGCGCACCGGCTCACCCCATTTGCCGCCTTCGGCATCCTGATCTTCGACAGCCTGCAGCTTGCCGGGCTGCTCTACATGACCGGCGGCCTGACCAATCCGTTCTCGCTGCTGATGACCGTGCCTGTCGTCATTTCGGCGACGTCGCTGCCGCTACGCCTCACCGCCATCCTCGGCGGGCTGGTGATGCTGGCGGCGACCTTGCTGGTGTTCTTCCATCTGCCGTTGCCCTGGTATGAAGGCGCGCCGCTGGCCATGCCTTTCATCTATGTCGCCGGCATGTGGATGGCGGTGCTGTCCTCGATCGCCTTCACCGCCATGTATGCCTTCCGGGTGGCCGCCGAAGCGCGGCTTTTGGCCAATGCGCTTGCCGCCACCGAGCTGGTGCTGCAGCGCGAACAGCACCTTTCGGCGCTCGACGGCCTGGCGGCGGCGGCCGCGCATGAGCTCGGCACGCCGCTCGCCACCATCACGCTCGTCGCCAAGGAGATGGAAAAGGCGCTCGGCAGCGACCCGAAATACGCGGAAGACGTGAAGCTGCTGCGCTCGCAAAGCGAACGCTGCCGCGAAATCCTCAAGCGCCTGACCAGCCTTTCGTCGGAGGGCGAGGCGCATCTGTCCCGCTTGCCGCTGACGTCGCTGGTCGAGGAGGTCACCGCGCCGCATCGCGACTTCGGCATCTCGATCAAGCTTCGCCCGGGCGAGCGCACCGGGCCGGAGCCGGTCGGGCGCCGTAACCCGGGCGTCATCTACGGTCTCGGCAATCTGGTCGAGAACGCCGTCGATTTCGCCCGCAAGAGCGTCACCGTGCGCTGGAGCTGGGACGAGGCGACCGTCACCTTCTCGATCATCGATGACGGGCCTGGTTTCCCACCCGAAATCATCGACCGCATCGGCGAGCCCTATATGTCGACGCGCCAGGGCACCGAGGCCGGCGGCGGCCTGGGACTCGGCCTGTTCATCGCCAAGACTCTGCTCGAACGCTCGGGCGCCACGCTCGATTTCCGCAATTCGAGCGGCCTGGGCGAGGGCGCCGTGGTGCAGATTTCGTGGCCCAGATCGGTCTTCCTGAACCCGGAAACGGCCCCGGCCACCATGTTTGACACTGCGTGAATTGGACAATAGCGGCGCAAAACTATATCTGCGTAAAATTAAGGCAGCAGGAATTCTTACGACGATGACAGGCGATGAAAATATTGGAGCAATGGTTGAAGGCGAGGACACCTCGCTTCTGATCGTCGATGACGACAAGCCGTTCCTCACGCGTCTCGCCCGGGCCATGGAAACCAGGGGTTTTGTGGTCGAGACCGCCGAGAGCGTCGAGGAGGCCGTGGGCAAGGCCCGCGCCAATCCGCCGGCCTACGCCGTGGTCGACATGCGGCTCGGCGACGGCAACGGTCTCGATGTCGTCGCCGCCATCCGCGAGAAGCGCGAGGATTCCCGCACCATCATCCTGACCGGCTACGGCAACATAGCCACCGCGGTGACCGCGGTGAAGCTTGGCGCCGTCGACTATCTGTCGAAGCCTGCCGACGCAGACGACATCTTCGCCGCCCTCACCCGCACCTCGGGCGAGCGCGCCGCACCGCCGGAAAACCCGATGTCGGCCGACCGCGTGCGTTGGGAGCATATCCAGCGCGTCTACGAAATGTGCGAGCGCAACGTTTCCGAAACAGCGCGCCGGCTCAACATGCATCGCCGCACGCTGCAGCGCATACTGGCCAAGCGCGCGCCGCGTTAGGATCCAGGACACGCAAGGCAATTGCCTTGGGCCGATTTCGAGTTCACGGTGGAGGCCGTCAATTCTCAAAGTCAGCGCCGCCCCTCATCGCCCTGCCGGGCACTTCTCCCCGTATAGTGACGGGGAGAAGGGGGCTGGCCGCGATGCCGGCGCCCTTCTTGCGACGTTGGCGATTGGCGAAATCGGCGATGACAGCGCCCCTCTCCCCGTCACTATACGGGGAGAGGATGCCGGCAGGCAGGTGAGGGGCGGCACCGGCGTTTGGATAGTGAAGCCTGCTGATCAGGCGGCTTAACGGAGGCGACATGCAGGATTTGAAGCAGCGGCCGGTTTCCGTCTTCCGCGAATTCCTCGACAGCGAGGCGGCCGGCGGCATCATCCTGATGGTGGCGGCGGCACTCGCCTTGATCGTCGCCAACTCACCGCTCGCCGAAACCTATTTCTCCGTTCTCCATGCCTATATCGGCCCACTCAGCGTCTCGCACTGGGTCAATGACGGGCTGATGGCGGTGTTCTTCCTGCTCGTCGGGCTGGAGATCAAGCGCGAGATGCTGGACGGCCAGCTGTCGACCTGGCCGCGCCGCGTGCTGCCCGGCATCGCGGCGGCCGGCGGCATGGTGGTTCCGGCGCTGGTCTATGTCTTGATCAACCGCAACAATTCGGCGGCACTCTCCGGCTGGGCGATCCCGACCGCCACCGACATCGCCTTCGCGCTTGGCGTGCTGTCGCTGCTCGGCAGCCGTGTGCCGGCTTCGCTGAAAGTCTTCCTGACCGCGCTCGCCATCATCGACGACCTCGGCGCCGTCATCATCATCGCCATCTTCTATACGAGCGGCCTGTCGCTCGCCTATCTCGGCGCCGCCTTCACCGTCATTGCGGTGCTTGTCGTGCTCAACCGCATGCGGGTGATGACGCTGGTCCCCTATCTCGTGCTCGGCGCAATCCTGTGGGTATTGGTGCTGAAATCGGGCGTCCACGCCACGCTTGCCGGCGTTGCGCTGGCGCTGACCATTCGGCTCGAGCGCTCCGCCGGGATCGGCCACGATCTCGACCATTCGCCGCTGCACCGGCTCGAGCATGGCCTGCACAAGATCGTGCCCTTTTTCGTCATCCCGATCTTCGGTTTCGCCAATGCCGGCGTTTCGCTCGCCGGCCTGAGTTTTGGCGCGCTGATCGAGCCGCTGACGCTGGGCGTCGCCGCCGGCCTGGTGGTCGGCAAGCTGGTCGGCGTGTTCGGCTCCTCGGCACTCGCCATAAGGCTCGGCCTGGCCGACCTGCCGGCCCATGCCGGATGGTCGCATATGATCGGCATCTCGCTGCTCTGCGGCATCGGCTTCACCATGAGCCTGTTCATCGGCCTGCTCGCCTTTGCCGGCGACGTGGCCCTGCAGGATGCGGTCAAGGTCGGCATCCTCGCCGGCTCCTTCGTCGCCGCCATCTTCGGCGCCGCCGTGCTGCTGATGGCGCCGGCCGCGGGTGGGGCGGAAGACGGTGAGGAGTAGCGGCGCGGTTCGCGGTTCCGCGAACTATTCGCTCTCCCCTTCCAGCGCCGGCACCGAGACGCCGGCCAGTTCCGCCGCCAGCAGCCGCGCCGCACCGGCGCGCGCGATGCGCAGCATCAGCGCCTTGCGCGTTGCCGCCGCCATGCGGTGCTCCGGCGCCTCGCGTAGGATCTCGGCGCCATAGCCGTCGGAGAGGATGAAGCCGCACTCTTCCGGAAAGATCTCCGCCGGCACGCCGGGATGGGTGGCGAAGAAGAAGCGGTCGGAATGCAGCCGGTAATCGGGCCATTTGCGGTCGACCCGGAAATCCTCGATCGAGGATTTGATCTCGATGATCCAGATGTCGCCCTGGCGGGTCAGCGCCACGAGGTCGGCGCGACGGCCGGTGGCCAGCGACAGTTCAGGCAGCACATGCGCGCCCATCGCCATGAGCAGCCGCTGCACGCCGCGCCGCACCAGCATGGCGCGTTCGGACTGGCGACCGTCGATGAGGGGGTTGATTGCGATGGGGGAAATGATCGGCATGGCAGGCACCATGCCAGATTTTGTTCACGGTTTGAACTCTTTTGTGATGGGGGATTGTATGGTCGACAAACCCAGAGTGAAATAGGTATTTTGTCCTAGGCGGGCCGGCGGCCTATTTTTTGAGGATCAGGCATTCTGACGCTGGGATACCACCAGCCATATCGATCTTCTTGTTGATCAGACCGGGAGGAAGAGTGCTCTCAACAACAAACCCGAGCTGCTTGCATGCAGTTACACATCGCGCCACGGCGGGGTCGATATTACCTCCGCCTAGGGAAGTAGGGGCAGTCGTTTGCCCGCATGATGCGCGTGCGCCGTCTGCTTCCCGACGCATCTCAAAGGATTGAACGCTATCCATCGCACCGCATCCGGCGCTGCCTAACGCCACAGCGGCGATCGCAAGGCGAGTTGGTTTGTTCATGGTGCTTGCCCCGTGCGGCGTTACGTTACCCGCTACCCCAGCCGTAGGGGAAGGCTACAGGTCGACTGCCGCTATTCCTTCGGCTTCTTCTTCGGTCGGTCGTCGGGATGCATCCACCAATCTGGTCGGGCGTCTTCTTCTGGTCGGCTTATGATAGGCGATATTATACGCGGGCAGACCTACAACCGATGCAGGCCCGTAGGGGGTGGTGGTAGGGAAGTCGAATCTGTCTAGCAGACCGATGCAGACCCCTGCGGCTGGGAATCAGTTCGATTCGCGCTGACGTACGCGTTGTTTTTCGAGGAACCGCTTGGCGTGTTCCCCCCACTCCGCTGCCGTGGTTTTGTGCTCTTGAACGTATGTGTCGAAAGCCTTGCGCAGAGCGTCCAGGTCCAAAGCCCAAAACTGCTTGTCTTTTTCGTCGTTCAACATTGTGTCACCAGGCCCATTGGGCTGACGGTATGCCCTTCAAGTCAAGCCTTCAAGAACCGATCCTGACTTCTTTTGGGTGTATCGGCCTTAAATATTCATCCCGTGGAAGTGCGGAACAGGTTCTGCTCTCTGAAGTTGGCAGTCCATGGGCAGGACTTCAGTCTTAATTGAGATGAAGCTAATATAGATATAGCTTAGGCAGTGCGGAGACGATCCCAAAAGCCTGACCCGCAACGACCCGGCACGACCCCATGTCCCCCCGACTGCGAGCGTGCCGGGTCGTTCCTGCGGGGCGTGGCAATCGGCGCATCCAAGGCGCGATCGCTCGCGCAACATTGGTCTGTCGATCATGCAATCGCTCTATGCCGGCCGATTGGGTTGGCGAACCGCAGCCCTAGGGGCCTTCCGTGATCGCGCAATATCCGGGTGGGGGCAGTCTGGTATTCATCTCTGTGGAGCCCTATGTCGTGGCGATCAACTTGCGTTCTTCACTAGAGAGCGGCAAGACTAAAGTCTTGCGTGCCGGTGTACAAAGGTCTGAGGGGACCTTTTAGGTTCCTCAAATGTCCATTAGACGTTCCATTACTTTAGATAGTCGGCATATAAGGGTTGGCGTAAGGAATATGCCTGGCGGAATGGCCGGCGCAGTTTGGCTTTGGGTTATAGGGGGCTGCACCGGCCATTGCGGGTTTGGGCTTTGGGTGTGATTGTCCCCGCGCTGATTAACCTATATGTATATTAGCAATCGCGCAAATAAGACTGAAGTCCCTGGTTCCACCGGACCTGGCCGGACGTCCTCATAATCTTGATTTTCGCCAGCCAGCCTTCCGGGCTTCTTGCTCCGAACAGAACCAGCGTTCGCCCTTCCACAAGCTGATCCGGGTCTCGTTGTAATATTGCTGTCCGGGAACGTGATAGATGCGCTCGCCCGTATTGTAGCTGATGTTTCCCTTGATGTTGCAGCCCACCAGAGGCGGCCCGGCCTTGACTGCGATCAGGCTGGCCAGGATGGCGATCGCCGCGGCAATCAATGTCCACCAGATGGTGTTGCGCGAGGGACGCCAATGCCGGCGACGCCTGGCGCGCCTTCGCCAGCGGTCGGAACGATTGTCGTAGCGAGACTTGTCCACTCCCCCTCCCGAGGGGAGAATGCCGCCGCTCCGGCGATGTGTCTATAAGCATTGTCTAACTTAATGGCGCGCCGTCCCGGCCGGCAGAGGGCGAACAACGGCGCCCAATGCGGTGGATGACGGAAAGCCATCTCTCTCGCTCTGCCCAAAATCCCTTGCTGGGGTCTGCTATGGTCTCGCCGGGACGGGTTTGTCGCCAGGCGCCGCGGCCCCTGCCATGTCATCCAGGATCGGGCAATCCGGCCGCTCGTCGCCATGGCAGGCGTGGATCAGTTTCTGCAGGGTCGAGCGCATCGACTGCAGCTCGCGCACCTTCTCCTCGATGGCCGTGACATGGGCGGCGGCGATCTCGCGCACGTCGGCGCTGGCGCGGCCGCGATCCTGGTAAAGCGCCATCAGCTGGCGGCAATCGTCGATGGAAAAGCCGAGGTTGCGCGCGCGGCGCAGGAAGGTCAGCCGATGGATGTCGTCACCGGAATAATCGCGGTAACCGTTGGCGGCGCGCGCCGGCGCGATCAGGCCGATCTCCTCATAGTAGCGGATGGTCTTGGCCGGCAGGCCTGAACGATGGGCGGCGTCGCCGACATTCATGGCGTTGTCCTCGATCTTGCCGGGCCCGCGAGTCAGGCCCATTGAATTTCCTTCACAATCCGGTGAAGGCTGTTGCCGAAATGCCATACTGATACGCTTACCAGCACGTAAGTCCCAGCATATAGGCATCGTGCGCTTGGCAAGCAAAGCAAATGCCAGCATGAATGAAGGCAAGAAAGCGGCCGACTCGTGCCGCTGAAGTTTGGGCAGGGCACCGGATCATCTCATGCGCATGAAGTCGCTTGCAATAATTGCCGCATTGGCGCTGTCCACGGCCATCGCCGGCTGCAGCACCATAGGCGGACAGATCTTCTCCAACGACTACGGCGCAGTGACCGATGCTGGCTACCAACTGCCGCGCGTCCCGATCGAAAAGGTGCCGAGGCAGTATCGCCGGCAGGAAGTGAACTACGACACCAAGGAAAAGCCGGGCACCATCATAGTCGATACGCAGAACAAGTACCTCTACTTCGTCGAGGGTGACGGCCTGGCGATCCGCTACGGCATCGGCGTTGGTCGCGAAGGCTTCGAGTGGCACGGCACCGCCCATATCGCGCTGAAGCGCGAATGGCCGACCTGGACGCCGCCCCGCGAAATGATCAGGCGCCAGCCGGAACTGGCGAAGTTCGCCAATGGCATGGAGCCGGGCCTGAAGAACCCGCTTGGCGCGCGCGCCATGTATCTCTTCAACAAGGGCGGCGACATGGGCTACCGCCTGCACGGCAGCCCGGAATGGAATTCGATCGGCAAGGCGATGTCGTCCGGCTGCATCAGGCTGATGAACCAGGACATCATCGATCTCTATGACCGCGCCTCGGTCGGCGCCAAGGTCATCGTGATGTAAGGACCATGATCCCTCGCGGGATCACGGTCAAACGAGAAGACAAGTTCATACGCGGACCGTCTAGGCAACAACGGACGTCCCAAACAGAAAACCGGGCAATTCGGCCCGGTTTTTTGTTTTTTACGACTGAAGTCGTGCTGGCAACGGGGACGATCAGGCGACCTGTTCGACCTGCTGCACTTCCGGCACGAAATGCCGAAGCAGGTTCTGGATGCCGTGCTTCAGCGTCGCCGTCGATGACGGACAGCCGGCGCAGGCACCCTTCATGTGCAGGAACACCGTGCCGTTCTCGAAGCCGCGGAAGGTGATGTCGCCGCCATCCTGGGCCACCGCCGGGCGCACCCTGGTGTCGAGCAGTTCCTTGATTGTAATGACCAGTTCCTCGTCCGCCTTGTCGTAGAACTCGCCGGTCTGGCTGGTCTCCGCGGCCGGGCCGCTTTTCGCCATGACAGGGGCACCCGACATGAAATGCTCCATGATGGCGCCGAGGATCGCCGGCTTCAGGTGCTGCCAGTCGGGACCGTCCTTGGTCACCGTGATGAAATCGTAACCGAAGAAGACGCCGGTGACGCCGGGGATTTCGAACAGCCGGCCGGCCAGGGGCGAGGCCGTTGCCGCACTGTCGGCATCGCGGAAATCGGCGGTACCTTCCACCAGCACTTCCTTGCCGGGCAGGAATTTCAGCGTCGCCGGATTGGGCGTCGATTCGGTCTGGATGAACATGGCCGTCTCCGTGCCCGCTACGGGCAGATAGTTTGGAATAGTTCTAAATAGGCTTTATCGGCTGGACATTCAAGCGAAACGCATCGCCCGAACGACTGGCTTGCGGAATGTTTTTGCTGGCTGGGGGACAGAATCCCGGGCGGGCGTCAGGCGAGGCTGTCGATCTCCTCGTCCGACAGATTCTGCGGCACCACCGTGACCGGAATGGGGAAGGCGGCGCCCTTGCCGGCCACGGCACCGACCAGCGGCCCGGGACCTTCCTTGCCGGCGCCGGCCGCCAGCACCAGGATGGCGATGTCCTGGTCCTCCTCGATCAGTTTGTGGATCTCTTCCGTCGGCTTGCCTTCACGCACCACCATCTCCGGCTCGATGCCGAGCTTCTGGCGTACCTTGTTGGCGTAGCCATCGAGAGCCGCCCGCGCCGTGGCGTTCGCCTCCTCGCGCATGATCTTCTCGACGCCCAGCCAATGCTGGAAATCGTCCGGCACGATGACATAGAGCAGCACCAGCGTGCCGCTGGTGCTCTGCGCCCGCTTCGAGGCGTAGGCGACGGCGCGCTCGCACTCGGGCGTATCGTCGATGATCGTCAGGAATTTCCTGCGATGACCGGCTTCGCGGCTGAGGCGTTTGGAGACCATGTCTATCTACCTAGTGTCGTGATTTCGAAGTTCGCCTGCTTTCGATATCGCGCTCCGAGCGAACTTCGAAATCAAAAACGACACTGGAAATCAATAGTTTGCTCGTGTCACTGATTTTGAAATTCGCATTGCCCTTGATATCTCTGGCGAATTTCAAAATCAGTGACGCGAGTGCGTTTTCGGCCGCAATCTGCCACCGCCGCCGACCGGCGGCAAGCCGCCGACCTTAGGCCAGTATGTCTTGCGCCGGAATGGTGCGCTGCACTGACGATGCGGATCAGTTCTGAAGCAGCCCGATGATGTCGCGCACCGTCGTCATCGTCGCTTCGGCGAGCACGCCGGCGCGTTCGCCGCCGTCCCTGAGCACCGCGTCCACATAGGCGCGGTCGCCTTCGATGCGGCGCATCTCGCCGGCGATCGGCGCCAGCTTCTCCACCGCAAGGTCGGCCAGTGCCGGCTTGAACACGGAAAACTGCTGGCCGCCGAATTCCCTCAGCACGTCGGCCTTCGACATCTCGGCCAGCCCGGCATAGATGCCGACCAGGTTTTCCGCTTCCGGCCGGCTTTCCAGCCCGTCGACTTCGCTCGGCAAAGCCTCGGGATCGGTCTTGGCCTTGCGGATCTTCTTCGAGATGGTGTCGGCATCGTCGGTCAGGTTGATGCGTGACAGGTCCGACGGGTCCGACTTCGACATCTTCTTCGAACCGTCGCGCAGGCTCATGATGCGCGCCGCTGGGCCGCCGATCACCGGTTCGGTGATCGGGAAGAAGCCGTTCACGGTCTCCTCGCCGACCTGCATCGCGACGCCAACGCCAAGCCGGGCGATGCGGTCGGAAAAATCATTGTTGAATTTCTGGGCGATGTCGCGGGTCAGCTCCAGATGCTGCTTCTGGTCCTCGCCCACCGGCACATGCGTGGCGCGGTAGAGCAGGATGTCGGCAGCCATCAGCGAGGGATAGGCGAGCAGGCCCAGCGAAGCATTTTCGCGGTCCTTGCCGGCCTTGTCCTTGAACTGCGTCATCTTGTTCATCCAGCCGATGCGCGCGACGCAATTGAAGATCCAGGCAAGCTCGGCATGCTGCATCACCCGCGACTGGTTGAAGACGATGTGCTTCTTCGGGTCGATGCCGGAGGCAAGGAAGGCGGCGGTGATCGAGCGCGTCTGGTCGGCAAGGTCGTCATAAACGAGTTGCGCGGTCAGCGAATGCAGGTCGACGACGCAGTAGATGCAATCGGACGTGTCCTGCAGGGCGACGAATTTCTTGATGGCGCCGAGATAGTTGCCGAGATGCAGGTTGCCGGTCGGCTGGACGCCGGAAAAGACGAGTGGCTTGAAGGCGGACATGGGTTCCTCATGGCTTGTGGAGGGCCGTATAAGCATGATTCCAAAAAGTTGCAGACTTTTTGGAGCCAATCACGCGGCTGGAAACCGCGCGCGGCGAAAGTCTTGCGACGGCGCGCTTATGGACGACGGGTGAAAAACCGGCAAGAGGTATCAGCGGGCTGGGCGGAACTTTGCCAGCAGCCGCGTGCCTTTTGCAACAATGCTTCGCCACCCCAACGGGGTCACCACTATGTCGGCAACGCCGATGCCGCTGCGTCCCGCGGGTCTTTGCAATCTGGTGAGATGAAGCTCCAGAATCGTATGATCGTGCCTTCGCAGCGCCACTTCAAACGTCGCTTGTGCGTTCCAGAGATTGCCTTCCTGGCGCACGTTGCAAAGGCTTGCCACAGCCGGCTGTCCGTTTGCGGACAATTTGAGCTCGGTCAGCGCCTCGCGTAGGGGGTGCCGGATGTCCAGGCGAATCCGCGCCTTGCCGGCATATTTGAACGGCACAAGCAGCTTTGGGCGCGGATTGCAGCCGACCCACAATACCCAGTCGCCGCCCGCTTCGAGTGGAAACCAGTCGAGCGCTTTTGGCGAGTTGTCCTGCTTGATGACCTCGCGCTGTCTGAGCTTGCGCAGATCCGGGCGGACGACGCCCTTGGCCATCGCATTCTGACTCGAAACCTGACCATTTTCATAGCGCTCGTAGTCCGGATGAACGACGATCATGTAAGCGCCGGCGGCCTTCGCCTTGGCCAGTTCGGACGCCAGATAGCCGTCATATCCCGGCCGGGCTATTCGCCGGACCATTCGCTCCTGCTCGTCCGAAGTGTGGCTCGTATAACTCAGGTAGCGGTGGCCGGCCGCGAACTTGTGGACAGTGACCCGCTGTGTCGAGACAAAATTCATCCCGGACCTTGCCGCCCGCAAAAGGAAATCCGCGTCAACGGGCGCTGTGATCTCTTTGGCATGGCGCCATTTCCCAATTCGATCGGTGACGTCGCGTCGGTGACCGAAACTGGAAGGCGGGAAGAAGTGCCTGAGAGCGGTGTCCGATTCGTCGAAAATGCCGGTCACCCACCGAAAATTGCTTGCCCTGGGGCCATGAAAGATCGCGCCGCTCACGACAAAGTCCGGCTGCGGGTTGTGCCGGAAAAGATCTGCCAGTGCCTGGAGATGGTCCGGAGCCCAGATATCGTCATGACCGAGATAGGCAATGTATTGCCCGCGCGACATCTCTATGCCCGCATTGTTGGGGAAGGCTTGGCTGCCGCCGCGCTCGGGCAGGTTCAGCCAGCGGATTTGCGGAGACGCGAGCGCCCGAACCACATCGGCGGTATCGTCAGTGCAGCAATCGCCTACCACCAACAGCTCGAAGTCCCGACAGGTCTGGCGCAGCACCGATTGTATCGACGGAAGAATATGTCTGCCGCGATTGTAGGTGGCCATGATGACGGAAAACGTGGTCATGTTTATCCGAATTTGTAAGGGATGCCTGGATGATCGTAGGGGATTCGTGATTTGTCCGGATGTTTAGGATCGTAGACGGTTGTCGGCATGTTGATGAATGTCGCGATGCTCTTGCCCCGATTCTGAATCCCGTGAACGATACAGGGCGGAATCGTCAGCAGGATCTTGTTCGCCGCACCGACGTCGAGGACCTCCAGTTTTTGGTATGTCGGGCTATCCTCGCGCAGATCGTAGAGTACGACCCTGAGGTCGCCATTTGTATAGGCGAGCCGGTCGAACTGTCGTTTGTGATAGACCCACGCCCTGATCGATCCCGCCTCGGCCGATACCAGATAGACATGTGGCGGCGGACTTATGGGCTCCAGCAGTGCCGACATGAGGACCGTAAGCTCGCCACGCTTGTCGCCCCTTGTAACCAGCCGCTGCATCCGCACGCCCGCTATCGGATTTTCAATGGAAATGTCTTCCAGAAGCGGAACGTCGTCTCCCCAAGGCTGATCATCAACAAAATCTTCGAGTGATAGCCTGTCCATCGAGCCCTCCAACGTTAGTGGCAACGCAATCTAGGCTTGTCCTGCTGTCAGTCGGCGCCAAAGGCAATACACGAAGAGGCGATGGCGCCTCAGCACTCGCATATCCACAGGGTTCAAGGCGGTCGCACGGCATCCGCGGCGGCAGTATCAAGAGTCCGGTGATCGTCAGCCGACAGGCGGCGATCCCTTACGCCCGATATTTCTCCGGATCATGCCGAAATCAGCGCCGCCGGTGGCAAAGGCGGTGACGAAGTAGAGCAACGCCCCGCCGGCCACCAACGCCAGCAGCGTCGTCGCCTTGACGACCAGCGGCGAGCCGGGACCGAGCCTGGCGGCCAGCCAGTGCTCGGCGAAATACAGCGCCACCGCCATCACCGCCGCCGACAGCACCAGTCGGGGAATGCGCTTCAGGAGCGGCACGTCGCGGCCCCAATGGCCGCGCCGGATCAAGACCGCAAGCAGCATCAGCGCGTTGACCCAGCCGGCCACGGCCGAGGCCACCGCAATGCCGGGTGCGCCCATCCTGGGAAACAGCGTCAGCGCGGTGGCGACGTTCACCGCCACCGAGATGGCGGCGAAGATCATCGGCGTGCGCGTGTCCTCGCGGGCGAAATAGCCCGGGGTGAAGGCCTTGATCAGCACGAAGGCCGGCAGGCCAAGGCCGAAGATCGCCAGGATCGCCGCCACGGTCGGCGTCGAATGGTTGGCGGCGAACGCGCCGCGCTCATAGACCAGCCGCACGATCGGCTCCGACATCACCCAGAGCGCCGCCGCCGCCGGCAGCGTCATGAACAGGGTGAATTCGACGGAGCGGTTCTGTAGATTGGCCGCCTCGATGAGATTGCCCGATTTCAGCGCCCGCGACAGTTCCGGCAACAGCACGATCGCCACCGCCACGCCGACGACACCGAGCGGCAGCTGGTAGACGCGGTCGGCATAGGCGAGTGAGGACACCGCACTGTCCTGCGCCGACGCGATCGCCGTGCCGATCAGCTGGTTGATCTGGGTGATGCCGCCGGTGATCGCCGCCGGCAGGGCCAGGATCAGCAGGCGCTTGACGTTCGGCGTCATCTTCGGCCGGCGGAAGCCGATCGAGATGCCGGCATTGCGCACCGCCACCCACACGATGGCGAGCTGCACAAGCCCCGCAGCCAGCACGCCCCAGGACAGGCTGAAGCCTACGGCATGCGCGTCCAGCCCGCGGTACCAGGCATAGCCAAGCACGCTGATCAGGATGATGTTGAGGAAGGCGGGCGCGATCGCCGCCGCGAAATAGCGGCGCAGCGAATTCAGCATGCCGGCCATCATGGCCGCCAGCGACATGCAGATGAGATAGGGGAACATGATCGTCGCCAGCAGGACGGTCGTCTCGAACTTGCCCGGCGTGTCGGCAAAGCCAGGCGCCACCAGGTAGCGCACGAGCAGCGGCATCGCCAGTTCCATGGCGATGGTCAGCGCCAGCAGTGCCGAGAACAGCACGCCGAACACTTCCTCGGAAAAACGTTTGGCGCCGTCGGTGCCGTGCGTCTCGATCTCCTTGGCAAACAGCGGTACGAAGGCGGCGTTGAAGGCGCCTTCCGCGAACAGCCGGCGAAAGGTGTTGGGGAATTGGAACGCCGCGTTGAAGGCGTCGGCCACCGGTCCGGTGCCGAGCGCTGCCGCCATCAGCATCTCGCGGCCGAAACCGAGCGCGCGGCTCATCAGCGTGCCGGAAGCGACGGTAGCGAATTTCTTGACGAGGCTCATGCGTTCGAAGACTGCCTTAGAGCGGTTTTCCCGGAAAAAGCGCGTCGCGCTTTGCCTCGGGAATTGCGTTGGAACAAAAAGCTGGAGCGGTTCGCCGTTTCCATGAAACAATGAACAGCCCTGGAGCGTGGGACAAGGTGGGGATGGCAGTCACTCGGCGGCCGCCTTGGCCTTGCCGCCGCGTTCGGGCGAGATGCCTTCGAGCGTTGTCGTCAGCCGGTTGCGGATGGTGGCGATGCGGGTCGGGCTGTCGATCTTCTGGCCGGTGAGGTCCGTGACATAGAAGGTGTCGATGACCTTTTCGCCGAAAGTGGTGATGTGTGCCGATGCGATGTCGAGCGACAGGTCGGACAGCGTGCCGGTGATCTCCGACAGCAGGCCCGGGCGGTCGAGCCCCTCGACCTCGATGACCGAAAACCGGTTCGAGAGCGTATTGCGGATTTCGGCGCGTGGCGGGATCTTGAACACCTTGGCGCCGCGCTTTGGCTTGGTGCGCTTCTCGATCATCTCCGGCAGCCAGCTCTTGCCCGACAGCACGTCCTCGATCAGCCGGCCGACACGCTCGGCGCGCCGGCGTTCGTCCTCGTCACGGTCGAATTCCCTCGAAATCAGGATGGTGTCGAGCGCGCGGCCGTCGGCGGTGGTGAAGATCTGCGCGTCGACGATATTGCCGCCGGCGCCGACGCATGCCCCGGCAATGACCGAGAGGAGACGGGGATGGTCCTGCGCCAGCACGGTGATTTCGGTCACCGCCTCGAACTGGTGGGTCTTGACCATGGTGGCGAGCTTCTTGCCGGCGGCGTCGGCCTCGCGGACGAATTCGGCGTGGCGCAGCTGATCCGGCAGGTCGACGGTCAGCAGGTAGTTCTCGTAATGCAGCCCGACATAGCGCTTGCGGTCCTTGTTGGACCAGTCGGCGAGCGCCTCGGCCAGGCGTTCGCGCGCCGCCGCCGTGCGCTTGGCGCGCGACACTTCCGAAAAACCGCCGGTCAGCAGCAGTTCTGTCTCGTAATAGAGCGTGCGCAGCAACTGGCCCTTCCAGCCGTTCCACACACCCGGCCCGACACCCCTGATGTCGCAGACGGTGAGGACCAACAGCAGCTTCAGCCGCTCGACCGACTGCACGATCGAGGCGAAATCCTCGATGGTCTTGCGGTCGTTGAGGTCGCGGGTCTGCGCCGTCATCGACATGACGAGGTGGTTCTCGACCAGCCAGGCGACGGTTTCCGTGTCCGCCACCGACATCCCCATATGCGGGCAGATGCGCCGTGCGATGCGGGCGCCGGCCTCGGAATGATCTTCCGGCCTGCCCTTGGCGATGTCGTGCAGCAAGATGGCGACATAAAGCGCCTCGCGGCTCTTCTTGAGGCCGGGCATCAGCGAATGCGACAGCGGATGCACCTTTTCGCCATCGCCGCGCTCGATCTCGGCCAGCACGCCGATGCATCGGATCAGGTGCTCGTCGACCGTGTAGTGGTGGTACATTGAGAACTGCATCATGGCGACGATCTTGCCGAAATCGGGGATCAGCCTGCCCAGCAGCCCGGCCTCGTTCATGCGCCGCAGATTGAGTTCGGCATTGCGGTCCGAGGTCAATATGTCGAGGAACAGCCGGTTGGCCTCTTCGTCGCGCCGCAGCGATTTGTTGACCAGGCCGAGCGAGCGGGTGAGCAGTTTCAGCGCATCGGGATGGAATTCCAGCCCGTGCTTGTCGGCGAACCAGAACAGCCTGAGCAGGTTGACCGGATCGCGCTCGAACACCTGGTCGTCGGCGATGTTGATGCGGTGGTTGTCGACAATGAAATCGGAAGTGCCGGCAAGCTTGCGCTTGCGGCGCTGGAAGGTGAGGAAGATGCGGTTGAAGCCGGGAACGTGCTTGGCTTGTTCCTCCTCGAGCGCCGCGCAGAAGATGCGGGTCAGGTCGCCGACATCCTTGGCGACGAGGAAATAGTGCTTCATGAAGCGCTCGACCGCCGACAGGCCGGGATGGGTGGTGTAGCCGAGCCGCTCGGCGATCTCGCGCTGGATGTCGAAATGCAGCCGCTCCTCCGCCTTGCCGGTGAGGAAATGCATGTGGCAGCGCACTGCCCACAGGAAGTCCTCGGCCTTCTGGAACTCGCGGTACTCGGCCTCGGTGAAGACGCCCTTTTCGACCAGTTCCTCGCCGGTGCGCACGCGGTAGAAATACTTGCCGATCCAGAACAGCGTCTGCAGGTCGCGCAGGCCGCCCTTGCCATCCTTGACGTTGGGCTCGACCAGATAGCGGCTTTCGCCGGCCTTGGCATGGCGATCGTCGCGTTCGGCAAGCTTGGCCTGGACATATTCGGGGCCGGTCGTGCGCACCACCTCATGGTCGAAGCGCAGCATCAGTTCGTCATAGAGCTTGCGTTCGCCCCACAGGAAGCGCGCTTCGAGGATCGAGGTGCGGATGGTGATGTCGGTGCGCGACAGCCGCAGGCACTCATCGATGTTGCGGGTGGCGTGGCCGACCTTCAAGCCGAGATCCCACAGCATGTAGAGCATGTATTCGACGGTCTGCTCGCCCCATGGCGTCTGTTTGTAGGGCAAGAGGAACAGAAGATCGATGTCGGATCCCGGCGCCAGTGTGCCGCGGCCATAGCCGCCGACCGCCACGACGGCCATGCGTTCGGCCGACGAACGGTTCTTCACGCGGTAAACATGCGTCGCCGCGAAATCGTAAAGCGCCCGGATCAGCTCATCCATCAGATGCGACAATCGCTCGGCGCAGGCATTGCCGCCGCCATCCTGCTTCAGCATGGCCTCGGCAATCCTTCGGCCTTCGGCGAGCCGGGCCTTGAGAAGCTGCAACACGCCGGCGCGGGCGGCGGGTCCCGAACCATCACCCGCCGTGGCCGTCGTCAGCGCGGTCATCTCGCGGCGCAAGGCTTCGCCGTCGATCAGTTCGTCGAGCTTCAAGGAGATTTTCGCCATAGGTATCAGTCGGCCTTGCCATTTGGGCGGCGTCTATAGCGTGTTTTCGCGGCGCTGGGTATGGGGCCTGCTGGTGGCCCGGCAAGCGACCTAGTCCGATGCCTCGACCGGATCGAGGGGAACGATGATCCGTTGCCGGAATCTGCAGAAATCGGCGATCCACCGTGCGGTTCGCCCGGCCTCTCTGCTGATTCTCACGGCCATCGGCTTCCTCTGCCTTGCCATAAGCCCGCTCGCGGTCCGCGCGGCATCGCGTTCCTGGTCAAGCAGGCTCGCCAGCCTTCCGTCGACGAATTGATCCTGTGCGCAGAGCGCCGGAACAAGTTGGTAGATGGTCTTGCCGGCCGACATGATGGGGTTGAAGATGAGATCATCGACAGCAATGTTGGCCTGCGCCGTTGCCTGCAGAAAATCGCGTGCCGTTCGCCGCGAGAGCAGATAACCGCCCGCCCCCGGATGGCCCTTGCGGAGACGGAACATGGAAAAACCATGCCCGGCAGGGGTCCTCTTCCTCTGGATCACGGTTCTGGAGAAGAACGTTTCCAGCTTCACGACATCGGCGTCCGCCGGCACCCAACTCGTATCGCCCAGCAACGCCCCGGCCTTACTGGAGAAGACCATGTCGTCCTCGAACACGGCGCCGTATGGGGCCCCGTCCTGTGCAATGATCGTCCAGCAGGCTCGATGACTGTGCAGGCAGGCGATTTCACTGCCGGAGAGCGGCCGGGTGGCGTGTATTGCGTGCTGCGGCTGCAGCATCAGGTCGGGATGTTGCTTGCCATCGATCCCCGCGACCCGCTCGAACCCAATGCCGATGCGGGCGAATTCCCTCGACATGTGAGCAAGCCGCTCGGGAGATCGATCGAGGTTGATGACCAGACGCTTCATTTTCACGAGCTATTTTTTCGAAACCCTTGCTTCCACGGAACCGGCGTGAACCGCCAAGCACCGCAGGAGCCTTCTAGCACGGGTGACGCTATGGTTTGTTGATCTTTTGTGGCGTGAATATCATGCCGCAAGGGGAGAGCCAACAGAGAGCCAAGCTCTCAAGGCCAGCCTGATTTCCCGGGAGATTGCGCCCCGATGTCGGGAACGCCGGATTGAAGACGAGATCATCGGCTACGCGCAGGCCGGTGCGGTAGCGTCGAGGACGTCGCGTGCCATTTGCCTCGACATGATGCAGCCGCCGGTAACGGGGCGAGCGGCCAATGCCGGGCTGGAAACGAAAAAATCGGAACAGCCCTTGACCTTCCAGTTACTGGAAGCACTACCTCCGCAATCAGGCAGAGGCATAGAGGCATTTTGGAATGACGCACCCAGACCATGACCATCGCGGCGATCACCACGCACATGGCCCGCACGGCAGCTGTTGCGCGCCGAACGGTGCCGATGCGCCAGCCGTTCTGCGCGATCCGGTCTGCGGCATGACCGTGGATCCAGCCGCCGGCAAGCCGACATCGGAGCATGGCGGCCGCCTCTATCATTTCTGCAGCGAGCGCTGCCGTTCGAAATTCCAGGCCGAGCCGGAGCAATACCTGACGGCCACCGACCCCGTCTGTGGTATGAGCGTCGAACGTGGCACAGCCAGGCACTTCGCGCGCCATGAAGGCCAGGGCTTCTATTTCTGTTCCGCCGGCTGCAAGGCGAAATTCGAGGCGGCACCGCAGACCTATCTCGGCGACAGGCCGGCACTGCCGCCCGCGCCCAAGGGCACGCAGTATACCTGCCCGATGCATCCCCAAATCGTCCGCGACAAGCCCGGCTCCTGCCCGATCTGCGGCATGGCGCTTGAGCCGATGGGCGTGCCATCGGGCGATGAGGGGCCAAATCCCGAACTGGTCGATTTCACCAGGCGGTTCTGGGTCAGCGCGGTCCTGTCGGTCCCGCTTCTGATCGTCGCGATGGCGCCGATGATTGGTGTGTCGTTCGAAAGCTGGGTCGATGATCGCACAAAGGTCTGGATAGAATTGCTCCTGGCAAGCCCGGTGGTGCTCTGGGCCGCTTTTCCCTTCTTCCACCGTGGCTGGGAGTCTGTCCTCAACCGCAGCCCCAACATGTGGACGCTGATTTCGCTGGGCGTCGGCGCGGCCTACCTCTACAGCGTCGTCGCCACCCTGTTTCCCGACATCTTCCCGCATCAGTTCCGCGGCCATGGCGGGGCTGTGCCGGTCTATTTCGAGGCCGCCGCCGTCATTGTCGCGCTGGTTTTCCTCGGCCAGGTGCTGGAACTGCGTGCCCGCGAAAAGACCGGCTCGGCAATCCGCGCCTTGCTCGATCTGGCGCCGAAGACCGCGCGGCGTATGGCCGAAGACGGTTCCGAGACCGATGTGCCGCTGGACAGCGTCAAGGCTGGCGATCGCCTGCGCATCCGGCCCGGTGATGCGGTGCCGGTCGACGGCACGGTGCTCGAAGGCCGCTCCTCCATCGACGAATCGATGATCACGGGCGAGCCGCTGCCGGTCGAAAAGGCCGAGGGCGATGCTCTCACCGGCGGCACGCTCAACAGGCAGGGTTCGCTGATCATGCGCGCCGAACGGATCGGCGCCGAGACCACGCTGGCGCGCATTGTCGAACTCGTCGCCAAGGCACAGCGCTCGCGCGCGCCGATCCAGGGATTGGCCGACCGCGTTTCCTTCTACTTTGTCCCGGCCGTCGTCCTTGTCGCCGTCGTGGCCTTCATCGCCTGGGCCGTCTTCGGTCCCGAGCCCAGCCTGATCTTCGCCATCGTCTCGGCGGTCTCGGTGCTGATCATCGCCTGTCCCTGTGCGCTTGGCCTCGCCACGCCGATGTCGATCATGACCGCCACCGGGCGCGGGGCGCATGCAGGCGTGCTGATCAAGGAAGCCGCCGCGCTCGAACGCTTCGCCTCCGTCGACACGCTGATCGTCGACAAGACCGGCACGCTGACCGAGGGCAGGCCGAAACTGACGGATGTCATCGCGGCAGACGGCTTTTCCGAAGACGATTTGCTGGGGCACGCCGCGAGCCTGGAGAAGGGCTCGGAACATCCGCTGGCCGAGGCCATCGTCGAGGGCGCCGCGGCGCGCGGAGCGGCCGTCACCGACGCCGGCGATTTCGAGGCGGTTACCGGCAAGGGTGTTTCCGGCACGGTGTCGGGCAAGGCCATGGCGCTCGGCAATGCCGCGATGATGGGCGATCTCGGCGTCGATGTCTCTTTCCTTGCGGCCAGCGCAGAAGCGCTGCAGGGCGACGGCAAGACGGCGATGTTCGTCGCTGTCGGCGGCAGGCTGGCCGGCATCGTCGCCGTCGCCGATCCCATCAAGGCGACCACCCCCGAGGCGATCAAGGCGCTGCATGACAGCGGCCTCAGGATCATCATGGCGACCGGCGACAATGAGCGCACGGCCAACGCAATCGCCAAAAGCCTCGGCATCGACGAGGTTCGCGCCGGCCTGTTGCCGGAACAGAAGGCAGCCCTGGTCGAGGAACTGCGCGGCAGGGGCGCCGGTGTCGCCATGGCCGGCGACGGCGTCAACGATGCGCCGGCCTTGGCCAGCGCCGATGTCGGCATTGCCATGGGCACCGGCGCCGATGTCGCGGTCGAAAGCGCCGGCATCACTTTGGTCAAGGGCGACCTCAACGGCATCGTCCGCGCCCGCACCTTGGCCCAGGCGACGATCGGCAACATCCGCCAGAACCTGTTCTTCGCCTTCCTCTACAATGTGCTTGGCGTGCCGGTCGCCGCGGGCGTGCTCTATCCGATCACCGGCATGCTCTTGTCGCCGATGCTGGCGGCGGCGGCGATGAGCCTGTCCTCCGTCTCGGTCATTGCCAACGCATTGCGGCTGCGGACGTTGAAACTCTGATCCAAACCCCCAAATACGAAACCCCCAGATACCGAACCAAAGCAACAGGAGACCATGAATGACCTTGGCCAAGAAACTCGTGCTTTTGCTGATGGCGGCCGGAATGCTGATCGCCGTCTTCCTCGAAAGCGTTCCGGCGCAGAGCGAAGAGATGAAACACGACATGGCTGGGATGTCGATGGGCACCACCGGCCCTTCGACCGAAGGCTACAAGGCGGCGATGGACAAGATGCATGCCGACATGATGGCGTCGCAATACACCGGCAATGCCGATGTCGATTTCGTCCGCGGCATGATCCCGCACCATCAGGGCGCCATCGACATGGCCAAGGTCGAGCTTGCCAACGGCAAGGACCCGGAAATCCGCAAGCTCGCCGAAGGCGTCATCGCCGCGCAGGAAGCCGAGATCAAGCAGATGCAGGACTGGCTCGCCGCGCATCCGGTCAAGTGAGCCTTTCGCGACGGTTAGATTTGGGCGACAACGCCTCTGGATTTTCTCGCCCGTCCTGTGATGCGATTCGGCCTCGAACGGAGCCTGCCATGCCATCGACCATCAGAATCACCACGCTGCCCTCTGGCGAAGCGGTTCAGGTGCTCGGCCAGGGCACGTGGAAGATGGGTGAGGATTCGCGCCGCCGTGCCGATGAGGTCAACGCTCTCAAACTCGGCCTCGACCTTGGCCTCACGCTGATCGACACCGCCGAAATGTATGCCAGCGGCGGCGCCGAGGAAGTGGTGGCGCAAGCCATTGCCGGGCGCCGCGCCGAGGTCTTCGTGGTCTCGAAGGTTCTGCCGTCGAACGCATCGCGCGCGGGCGTGCAGCGCGCCTGCGAGAACAGCCTCAAGCGCCTGCGCACCGACCGCATCGATCTCTACCTCCTGCATTGGCCGGGCAGTGTGCCTTTGGCCGAGACGGTCGAGGCCTTCGAGGCCTTGAAGAAGGCCGGCAAGATCCGCCATTGGGGCGTCAGCAATTTCGACACCGAGGACATGGAGGACTTGGCCGGCTTGCCCGATGGCGGCAACGTCCAGACCAACCAGGTGCTTTACAATCTGGTCCGGCGCGGCCCCGAATTCGATCTGGCGCCCTGGAGCCGCAGGCGCGGCATTCCCCTGATGGCCTATTCGCCGGTCGAGCAGGGCGCGCTGGCGCGCAATGCCAGGCTCGATGCCGTCGCCGCCCGCCGCAATGCGACCGCGGCACAAATCGCCCTGGCCTGGGTGATGCATCAGGAGGGCGTCATCGCTATTCCGAAGGCCAGCAGCCAGGAGCACGTCCGCCAGAATTTCGCGGCGCTCGACATCGAGCTTACGGGCGAGGATCTCGCCGACCTCGACCGCGCCTTTCCGCCGCCAACACGCAGGCGCGGCCTGGAGATGATCTGACTACTTCCCCGCCAGTCCCTTCAGCCGGTAAAGCGCTTCCAGCGCTTCCCTTGGGGTCATCTCGTCCGGATTGATCTCGCCGAGGGCGGCGCCGAGCGCGTCGCTCTTCACCGGCTTCGGCGCTTCCCGCTTCACCGCCACGGAAAACAGCGGCAGGTCGTCGACCAGCCGGTTGGTCTTGCCGGAAACCTCGCCTTCCTCCAGCTGGTGCAGCACCTGCTTGGCCCGGTCGACCACCGCTTCCGGCAGGCCGGCGAGCCGTGCCACCTGGACGCCGTAGGAGCGGTCGGCGGCACCCTTGCCGACCTCGTGCAGGAAGACGACGTCGCCTTCCCATTCCTTGACCCGCATGGTGACGTTGTGGAGCCGCGCCAGCTTGCCGGCCAGCGAGGTCATTTCGTGGAAATGGGTGGCGAAGATCGCCCGGCAGCGGTTCTTCTCATGCAGATATTCCACTGCCGCCCATGCGATCGACAGGCCGTCGAAGGTGGCGGTGCCGCGGCCGATCTCGTCGAGGATCACCAGCGCCCGTTCGCCGGCCTGGTTGAGGATCGCCGCCGTCTCGACCATCTCGACCATGAAGGTCGAGCGGCCGCGCGCCAGATCGTCCGAAGCGCCGACGCGCGAGAACAGCCGGTCGACGACGCCGATATGGGCCGATGCCGCCGGCACGAAGGAGCCGGTCTGGGCCAAGATGGCGATCAGCGCGTTTTGCCGCAGAAACGTCGATTTACCGCCCATGTTAGGGCCGGTCAGCAGCCAGATTGCGCCGTTCTTGGCGTTCCCTTCCGGCGACAGGTCGCAATCATTGGCGACGAACGGTCCCTCGCCCGAACGGCGCAAGGCCTGCTCGACCACCGGATGACGGCCACCTGATATCTCGAAGGCAAGGCTCGAATCCACCACCGGCCGGCACCAGGCTTCGCTTTCCGAAAGCAACGCAAGTGCCGCCGAGACATCGATCGCTGCCAGCGCATCGGCGCCGGCACGGATCTTTTCCGCCTCGCCGACGGCTTGCGCCGTCAGCGCATCGAACGCTGCCAGCTCGATGCTGAGCGCCCGGTCTGCGGCGTTGGCGATCTTGGTCTCGAGTTCGGCAAGCTCCGTCGTGGTGAAGCGCATGGCATTGGCCATGGTCTGGCGGTGGATGAAGCGCGCCTTGGCGCCATCGCTGCCGGTCATGACCGCGTGGTGATTGGCGGTCACCTCGATGTAGTAACCCAGCACGTTGTTGTGCCGGATTTTCAGCGAACGGATGCCGGTCTCCTCGATCAGCGAGCGCTCCAGCCCGGCGATCACTTTTCGCGATTCGTCGCGCAGCGCCCGCATCTCGTCGAGTTCCGGGTGATAGCCGCCGCGCAGGAAGCCGCCGTCGCGTTTGAGCAGCGGCAATTCCTCGCCGAGCGCCTGGGTCAGATGCTGGGCAAGCGCCTGCGGCAGCGCCTGGATGGCGGCCATCGCCTCCGCCAGTTCCTGGGGCAGGGCGGTCGCGGCGAAGATTTCGACGATGGCGCCGGCCGCCTCGAAACCGGCGCGCAGTGCGCCGAGGTCGCGCGGGCCGCCGCGGTTGAGCGCCAGCCGCGACAGCGCGCGCGGCATGTCGGCGACGCTTTTCAGGCTCGTCCGCACCGCCTGGCAAAGCCGGGTTTCGGAGCGGAAGAACGACACCGAATCCAGGCGCGCGCCGATCGCCGCCGGGTCGGTCAGCGGCGCCATCAGCCGGTCGGCGAGCAGCCTTGCGCCGCCGCCGGTCACCGTGCGGTCGATCGCCTTGAACAGCGAGCCCTCGCGACTGCCCGACAGCGTGCGTAAGAGCTCGAGATTGCCGCGCGTCGCCGGATCGATGAACAGGGTCGAGCCCTGCTCCTCGCGCTCGGGCCGCGACAAAGGCGGGCGCTCGGCTTTCTGCGTCTTCTCGACATAGGCGATGGCGCCGGAGATCGCCGACAGTTCGGCGCGCGAAAACGTACCAAAGCTGTCCGGCGTCGCCACCTCGAAGAAGCGGGCGATGCGCCCGGTGGCCGAGGCCGAATCAAACAGCGATGGCGGCTGCGGGTTGGCGACGCGGCCGAGCACGTCGAACACCGGCTTCAGCTCGGGATCATGGAACACCGGCTCGGCGACGATCAGCTCGCGCGGATCGACGCGGAAGATGTCGGCCAGCAGCCGGTCGGCGATGGTCTCGGCAACGCGGAAGGCGCCGGTCGAGATGTCGATCCAGGCAATTGCGAAGGCATGGTCGCTGCCGCCCTTCACCCGCCCCAGCGCCATCAGGAAGCTCGATTCCGACGGCGCCAGCAATTTGTCCTCGGTGATGGTGCCCGGCGTCACCAGCCGCACCACGTCGCGGCGCACCACCGATTTGGAGCCGCGCTTCTTCGCTTCGGCCGGATCTTCGATCTGCTCGCAGACGGCGACGCGGAATCCCTGGCCGATCAGCTTCTGCAGATAGTCGTCGGCCGCATGCACCGGCACGCCGCACATCGGGATATCGTGGCCCTGGTGCTTGCCGCGCTTGGTCAGGACGATGCCCAGCGCCCGGCTCGCCTTTTCGGCGTCGTCGAAGAACAGCTCGTAGAAATCGCCCATGCGGTAGAACAAGAGCGAATCCGGGTTCGCCGCCTTGATCTCGATGAACTGCTCCATCATCGGCGTGACGGCGGCCGTGCCGGGCTGGGGCGGCGTCATCACCTCGGGGGCGTCGGGCTCATTGGCTATGTGCATGTTCATGGCGCGGCACGCTAGCAGATGTGGTGGCCGGGTTTAATGCCGGGGCTTCGAAAAGCAGGGGAAGACCGAGGCGATGGTTTGCAAGCAATTGCCCGTCGGCCTGCGATTCCCGCGCGCTGGCGGTTTACACGCGGCGGCGCGTGGTCTTAATTCGGACCGAAACAAAGCACCCGCTTCAAGGAGGTGCTGCACCGGCGAGGAAATCGAAAAGCATCATGGCCAGGAAAACCGAGAACAACGGTCCGTCCGTCAGCGCGCAGGAAGCGCTCGAATTTCACGCGATGGGCCGGCCCGGCAAGCTGGAGATCGTCGCCACCAAGCCGATGACGACGCAGCGCGATCTGAGCCTCGCCTATTCGCCGGGCGTCGCCGTGCCGGTACGCGCCATCGCCGAGGACCCCAGCCGCGCCTTCGACTACACGACGCGCGGCAACATGGTGGCCGTCATCTCCAACGGCACCGCCATCCTTGGCCTCGGCAATCTCGGCGCGCTGGCCTCCAAGCCGGTGATGGAAGGCAAGGCGGTGCTGTTCAAGCGCTTCGCCGATGTCGATTCCATCGATCTCGAGGTCGACACCGAGGATGCCGACGAGTTCATCAACTGCGTGCGCTTCCTCGGACCCTCCTTCGGCGGCATCAACCTGGAAGACATCAAGGCGCCGGAATGCTTCATCATCGAGCAGCGCCTGCGCGAACTGATGGACATCCCGGTCTTCCACGACGACCAGCACGGCACCGCCATCATCTCGTCCGCCGGGCTGATCAACGCGCTGGAGATCACCGGCCGCGACATGAAGACCACGAAGATGGTCTGCAACGGTGCGGGTGCCGCCGGCATCGCCTGCATCGAGCTGATGAAAGCGATGGGCTTCGCGCCCGAAAACATCATCCTGTGCGACACCAAGGGCGTGGTCTTCCAGGGCCGCACCGAAGGCATGAACCAGTGGAAATCGGCGCATGCGGTCAAGACCGAGGCACGCAGCCTTGCCGAGGCGCTCGACGGCGCCGACGTCTTCCTCGGCCTCTCGGCCAAGGGGGCGCTGACCACCGCCATGGTGCAGTCGATGGGCAAGAACCCGATCATCTTCGCCATGGCCAACCCCGACCCGGAAATCACCCCGGAGGAAGTGGCCGAGATCCGCACCGACGCCATCATGGCGACGGGCCGTTCGGACTATCCGAACCAGGTCAACAACGTGCTCGGCTTCCCCTACATCTTCCGCGGCGCGCTGGATGTGCGGGCCACCACCATCAATGACGACATGAAGATCGCCGCGGCCCGCGCGCTCGCCGAGTTGGCGCGCCAGGACGTGCCCGACGACGTCGCCGCCGCCTATCAGGGCAACCGGCCGAGATTCGGCCCCAACTACATCATTCCGGTGCCGTTCGACCCGCGGCTGATCTCGGCCATTCCGCTAGCGGTGGCCAAGGCGGCGATGGAGTCGGGCGTCGCCCGCAAGCCGATCCTCGATCTCGACCGCTATGCGCAGGAACTGTCGGCTCGCCGCGACCCGATCGCCTCTACCCTGCAGCGCATCTACGACCGCGTGCGCCGCCAGCCCAAGCGCATCGTCTTCGCCGAGGGCGAGGAGGAGCAGGTGATGCGCGCCGCCGTCTCCTATGTGAACCAGCGCCTCGGCACCGCCATCCTGCTTGGCCGCGACGATGTCATCAAGGAAAACGCCAAGCACGCCGGCATCGACCTCAACAAGCAAGGCATCGAGATCATCAATGCAAGGCTGTCGCGCCGCAACGGCATCTACACCGACTATCTCTACGAGCGCATGCAGCGCAAAGGCTTCCTGTTCCGCGATTGCCAGCGGCTGATCAACAACGACCGCAACCATTTCGCCGCCTGTATGGTGGCGCTGGGCGACGCCGACGGCATCGTCACCGGCGTCACCCGCAACTATTCCACCGCGCTCGACGACATCCGCCGCGTCATCGACGCCAAGCCCGGCCACCGCGTCATCGGCGTCTCGATCGTGCTGGCGCGAGGTAAAACCGTCCTCGTTGCCGACACCGCCGTGCACGACATGCCCAATGCCGAGCAGATCGCCGACATCGCCGAGGAGGCGGCAGGCTTCGCCCGCCGCATGGGCTATGAGCCGAGGCTCGCCATGCTCGCCTATTCCACCTTCGGCCACCCGCAAGGAGAGCGGTCCGAGCGTGTCCAGGAGGCAGTGCGCATCCTCGACAAGCGCCGCGTCGATTTCGAATATGACGGCGAAATGGCCGCCGATGTCGCGCTGAATGCCCGGGCGATGGCGCAATACCCGTTCATCCGCCTCACCGGCCCGGCCAATGTGCTGATCATGCCGGCCTTCCACTCGGCCTCGATCTCCACCAAGATGTTGCAGGAACTCGGCGGCTCGACAGTGATCGGCCCGCTGCTGGTCGGCCTGAACAAACCGGTGCAGATCGTCTCGCTGAATGCCAAGGATTCGGACATCGTCAACATGGCCGCGATCGCGGCCTATACGGCGGGGACTTGAGGGGCGGTCCGCGTGGAAGGCGGAAGCTAACGATCTGGCTCTTCGAACCCGGCGGCTCGAAACGCCGCCGGCTCCCCATAACAGATTGATAAGATTCAGCTGATATAGGGAAGCTCTTGCCGACATGCCGTAACGGCATCCACGGCGCGCTCAGACCGCTAAATGGGGGTGCGGCCATGAAGCATGACGGAGTTTCCGTATCCACGGTCGGCCCAGTGGTCCACCACGACGAGCGGCTGGACGCCTTGCTCAGCATTACCGGCCGCATGGACGGTTATCTCTATCGCTGCCGCAACGACGCGTCCTACACTATGCTCTATATCAGCGACGGCATCTTCACCGTCAGCGGTTATCGGCCGAGCGATTTCATCCACAATGCGGTGCGCGACTACGTCTCGGCCATCCACCCGGATGACCTCCCGTCGGTCTATGCCGCCGTCGACGCCGCGCTCGAGGCGCGCCGCAATTGGAACGTCGACTATCGCATTGTGCCGAGGGCCGGCGAACCGCTCTGGGTCCGCGAGATCGGCGGCGGTGTCTGGGACAAAGCCGGCGAACTCGAATTTCTGGAGGGCTTCGTCGTCGACATCAGCGACCGCAAGGTCGTCGAGGACCTGAACGCCCAGTTGGTCCTGGATCTGAAGATCGCCAACGAGGAACTCTCGGCGCAAAAGCGCGAGATCGAGGTGGCGAAGCAGCAGAGCGACCATTCGGCCAACCACGATGCCTTGACCGACCTGCCCAACCGGCGTGCCTTCCACAACGAGATCAGATCGGTCGTCACCCGCTGCGGCGCCACCGGCGAGGCGGCCGGGTTGCTGTTCATCGATCTCGACCGGTTCAAGGAAGTCAATGACACGCTTGGCCACGAGGCCGGCGATGCGCTGCTGCAGCGCGTGTCGAGCCAGCTTCGCTCGATCCTGCGCAGCGCCGATTTCGTCGCCCGGCTCGGCGGCGACGAGTTCGCCTTCCTTTTCTCGGCCGACACCGAGCTGGCACGGCAGAAGGCCGTGCGCGTCGCCGAACGCATCCTGGAAAGGTTGCGGATCAAGGTTCCTACGCCCAATGGCGCCATCCAGGTCGGCTGCACCGTCGGCGTGGCCATGTATCCGGCGGAAGCTGGCGACTCCGAAGCGCTGATCGCGCTCGCCGACCGGCTGATGTACATCGGCAAGAAGAGCGGCCGAAATCGGCTGGTCACCGCCAGCGAAATGGCGCCGCAACAGCCGTCGTCCAGGCCTCGCCTTCGCAAGACGGCCTAGCTATCGCCAAGAACTGTGCCGACTCCAAAATCCAAGGGATGACCGCGCCGGCTTCAGCCCGGCGCGAACGCCCGTGCCGCTTCGACGACGTCCTCGATCTGGTCCTGCCGCAGCAGGTCGATCGGAATGCGGCCGTCGAGTTGTGCAGCCGGGCGCGTCAGCCACAGCCAGGCGAGCCTCGGATTGCCGATCAGCGACTGCACGTCGCTTATGCCCGCGACGGGCCTGCCGTCGACGAATTGCGCCAGCGGGAAAACGTGCTTGCGGCCGCCCTTGCGCAAGGCGATGACATCGCCGCGCCTTTGCCAGCGGTGCAGGGTCGAGCGGGCGATGCGCAGGTTCTCTTCCAGATAGGTCGAGCCGGCGACACGGCCGGCCCAGTCCTCGATCAGCATCGATTCCAGGTCGTCGGACCGTGGCGGCGGGGCAAGCCTTTCATCGGCCGGCAAAGCCGTCGGCATATCGGCGGCGCCGGCCTCGCTGCGGCGCGCGGCTTCCGCCGCCAGAGCGCGCACGAATTTCGAGGCAAGGCCGGGAAGGTCGGCATGGATGGCGTCGATGGCGCGCTGGTGCTTCGGCGACCGCAAGGTGACGGCGGATGCTATGCTGCCGGCGATCTTGCCGACCGAGACCACGGTGGACTGGTTTATGGCCTCGTCATAATGGGCAAGCGCGCGTTCGACGTCCTCCGCGACCATCTCCGCGAAGTCGTCCTGTCCAAGACCGGTTGTCTGAAATCTGCTCATGCACATGTCTTCCGGCCGCGCGCTCCTCCCTCAGCCGCGGCCGATTGCTGAAATTACTACTGCGGAAAATGGAAATCATGGCGGCGACGGGTCACGCCGCCCGACAGCTTGCTGTCTTGCATCTTTTCAACATCCCATCTGACCGCGGGCGCCCCGAAATGTCAGTCACGGGACGCTCTCGATTTCGTCTAGGAGCGGTATGTGACAACTGCGCGACGGTGAGAAGCGGCTGCTACAGCAACCCAGCCAGTTCCGCCTCGCGGCGCAGGTTCTGCCTCGGCCTTGGGCCGATCTGCTGGATCACAAGACCGGCCGCCAGTGAGCCAAGGTCGCCGCAGGTCTTGAGGTCGCGGCCTTGCGTATAGCCGTGCAGGAAACCGGCGGCATAGAGGTCGCCGGCGCCCGTCGTGTCGACCAGTTCCCGGATCGCCGTCGCCTGGATCACCACGGTCTCGTCGCCGCGCACGATGACCGAGCCTTTTTCCGACCGCGTGACGGCGGCTATTCCGCAGTCCTTGCGGATCTTGGCCAGCGCCTCGTCGAAGGACGATGTCTGGTAGAGCGACTTGATCTCGTGGCTGTTGGCAAAGACGATGTCGACCGTGCCCGACCGCATCAGCTCGAGGAATTCGTCGCGGTAGCGGTCAACGCAGAACGAATCCGACAGCGTCATGGAGACTTCGCGGCCTGCCGCGTGCGCCAGCCTGGCCGTCTGCCGGATCGCCTCCTTGGCGCGCGGCGGGTCCCACAGATAGCCTTCGAAATAGGTGACCTTGGCCGCAGAGGCCTTGTCGGCCTCGACATCCTCAGGCCCAAGCTCGACGCAGGCGCCGAGATAGGTGTTCATCGAGCGTTCGCCATCGGGTGTGACGAAGATCATCGAGCGTGCCGTCGGCGGCTCGCCCTGGAGCGGCTTGGTGTCGAAGGCGACGCCCTGCGCGCGGATGTCGTGCGCGTAGATTCCGCCCAGCGCATCGTTGGAGACCTTGCCAAAGAAGGCGGCGCGTCCGCCGAAGGAGGCAACACCGGCCGCCGTGTTGCCGGCGCTGCCGCCGGAGGCTTCGATCGCCGGACCCATCCGGCTGTACAGCAGTTCGGCGCGGTGGGTGTCGATGAGGTTCATCGCGCCCTTGATGATGCCGTTGGTTTCGAGGAATGCCTCCTCGCACTGGGCGATGATGTCGACAATGGCATTGCCGATGCAAAGCACGTCATAATCCGGCATCAATGTCTCCGCCAAAAACCCGAGCCGGCTTCTTGCCACGCTGGCCGGGCGCGGGTTTAGCGATTCGCGGCGGCTTTGCCTAGGGTGTGTTGCTATTGAGGTGCTGCCGGCCTGACCTGAACCGCAACGAACCCTGGAGCGCGACACGCCAGGCGCTACGACAATTCGACCGTGGACGAAGCATTTCGTCTGGCCGTCGCTTACAAGCTGGCTTTGCCGATCACCATCAAAGGCGAGCCAGTCCCCATGTCTGCAAAGAGCGACACGACCACCGACCTGGCCTTGCTCGGCGTGCTGGCTGTGCTGTGGGGCGCCTCCTACACCTTCATCAAGATCGGCGTCGAGACCATCCCGCCCGTCACCTTCATCGCCGCGCGCACCTTGATCGCCGGTGGCATCCTGTTGGCCATCATCCGCTGGCGCGGACTTGCCATGCCACGCGACACAGCCACCTGGCGCCGCTTCGCCTTCCAGGCCTGCCTCAACAGCGTCATACCGTTCACGCTGATCGCCGCGGCCGAGCGCTCGGTCGATGCCGGCCTCGCCACCATCCTCAACGCCACCTCGCCGATCTTCACCTTCCTGCTCACCGCTCTGATCACCCGCCATGAGCCGGTCACGGTGCGCAAGTTGATCGGTGTCGGCGCCGGCATAGCCGGAATATGCCTCATCGTCGGCACCGAGGCGCTGGGTGGCATCGGCCACGAGCTGTGGGCGCAGGTCGCCATCGTCGCGGCAACGATCTGCTATGCCGGCGCCGCCATTTTCGGCCGTGGCTTCAAGGGCCTCGATCCGATGCTGCCGGCGGCAGGCTCGATGCTGTGCGGCGCGGTCATGCTGGTGCCGCTCAGCCTGGTGGTCGACCAGCCCTGGACGCTCTCGCCATCGACGGCGTCGATCCTGGCTCTGCTCGGCCTGTCGGTGTTTTCGACCGCGCTTGCCTTCGTCATCTATTTCCGCCTCATCCACACGCTGGGTTCGGTCGGCACCACGTCACAGGCCTATCTGCGCGTGCCGATCGGCGTCGGCATCGGCGCCGTCTTCCTCGGCGAAAGTCTGGGGCCGACGGCATGGCTGGGCATGGCTTTTGTCGTGTCCGGCGTCGCGGCCATGACCATCCCGGTTAGAAAGTCGGCCTTTGCCCGATAGCGATATGCTTGTGCTCGCGGCCAGCGCTGCCTATCTCGGGAGCCTCCGCCTGTCGGCGGTGTCCGCTGACCCGGGGGTTGAAGCACGGTGATTTTCGACGCTGCCCGCATCGCGGTCCTCGAGCTGCTCTCGCCGCCGTTTCGTGCCGTGTTCATCAAGACGCTCGGCCTGACCGTGCTGGCGCTGGTAGCCTTGTGGTTTGGCCTGACCAGTCTTGTCGAGTGGCTGGCTTTGCCATGGCTCCAGACATTGCTGCCGGGCATGCCGTCCTGGGCCGGCTGGCTTGGCGGCATCATCGCGGCCATCGCCCTTGCCTTCGGCATGGCCTTGCTCGTCGCCCCGGTCACGGCGGTGATCGCCGGCCTGTTCCTCGACGATGTCGCCGAAGTACTCGAGTGCACCGACTGTCCCCGCGACCCCGTCGGGCGCGCCATGCCGGCATTGCGCTCGCTGGTGCTGGCGATAAAATTCCTTGGCGTCGTCATCCTCGGCAACATCGTGGCGCTCATGCTCCTGCTGGTGCCCGGTATCAACATCGCCGCCTTCTTCATCGTCAACGGCTATCTGCTCGGCCGCGAATTCTTCGAATTCGCCGCGATGCGCTTTCGCCCTGAGGACGAAGCCAGGGCCTTGCGCCGGCAGTATGCCGGCACGGTGTTTCTCGCCGGGCTGGTCATAGCGGCCTTCCTTGCCGTGCCGCTGCTCAATTTGCTGACGCCGCTCTTCGCCGCCGCCATGATGGTGCATCTGCACAAGGCGGTCTCGGCGCGGGAAGCCGCCGCTGACCGCGGTCGCCATATGACGGCCGCCGTTTAATCGGCGGATTTGCCGAACAGCGCCTGCAATTTGCCGAACGGCATGGCGGCGCGGGTGAAGCCGAACGTGCCGTCCTGCTGGATTTCGCGCGTCGCCGTCTCCAGCATGCCATAGGCGAAATTGGTCAGCCAGGGCCCGAGCGAAATGCGCTTCACGCCAGCCTTTGAGAGATCGGCGATGGTGAAGCCCGGTTTCGCCATGACGTTGACCGGCTTGCTGACCGCCGAACACAACGTTTTCACCATCTCGACATCGCCGATCCCAGGCGCATAGAGCACATCGGCGCCGGCCTTCTCGAAGGCCTGCAGCCGCTTGATGGTGTCGTCGAGATCGGGCTTGCCCCACAGAAAATTCTCGGCCCGCGCGGTGAAGACGAAATCGCGTTTCAAGGCCCGAGCCGCCTCCACCGCCGCCGCGACGCGCTCGACCGCGTGGGAGAAATCATAGATCGGCCTGTCGGGATCGCCGGTGTGGTCCTCGATCGAGCAGCCGGCAAGGCCGGCCGCTTCCGCCGCGAAGATGGTTTCGGCGGCCCGCTCGGCACTGTCGCCCTTGCCTTTCTCGAGATCGGCCGAGACCGGCAGGTCGGTCGCCGCCGTCACCTCGCGGCAGTGATGGATCATCTGCTCGAAGGTCACCGCGCCGTCCGGCAGGCCGCGCGAAAAGGCAAAGCCGGCGCTGGTCGTCGCCAGCGCCTTGAAGCCGAAGGATCCGAGCAGCTTGGTCGTGCCCGGATCCCAGGGATTGGGCATGACGAAGGTCGAGGCATGCAGGTCGCGAAAGATCTTGCCCTTGTCCATGAATGCTCCCCATCAGAAGTGTCGGGGCGGATGCTATCGCGCCGTCTTCGGCCGGGCAAATAAATGCGCTTGGTTCAGAAGCGTTTCTCGTTCTCAGCTGCCAATTTCTCGAATGCGTCGGAATCCTTGACGTAGCGCGATGTCTTCTTGTCCCAATGATAGGTGACGGAAATGCCGTGCGACGACGCTTCGGGCGGCGCGTCATCGCAGCTTTCATCGCTTGGCACGGTGCTGTCGGTGACCGTCGCCTTGACGGCGGCATAGGGTTGGCCGTCGGCGATGGTCTGGAAGGCCACATCCTGCTTGCGGCTGTAGGCGCAGAGCCTTTCGTCGAACGTGTAGATCATGTCGATCAGCTCGAATTTGTCGTCGCGGACCATGATCAGCGGGGTGATCACATAGCCCTGGCTCGAATTGAAATGCGTGCTCATGGTGATCAGCATGTCGTCGCCGGCGCCGATCGAAAGCTTGTTCGGCTCGCGGAAATAAGTGCTGCGGTCGACCGCGACATTGGCCGCATCGAGCAGTTTCGGCTTGGCCGTGACGTCGTAGAGCGCCAGCACCGCATAGCCCTCTGCGCTGTCGGGAGAATCGCCAAGGTCGAACAGCATGGCCAGCCGGCCCTTGCCGCCGGCCTTGACGGCAAGCACGGCGGCGTTGGAGAAGCTGGATGTCTCGGGCGGCGAGCCGCCGCTATCCGGTCCTTCGATGTGGCGCATCTCGATCGGCAATCCGCCCTTGTAGAAACCGTCTCCGTCCGCGGCGAGGCTCGGAATGACCATTCTGGCCAGGTCGAGATAGGTAACATCGCTGCGGCCGGGCAGCGAGCTGCCGAGATCCGGGAAGCTGACGGCTTGCGCGCCGGCCGCGGACCACAGGAACGGCAGCAGCATCACGGCGAGGATCAAGCGGAAAAAGTTCGTTGGCATGAGCGCCCCCCAAGATCAGGCCACTCACGCTAGCACGGGTTCCAGCATCGCGCAGCCGTGCTGGACCCGGATCAGTGGATCGGCACAAGACCAGCCAGTTCGCGCATGTCGTCGAACAGGATGCCGCCGGCCTCGATCAGGCCGTCGCGATCGGAATAGGGATCGCCATGATAGGAAAACACCCGCATGCCGGCGGCGATGCCGGCCTGCGTGCCGGCGACGCTGTCCTCGATGACGATGCAGTCGGCCGGCGCGAAGCCCAAGGACTTGGCCGCATGCAGGAACAGGTCGGGGAACGGCTTGCCGCGCCCGACCATGGTCGAGGAAAACATCGCATGTTCGAACAGCGGCAACAGCCCGGTCTGGCCCAGCGTGATGTGCATCTTCGAAATCCGGGCCGAGGTGGCGACGCAATAGGGGATGCCGGCCGCGCGGACCGCCTCGATGAACTCCCGCACGTAGGGGATCGCTTCGACGCCATGGGAGAATAGGTCCGGCAGGCCGGCATTCCAGCGATCGACGAACTCGGCGCCGAGACGAACCTCGGTCCGCTCTTCGATCTCCTTCTGCACCGAGGCCATGCTGCGGCCGGAGAAATTCCTGCGGCAATATTCGAAGCTTGTCGGATAGCCGGCGGCCGTCAACCATTCGGCGAGGCGTCGATTGGCGAGATTCTCCGTGTCGACGAGAATGCCGTCGCAGTCGAAGATGACCAGCTTTGGTATTTGCATCAGGCGGTGCCGGTCGATCCGAACCCGCCCGAACCACGCGCCGTGCCGCCGGCCAGCGAACGCTCTTCGACGGCCACCTGCGTCACCGCGGCGAAAACGATCTGGGCGACGCGCATGCCGCGCGTCACGGCAAAATCCTCGTCGCCGAGATTGATCAAAAGCACCTTCACCTCGCCGCGATAGTCGCTGTCGACCGTGCCGGGTGAATTGAGGACGGTGAGGCCATGCTTGAAGGCGAGGCCGGAGCGCGGCCGCACCTGGCCTTCCATGCCTTCGGGGATTTCCAGGATCAGCCCGGTCGGCACCAAAGCGCGTTTCCCAGGCAGGATCAGCAGTGGCCGGTCGTCGGGTACCGCCGCGCGAAGATCCATGCCGGCCGCGCCGGCGCTTTCGTAGGCGGGGAGGGGAAGTCCTTCAGCATGCGGCAATCTGACGAAGCCGACGGTCGGACCGATGACGGAGGAGTTTTGGAGGGCTGCGCGCATAAAATCGATCCTATCGGCGCGATTGCCGATTCGGTCAATTCGCCCGCGCCGCTATCAACGGCTTTCTTTCAGGCATCACTATGGCCTGAGCACGCTTTAGCGCACTTCCATTGGAACAACCGTCGTCTCCTTGATCTCCTCCATGACGAAGGAGGCGGACACATCGGACAGCGCCACCTTGGCGATCAGCCGCTGGTAGAGCCGGTCGTAAGCCTTCACGTCGGCAACGCGGGCACGCAGGACATAGTCGAGGTCGCCGGACATGCGATAGACGCCGGTGATCTCGGGAAGGCTGGTCACCGCCGCCCGAAACTTTTGCAACCAGTCGGGATCATGGTTGGAGGTACGGACCAGGATGAACACCGAAAGGCCAAGCCCGAGCTTGTCGGCATCGACCAGCGCCACGCGGCCGGTGATGACGCCATCCTCCTCCAGCCGCTTGACGCGCCGCCAACAGGCATTGCGCGACAACGCCACCCGTTCAGACAGCTGGTCGACCGACAGCGTGCCGTCGCGTTGCAATTCGGTAAGCAGTTTTCGGTCTATTTCATCGATATCCAGCGCCATGTTGGGATATTTGTCCCGCAGAGTGACAAAATACAAGGACATTTTGAGACCGATGAACCGGCGAAGCGTGTCAGGATACTCATATCTGAACGCAAGCGCTGAAGGGGACCTCAATGTCGGTTGCAAGGATCTTCACTTCCCATCCCGCCAAGGTCGGCGAAACCTATTTCGGCCATATGGCCTTTGCCGCCTGGTTCTCCTCGCGCCTGCTGCTGGCGGCCGGCGCCGCCCTCGTTCACGCTTTCTTGCCATTTCTCTTCGAGACTACCGCCAGCCGAATCGTCCGCGAGCTTTACGACCGGACGCACAACAGAGGCACACACGCGACCAAGGAGCCGGCGGCTCTCATGGATCGCGCCTAGAGGACGACAGAAGCGATGTGCCGGTGGGCGGCCTATCTCGGTGAAGCGGTCTTTCTTGAAGACATTCTCACGGCGCCCTGCCACTCGCTGATTGCCCAGAGCCATTGCGCCCAGGAAGCCAAGTCGCCGACCAATGGCGACGGTTTCGGCCTCGCCTGGTATGGCGACCGGCCGGAGCCCGGCCTCTACCGCGACATCCTGCCGGCCTGGTCCGATCCCAATCTGAAGAGCCTGTGCCGGCAGATCAAATCCGGCCTGTTCCTCGCCCATGTGCGGGCCTCGACCGGCGGCGCCACCAGCCGCATGAACTGCCATCCCTTCATCTCCGGTTCCTGGTCGTTCATGCACAATGGCCAGATCGGCGGCTTCGAGAAAATCCGCCGCGCGCTGGAGAATTCGCTGTCCGACGCCGTCTTCGACCAGCGCGAAGGCACCACCGATTCCGAATTGTTCTTTCTCCTGATGATCGACGAGGGCTTGGCCGGCGACCCGCAAGGCGCGGTCTCGCGCGCCACTGCCCGCGTGCTCGAAGCCTCGCGCCGGGCCGGCCTCGAACCTGCACTGAAACTCACCGCCGCCTTCTCGGACGGGCAGGCGATGCACGCGGTGCGCTATGCCACCGACGCCCATGCGCCGACGCTCTACACCTCCTCCTTGCGCAAAGGCGGCGGCCGCTGCATCGTCTCCGAACCTTTCGATCGCGAGAGCGGTGACTGGCAGGCGATCCCGCCGTCGAGTTTCGTCACCATGACTGGGGACGGGATCAGCATTCGGCCCTTTGCCCCGACGGCGGCGAAGTTGGCCTTGGTCGGGTAAATCCTTCTCTAAGTCGGAACCGCCGCAGGACAGGGGGCGCCGTAGAGCGCAGACCTCAACGGACGGTCGGCGCAATTTCGATCAAACACCACTAGGCCGCGAATGCTCAACTCTGCTTGAAGCCGTGCCGCTCTCCGCCATCTTGATCTGATGAGCGCGGCCAAGCCGGAGCATTCGCCATGGACATCGTTTTCTCCTCAACCGTCGAACTCGCCGCCGCCATCGCTCGTCGCAAAATCTCCGCCGTCGAAGCCCTCGACGCCCATCTGGCGCAGATCGACCGGCACAATGAAGGCGTCAACGCCGTCATCTCGCTCGACCGGGAGGGCGCGTACGAACGCGCCGGGAAGGCCGACGCGGCACTTGCGCGCGGGGCCACACCCGGGCCGTTGCATGGCGTTCCCTTCACGCTGAAGGATATGCACGAAACCATCGGCATGAAAACCACGGTGGGCTTCCCGCCCTTCGCCGACTATGTCGCCAGCCACGACAGCCTGGTCGTTGCGAGACTGAAGGCGGCCGGCGGCGTGCTGATGGCCAAGACCAATGTCGCCACCATGCTGTCGGACTGGCAGTCGAACAATCCGCTGTTCGGGCGCACGAGCAATCCATGGAACCTTGAGCGCACGGCGGGCGGCTCAAGCGGCGGCGCCGCGGCGGCGGTGGCGGCCGGCATGACGCCGTTCGATGTCGGCACCGACATGCAGGATTCCATCCGGCTTCCGGCCGCCTTCTGTGGCGTGTACGGCCTGAAGCCGACCGAACACCGCGTCTCGCTGGCCGGCGCCTTCCCAAATCCTGGCAATGCCGCGCGCAGCGTGCGGCTGATGTCTTGCCTCGGCCCGCTGGCGCGCTGCGTGGACGATCTGTCGCTGATCTATCAAATCATCGCCGGGCCGGACGGGCGCGACACCGATCTGGCGCCGGTGCCGGTCGAAATCACGCCGAAGCTCAGCACGAAGACCCTGCGAATCGCCTTCGCTCCGTCCTTGCCCGGCTTCCCGGTGGCCGGCGCTGTCGGCGCCGCAGCCGAAAATCTCGCAAGGCAGCTGCAATCGGCGGGAGCGATCGTGGAACAGGCGAAGCTGCCCGAGCTCGATCTGCACGACGATCTCGCGCAGGGCGGCGCGCTGATCGGTATGATGATGGAGGCCGCGCAGCCGGAGCCGCCGAAGCGGCCGACGTCGGTCTCGCGCTGGTTCGAGGCGCTTGCCCGCCGCGACAAATCCATTCTCGGCTGGGACCGGTTCTTTGACGATTGGGACGCGCTGCTCTGCCCGGTCGCGATGACCACGGCCTTTCCGCATTGCGAGCCGGGCACGCCGATCAGGATCGACAGCAAGGATCAAGACTACTGGATGCTGCCGGCCTATGGCGCCGTCTTCAACTACAGCGGCCATCCTGCACTTTCGATGCCGTGCGGAAAAGATCGCGACGGCCTGCCGATCGGCCTGCAATTGGTCGGCAAACGCTGGTCGGAGGCGCGGCTGCTTGGTGTCGCGGCGGCCATTGAGCCGCTTACCGGTGGCTTTCGCCGCCCGCCGGCTTATTGAGCAAAGCGCGACAGCCCATAGGGTGCCAGCAGCGGATCGCGCTCGCCGTCGAGGATTTCCCGGGTCGCAAACAGGCCGACGGCCGGCGCCAGCGTGATGCCCGAATGCATCACCGCGACATAGAGCCCGTCCATGCCCTCGGCGCGGCCGATGATCGGAAAGCCATCGATCGGATGGGGACGGTAGCCGATGGTGTGGAAATCGAGCTCCAGCCCTTCGGCGCCGCGCAATGCCGCCTTTGTCACCGCGAACAGGTCGCGCGCCGTCGCTTCGGGGTTTTGGCCGGGATCGCCGCCGGCGAAATCAGAGCCGGCGATGATGCGGCCCTCTGCCGTCTGGCGCATATGCAGTCTCTCGACATGCACCAGACCGTTGAGCAGCTTCTTGTATGGCCGCGAATGGACGATCAGGCCAGGTGGCGTTTCGATCGGCAGCTTGATGCCGGCCGTCGCGGCAATGTCGGGCGAGCCGACGCCAGCGGCGATCACCACTTCGTCGGCGGCAATCAGCCCATGCGATGTGTCCACGCCGGTCGTCCTGCCGTTGGTCTGGGCCAGCGCCGAGACCGTGCTGGCAATGACCCGCGCGCCATGCCGTTCGGCGTCTGCCAGCAAGGCCCTGGCCGTCGCGACCGGCTCGGCCACGCCTTCCTCCGCGACATGAACAGCGAATTCAGGCGGCTCGACCAGGTTGGGTTCGATTTGCGTCGCCCGCTCGCGGCCAACCCGTTCAATGCCGTAGCCCCATGAAGAATGTTCGGCCGCGTAGGCCTCGAGCCGGTCGGCCGGCAAGTCCCAGCACAGCCCGCCGCACCAGGCGAGCGGCAGCCCAGGCAGCTCGTTCGCCAGTCGCCTCCACTCGGCCATGGCGCGGGTGCGCAGCCGGAAATAGATTTCGGGGTTACCCCAGCTGGCGTTGATCCAGGCAAAGGAATTGGGCGTCGCGACGCCACCCGCGCCGCTTTCGGAAACGACCGTGACCTGGGCGCCTGCCCTGGTCAGATGCCAGGCGACCGAGGCGCCGATGATGCCGGCGCCGATGACGATCACTTGTTTCGCCGCAGCCATGTTCGCTCCTTTACCTGGTTGTCCGCCGAGGACGCTCTTGCAGTGCCACCCCGTTCGTCACTTGCCAACATCGGACACAGCAAAAATATGCGCTTGACATCAATACGTACGTACGTATTACTCGACCATGGCTAGACAATCACTCCGCGAAAAACTTCTCGACGCCGGTTTCCGGACCATCTGGAATTCAGGCTATGCCGCCGCCGGCGTGCGCGACATCGTTGCCGCCGCCGACGCCCGGCCGGGATCCTTCACCAACCATTTCGCCTCCAAGGAGGCGTTCGTCGGCGAAGTGCTGGACCGTTACTTCACCTATGTCAGCGGGCTGGTCGAGGCTGCGCTGGCGCAGGACGGCACGCCGCCCATAGGCAGGCTGCGCCGCTACCTCGACGTCATCACCTCGAAGCTCGAGGCGCATGACTGGGCGCACGGCTGCATGATCGGCAATCTCAGCCTCGAGACAGCCGTGCACAGCGAGCCGTTGCGCTTGCAACTCGTCGCCATCTTCGAGCGCTGGCGCCAGCCATTCGCCGTCTGCATCGCAGAAGGCCAGGCGGCCGGCGACATCGCCAAGACCTTTGAGGCCGAGGACCTCGCCGACTTCTTGCTGTCGTCCTGGCAGGGCGCCATGCTGCGCATGAAGGTCGAGCGCAGCCCCGAACCGCTCGAGCGGTTCAAGAAAGTCATCTTCAGCACAGTGTTTGCAAAGGAGCCGACCCCATGAGTTCGAAAGCCAACCCGCCTCAGCCCGTCGCCACCGCGCCGAAACGCTTGCAGATTCCCGTACTCGATTCGACCATGTCCTATGTCGAGGCGGGAGCGTCCGGCCCGACCGTGCTGTTCCTGCACGGCAACCCGACCTCGTCCCATATCTGGCGCAACATCATCCCGCATGTCGCGCCGTTCGGCCGCTGCATCGCGCCCGACCTGATCGGCTATGGCCAGTCCGGCAAGCCCGATATCGACTATCGCTTCTTCGACCAGGTCCGCTATCTCGATGCCTTCCTCGACGCCCTCGACATCAGCGATGTGGTGCTGGTCGCGCAGGATTGGGGCACGGCACTTGCCTTCCATCTCGCGGCAAGGCGGCCGCAGCGCATCCTCGGCCTTGCCTTCATGGAATTCATCCGGCCCTTCGAGCGCTGGGAGGATTTTCACCAGCGCCCGCAAGCCCGCGAAATGTTCAAGGCGCTCCGCACGCCCGGCGTCGGCGAAAAGCTGGTTCTGGAGGACAATGTCTTCGTCGAGAAAGTGCTGCCGGCCTCGGTGCTGCGCACGATGAGCGACGAGGAAATGGCCGCCTATCGGGCGCCGTTCCCGACGCCGCAATCGCGCAGGCCGGTGTTGCGCCTGCCCCGGGAAATGCCCATCGAAGGCCAGCCCGCCGACGTCGCCGCCATCAGCGCGCACGACCATCGCGCGCTGCGGCTGTCCACCTATCCGAAACTGCTGTTCGCGGGTGATCCGGGCGCGCTGATCGGGCCGCAGGCCGCGCGCGAATTCGCGGCCGGTTTGAAGAACTGCGGTTTCATCAATCTCGGGCCTGGTGCGCACTATCTTCAGGAGGATCAAGCCGACGCGATTGGCGGCGCTATCGCCAGCTGGCTTCCGGAGGTGGTTTTGGCGAACCGGATGGGCGAGTTGGCCTGAGGCAAGCCATGGCATCCGGCGGCGTCCGCGCCGCCGGACCGGTCGACAGCCCGGCACTACGCTGCTAGAAGCCCGGCCTGTCACACGGAAATCCCAGAGAATGCCCGAAACAATACCAGAGGAAGTGGCGCGCCGCCGCACCTTCGCGATCATCGCGCACCCCGACGCCGGCAAGACGACGCTCACCGAAAAGCTGCTGCTGTTCGGCGGCGCCATCCAGCTTGCCGGCGAGGTCAAGGCCAAGAAGGACAAGATCCAGACGCGCTCCGACTGGATGAAGATCGAGCGCGAGCGCGGCATTTCGGTCGTCACATCGGTGATGACCTTCGAGTATGAAGACAACGTCTTCAACCTGCTCGACACGCCCGGCCACGAGGATTTCGCGGACGACACCTACCGCACGCTGTCGGCGGTCGACTCGGCCGTCATGGTCATCGACGCCGCCAAGGGCATCGAGCCGCGTACGCTGAAACTGTTCGAAGTCTGCCGGCTGCGCGACATCCCGATCATCACCTTCGTCAACAAGATGGACCGCGAAAGCCGCGATCCGTTCGAGATTCTGGACGAGATCGAGCAGAAGCTGGCGCTGGATACCGCACCCATCACCTGGCCGATCGGCCGCGGCAGGACGTTTTCCGGCACCTATCACCTGGCGTTGAACGCGGTGCGCAAGGGCGACGACGAGAAGGAACGCACGCCGGTCAACGGTCCCGATTCCAACCGCGTCGCCGGGCTGCTGCCGGAGAACGAGCGCGAGGCCTTCATCGAGGAACTGGAACTCGCGCGCGAAGCCTGCCGGCCGCTCGACATCGACGCCTTTCGCGAGGGCCATCTGACGCCGGTCTATTTCGGCTCGGCGCTGCGCAATTATGGCGTGCGCGACCTGATCGAGGCGCTCGGCGCCTTCGGGCCTCCGCCGCGCGCGCAGGAGGCCGACACCCGCAAGGTCGAGGCGACCGAGGACAAGATGACCTCCTTCGTCTTCAAGATCCAGGCCAACATGGATCCCAACCACCGCGACCGTATCGCTTTCGTGCGCGTCTGCTCGGGCAAGCTCGAGCGCGGCATGAAAGCCAAGCTGGTGCGAACGGGCAAACCGATGAGCCTGTCGGCGCCGCAGTTCTTCTTCGCCCGCACCCGCGTCACGGCGGATGAAGCCTTTGCCGGCGACGTCGTCGGCATTCCCAACCATGGCACGCTGCGCATCGGCGACACGCTGACCGAGGGCGAGGAGATTCTTTTCAGGGGCGTGCCGAACTTCGCCCCGGAAATCCTGCGCCGCGTGCGCCTCGGCGACGCCATGAAGGCCAAGAAACTCAAGGAAGCGCTGCACCAGATGGCCGAGGAAGGCGTCGTGCAGCTGTTCTCGCCCGAGGATGGCTCACCGGCCATCGTCGGCGTCGTCGGCGCCCTGCAGCTCGATGTGCTGAAGGAGCGGCTGAACTTCGAATACACGCTGCCGGTCGAATTCGAAATGTCGCGCTTTTCCGTCTGCCGCTGGATCTCGGCCGACGACAAGGCCGAGACGCTTCGCTTCATCGAGGCGCATCGCGGCGACATCGCCAGGGACCTCGACAACGACCCGGTATTTCTGGCCCAGCACGCTTTCTCGCTGAACTACGAAGCCGAGCGCTGGAAAGCGATCCGCTTCGCCACGATCAAGGACTATCAGGTCCGCGACAAGGCGGCTTGAGCGCCAGTTTCCCTTCTCCCCCTTGGGCAGAAGGGAAGATCACGGCTCTCACCCTTTCGCCGCCTCTTCCAGCTTGGCGATGTCGATCTTGCCCATCTGCATCATCGCATCCATCACCCGGCCGGCCTTGGCCCGGTCCGCATCCCCGAGCAGGCGCGGCAGCTGTTCCGGCACGACCTGCCAGGAAACGCCGAACTTGTCCTTCAGCCAGCTGCATTGCGATGGTTCGCCGCCGCCTTCGATGAGCCTGTCCCAGAAATAATCCACCTCTTCCTGTGTCTTGCAGTCGATCGACTGTGACATCGCTTCGTTGAACTTGAATTGCGGTCCGCCGTTCAGCGCCTGGAACTGCACGCCGTCGAGCTCGAACGTGGTCACCAGCACTTTGCCTTCATCGGCGTGGCCTTCGGGCCAACGCATCACGCTCAGCACCTTCGAATTCTTGAAGATGGAGACGTAGAAATTCATCGCCTCTTCGGCCTGGTCGTCGAACCACAGGCAGGTGGTGATCTTTTGCATGTCGTGCTCCTCGGTTGCTTTTGCTGTTACGATGAAACGGTTGACTCCGAGAATGGTGCCATCTCCGTACCGTCCGCCCAAGGACGGTCCTGCGCGACGCGATCCGACAGCCGCATGTAATTTCTTTCGGGAGCTCGCGTTTTTCGGGAGACTCTGGCGCATTGCAAAAATGTGGCCAGACCATACTTGCGCGTCTATAAAGCCAGCGATCCGAATTCAGCTCCGCCGCGTCATTCCCGGGCTGCGGCCAGCCACCAAGGAAAAAACATGCCTGCCTATCGCTCCCGCACCACCACCCATGGCCGCAACATGGCGGGCGCCCGCGGCCTGTGGCGCGCCACTGGCATGAAGGATTCGGATTTCGGCAAGCCGATTATCGCGGTGGTCAATTCCTTCACCCAGTTCGTGCCGGGCCATGTGCATTTGAAGGACCTCGGCCAACTGGTGGCACGCGAGATCGAGAAGGCTGGCGGCGTCGCCAAGGAATTCAACACCATCGCCGTGGATGACGGCATCGCCATGGGCCATGACGGCATGCTCTATTCGCTGCCGTCGCGCGAGCTGATCGCCGACTCCGTCGAATACATGGTCAACGCCCACTGCGCCGACGCCATGGTCTGCATCTCCAATTGCGACAAGATCACCCCCGGCATGCTGATGGCCTCGCTGCGCCTCAACATTCCGACCGTCTTCGTCTCCGGCGGGCCGATGGAAGCCGGCAAGGTGGTGCTGGCCGGCAAGACCCAGGCGCTCGACCTGGTCGACGCCATGGTCGCGGCCGCCGACGACAAAATCTCCGACGAGGACGTCAAGGTCATCGAGCGCTCGGCCTGTCCGACCTGCGGCTCCTGCTCGGGCATGTTCACCGCCAATTCGATGAACTGCCTGACCGAGGCGCTCGGCCTGTCGCTGCCGGGCAACGGCTCGACGCTGGCCACGCATGCCGACCGCAAGCGGCTGTTCGTCGAGGCCGGCCATCTCGTCGTCGATCTGGCCCAGCGCTATTACGAGCAGGATGACGAAACGGCACTGCCGCGCACCATTGCCTCGAAAGGCGCCTTCGAAAACGCCATGACGCTCGACATCGCCATGGGCGGCTCGACCAACACCGTGCTGCACATCCTGGCCGCCGCCCATGAGGGCGAGGTCGACTTCACGATGGAGGATATCGACCGGCTGTCGCGGCGGGTTCCGGTGCTCTGCAAGGTGGCGCCGGCCAAGTCCGACGTCCACATGGAAGACGTTCATCGCGCCGGCGGCATCATGGCCATCCTCGGCCAGCTCGATAATGCCGGGCTGATCAACCGCGACCTGCCGACCGTGCACACATCAAGCCTCGGCGAGGCGCTCGACCATTGGGATATTTCCCGCACCTCCAGCCAGAATGTCCGCGACTTCTTCCTCGCAGCTCCCGGCGGCGTGCCGACGCAGGTCGCCTTCAGCCAGGAACGCCGCTGGGACGAGCTCGATCTCGATCGTGAAAAGGGTGTCATCCGTTCGGCGGAAACGCCATTCTCGAAAGATGGCGGTCTTGCCGTGCTGAAAGGCAATCTGGCGCTCGATGGCTGCATCGTGAAGACGGCCGGCGTCGACGAATCGATCCTGAAGTTCACCGGCCCGGCGCGGGTGTTCGAAAGCCAGGACGCCAGCGTCAAGGCCATCCTCTCCAACGAGATCAAGGCCGGCGACGTCGTCGTCATCCGCTATGAGGGGCCGCGCGGCGGCCCCGGCATGCAGGAGATGCTCTACCCGACCAGCTATCTGAAGTCGAAGGGCCTCGGCAAGGCCTGCGCGCTGGTCACCGACGGCCGCTTCTCCGGCGGCACGTCGGGCCTGTCGATCGGTCATGCGTCGCCGGAAGCCGCCGAAGGCGGCACGATCGGACTGGTGCAGGAAGGCGACACGATCGAGATCGACATCCCCAACCGCACCATCCGCCTCGCTGTCAGCGACGCCGAACTTGAAGCGCGCCGGGCGGCGATGGAAGCCAAGGGCGCCCTGGCCTGGAAGCCGGAGGAAAAGCGCAAGCGCAAGGTGACGACCGCGCTGCGCGCCTACGCCGCCTTCGCCACCAGCGCCGACAAGGGCGCCGTGCGGAAAGTGCCGGAATAGCACGTTTCTTCCTTCTCCCCTTGTGGGAGAAGGTGTCGCCGAAGGCGACGGATGAGGGGTGTTCCAGGGAACGCCAACGTCTCACTCCGCTGGAACACCCCTCATCCGTCTCGGCGCTGACGCGCCGATCCACCTTCTCCCACACGGGGAGAAGGAAGAATCCTCACGGCATCAGCTGATATTCATAGAGCTTCTGGTAAAGCCCGCCCTGCGTGAGCAGGGCACGATGCGGCCCGCTCTCGACCACCTTGCCGCCTTCCAGCACCACGATCGTGTCGGCCTGGTGCACGGTCGACAGGCGGTGCGCGATGACGATCGTCGTGCGACCTTCGGTCAGCTGCTGCAGCGCGTCGCGGAACAGCGCTTCGGATTCGGCGTCGAGCGCGCTGGTCGCCTCGTCCAGCAGCAGGATTTCGGCGTTGCGCAGCATGGCACGCGCGATCGAGATGCGTTGGCGCTGGCCGCCCGACAAGAGGCCGCCATTCTCACCGACATCGGTCTCGTAGCCCTTCGCCTGCGCCACAATGAAGTCATGCGCGTTGGCGGCCTTGGCGGCGGCGATCACCTCGTCATCGGTCGCGTCCTGCCGCCCAAGCCGAATGTTGTGCATGATGGTGCCGGCAAACAGGAACGTGTCCTGGCTGACATAGGCGATCTTTTCCCGCAGCGAGGCGAGCGTGGCATGGGAAATATCCTGGCCGTCGAGCAGCACCTTGCCGTTCTTCGGGTCATACATGCGCATGATCAGGTTCAGGATCGTCGACTTGCCGCCGCCGGAGGGCCCGACCAGCGCCGTCATCTTTCCCGGCTCAAGGGTGAGGTCGAACCGGTCGAGCACTGGCGGCCCATTCTGGTAGGCGAAGCTGACGGCGTCGAACCGGATCTCGCCCGGTCCGGCCCGAAGCGGCTTTGCATCGGGCTTCTCGGCCAGTGTCAGCGGCTCGTCGGCGAGCTGGAACATCATGCGCACGCCGACAATGCCGCTTTCCAGTGAGATGCGCACGCGCGCCAGGCGCTTTGCCGGTTCATAGGCGAGCAGCAGCGCCGCGATGAACGCCATGATGTTGCCGGGCATCTGGCCGCCCTGCAGAACCAGGAGGCCGCTGACCATGACGGCGCCGGCGATCGCCAGCCCGGCCAGCGTCTCCATCACCGGGCTGGTCACCGCTTCCAGCGCGGCAATGTTGTTGGCCCGATCCTCGACGTCTGCCACCGCCTTGTACATGCGCTTGCGCATCAAGCTTTCGAGGTTGAAGGATTTGACCACGCGCACGCCGATAGCGGTTTCTTGCATCACCTGAACGATCTGGCCAACCGAGCGGAACTCCATGGCGGCGAACTTGCGCACACGCTTCAGGATGCGGTTGACGCCATAGATGGCCACAGGCCCGGCGACGAAGCAGATCAGCGACAGCACCGGCTGCTGCCAGACCATGACACCAACCAAGGCAAGCAGGGTCACCAGATCGCGCACATAGGAGGTGACGATCAGGTCGAGCACGTTGCGTGCCGCCTGGGCATTGTTGGTCATGCGGGTGATCAGGTCGGATGACGAGGTCGAATGGTAGAATTCGATGCCTTGCGCCAGGATGCGGTCGTATATCTTGCGCTGCCGGTCGGCGATGATGGCATTGCCGACCCGGCTCATGAAATAGGCCTGGACGAAATTGGCGAGGCCCTTGAGGATGAAGATCCCGGCGACCGCCGCGGCGATCATGTTGACGCGGTCGACCCGCTTGTCGATCACGAATTCATTGGTGATTTCGCGCAGGATCCAGGCGCTGGCGGCGGTCATGCCGGCCACCACCAGCATCGAAAGAATGGCCGCGCCATATCCGAACATATGCTCCCGGAACGATTCCTTGACCAGCCTTGCGACGAGGCGCTGGTTTTCCGTCGAGCGGAAGAAACGAAACAAAGGCTGATCCTTGGTGGCGCAATAACGAAGGCGGCTTATAGAGGGAGTTGTCGCCGGATGGAACCATTGGCGGCTTCTGGAAAGAAACCGCTGCGTCAAGCTGTCTTTTGCGACACGATGGCAAAGTGATTCTTCAGGCGAGATGACGGCAGATGGATTTCGACCTTATCGTTCGTGGCGGCACGCTGCCGGATGGCAGGATTGCCGATATCGGCATCAGCGGCGAGACAATCGCCGCGATCGAGCCCAAATTGCAGGGTTCCGCCCGGGCCGAGGTCGATGCCAGCGGGAATCTGGTCTCGCCCCCTTTTGTCGATCCGCATTTCCATATGGATGCCACGCTGTCCTACGGCATTCCGCGCATCAACGCCTCGGGCACGCTCTTGGAAGGCATTGCGCTATGGGGTGAGCTGAAGCCGCTTTTGACGCATGAGGCGGTGCGCGACCGGGCGCTCGCCTATTGCGACTGGGCGGTATCGATGGGCCTGCTCGCCATCCGCACCCATGTCGACGTCTGCGACGACAGGCTGCTGGCGGTCGAGGCCCTGCTCGACGTCAAGAAAACGATCGCGCCCTACATCGACCTGCAACTCGTGGCCTTTCCGCAGGACGGTTTCTACCGCTCGCCGAAGGCGCGTGAAAACACCATCCGTGCGCTGGACATGGGCGTCGACATCGTCGGCGGCATTCCGCATTTCGAACGCAGCATGGCAGACGGCACGCGCTCGGTGACAGAACTGTGCGAGATCGCGGCCAAACGTGGCCTGATGGTCGACCTGCATTGCGACGAGACCGACGACCCACTGTCGCGCCACATCGAGCAACTGGCTTATGAAACGCAGCGCCTTGGCCTGCAGGGCAAGGTGGCCGGCTCGCACCTCACCTCCATGCATTCGATGGACAATTACTATGTCTCGAAGCTTCTGCCGCTGATCGCCGAGGCCGGCGTTTCAGCTATCCCCAATCCGCTGATCAACATCATGCTTCAGGGCCGCCACGACACATTTCCAAAGCGCCGCGGCCTGACCCGGGTCAAGGAGATGCAGGCGCTCGGCATCCGTGTCGGCTGGGGTCAGGATTGCGTGCTCGATCCCTGGTACTCGCTGGGCACCGCCGACATGCTCGACGTCGCCTTCATGGGCCTGCACGTCGCGCAGATGTCGAGCCCGGCCGACATGGCGCGCTGCTTCGACATGGTCACCAACGTCAACGCCGCCATCATGGGTCTGGACCATCTCGGTCTCGCCGTCGGCAAGCGCGCCAGCCTCGTCGTCCTCGACGCCGGCAATCCGATCGAGGCCCTGCGCCTGCGCGCCGAGCGCATCTGCGTCATCGCCAGGGGCAAGGTGGTGTCGCAACGGACGCGGCAGGATACAAGGCTTTCCATCCCGGGCAGGCCGGCACTGGTCAACCGCAGGCACAAAGCCACGTAGGCCCAGCCGATTCCCGGTCCTGGTTTGGCGATTTCCCGGATTCCTCTCGTCAAAGCCGCCGCTTCCGTCTACGACGCGACTTGAGCGAGGGAGGAATCGGGATCGGCATGACGCAACCCGTTGCGCAGAATTCCACAATCAGGAACGTGCTTCTGGCCGGCATTCTGCTGATGCTGGCCGGCGACTTCCTGTTTGCGCTGAACGATGCGATGGGCAAGTGGCTGGTCGCCAGCTTCTCCGTCGGCCAGGTGGTTCTGATCCGGTCCATCGGCGCCTTCTTCGTTCTCGGGCCGATGATCGCGCATCAGGGCACCGCCAGGCTGTTTCGCATGGAACGCCCTGAACTGCAGATCTTGCGTGTCGTCATGACCACGCTCGACACCGCACTCTTCTATGCCGCGGTCGTCTATCTGCCGCTTGCCGACGTCATGAGTTTCTACATGGCGGGGCCGATCTATGTCGCGGCGCTCTCACACCTGCTGCTCGGCGAAAAGGTCGGCTGGCGCCGCTGGGTGGCGATCCTGCTCGGCTTCTGCGGCGTGGTGATCATGCTGAAGCCCTCCTCCGCGGCATTTTCGCTGTCGTCGAGCTTCGCGCTTGCCGGCAGCATCGCCTTTGCCTTCGCCATCATCCTCAACCGGCGACTGCGCAGCACCAGCGACACCAACCTGGTGACATGGCAGACGATAGGCACGCTGCTGGTCGGTGGCGTGCTGACCATGGGCGCCTGGCAAACCCCCTCGGCGCTCGATTTCGGCGCCATGCTGCTGCTCGGCATCGTTTCCTGCAGCGCCCATCTGATGATCACGCGGGCGCTCAAGCTGGCGCCGGCCTCGACGCTGGCGCCGCTGCACTACACGCTGCTCCTGTGGGCCGTGGTGTTCGGGCTGGTGTTCTTCGGCGACGTCCCCGGTCCGCGCATCCTGATCGGCTCCGGCATCATCGTGCTGGCGGGCCTGTTCATTTTCCATCGCCAAAAGGTGGTCGACACTACTGTGCCGCCCGAAAACGTGCCGAAGGGCGTGAATTAAGGCGGTTCCAGGAAATTGTAAGAAGGCTTTCCGTCCGCGATTGGGTCTAAACAAAGCATACGGCACGTCACAGGCTGCCGTTTCGAAGCTCCGCACCCAGCGGCGGAAGGCTATCATGCGGAATTGTCGGAGTTTCCGATCAGAAAATCCGATATTTACATCGATACTTTGCGGTGTACGTTGCCTTTCGGGCTCAATACGGGATTGATTCTTGTCCGGGCGACGCAGGATCAGCATCCCAAGAAAACTGCGACAGCGGGGGGGGGCGATGATGGGAAGTTTTTCCATATGGCATTGGCTGATCGTTTTGATCCTGATCGGCTTGCCGCTGGTGTTTATTCTAAGAGCAGCGCCAGCCGGCGCCAACCGGTTCGGAGAAATGCCGCCTTCGATGAATTTCGGTGAAGCCGTTTCAAGCTTCTTTCGAAATTACGTGAATTTTTCCGGCAGGGCCAGCCGCTCGGAGTTCTGGTATTCCTATCTTTTCATTTTCATTGTCGGCGTCGTTCTTGTCATAGTCGATGCCATTGTGAAGAATGAAATCATCTCATCGATCTGGAATCTTGCCATCCTTCTGCCGACGCTTGCCATGACCGCTCGCCGACTGCATGACATCAACAGAAGCGGTTGGCATCAACTCCTTGCGGGGTTGTTCCCCATCGGCACCATTGCGTTGATCATTTGGTATTGCAAAAAATCCGACGACACGGTGACTTTGACCGAAATAGAGAGGGTTTTCAGGTAGGCTGGGGCTCCTGCCATATGGATTTGCTTTAACCCATACGCAAAGCCGCCAGATGCCTTGAAAACTCCCGCGTCTCCATCAACGCCTTGCAGCGGGCGAAGCGGCCGTCGGCATAGGCGCGGAAATCGTCGACGGGATTTTCGTTGGCAAGCTGGATCAGCCCCCACAGCGTCCAGAGCAGATCGCACATGGCCTTGTAGATGACGACGCGGCCGTGCTCCGCCGGCCTCGCCTCGCCGCCGAAATAGGCGCGCATCAATTCTTCGTCCTGGTTCGCATCGAACTTGCCTTCCACGCTGAGGTCGCCGAGATCCCAGAGCGGGTCGTTCATCCCCGAATATTCCCAGTCGACGATCCACATCCGCTCGCCCGTATCGAGGAAGTTCTCGCACAGCGGATCGCAATGGCAGGCGACGAGCGGAAGCGGATGAGCGGCAAGCGCCGAGCGCACGCTGCCGGCCTCGCGCACCACCTCGTGATAGCCGGCAGGCAGGGTGACGTCCTTGGTCGACAGCACCTTGAGATAGTCGTCGATCATCGCGAAAAGTTCGAAGCGGAAGGGGAACACCGCACCGGACGCGTGCAGCTTGCGGAAGGCTTCGCCGGCCCGGGCTGGACTGCCCGGTCTCTCCCTGAATTTTTCCGGCGACATGGTCTGCGCGCCCGCGATGAAGCGCGTCACCATCACGCCGGTATCGGCGTCGGCATACAGCACCTGCGGGCTGACGCCGGCTTTAGCGGCCTCGCGCGCGGCCACCGCTTCGTTGGCTCGGTTGATGTATTCCGCAGTGCCTTTGCCCGGAATGCGCAGGCAGAGATCGCCGGCCCTGAAGACGAGATTGGTGAGGCCGCCAAGCCGCTCCAGCGGCCCGGTATAGCCGGCAAGCATGGGAATGGCGGCCAGCTTCGCCCGCGCTTCGTCTGTCACCATGCCCGCGCCCCCACGCCGTTATTTCTCACCGCAACGGTTCCACAATTTTCGCCGTTTGGCTATCATCCGATCAAAGGCAACTTGATCAGGCGACACAGCAGCGATGACGGACGGTAAACACTTGGACGCGCTCAGCGCGGCCTACGCAGCCAAACGCCCGGAGGAGGTGGCCGCACTCTATGATCGCTGGTCGCAGACCTATGACGCCGACATGTCTGCCGCCGGTTATCGTCATCCGACGATCTGCCTTGCCCTGCTGGCCCGCCATCTGCCGCGCGGCGCGGCGCCGCTGCTCGATGCAGGCGCGGGCACCGGGCTCATCGGCGAATGGCTCGATATATCAGGCTATCCTGAAGTCGAGGCGCTGGACATCTCGCAAGGCATGCTGGACCAGGCCGCCCGCAAGGGTGTCTATTCCGCGCTGCATTGCCTCGCGCTCGGCGGCACGCTGCCCTTTGCCGACGATGCCTATGCCGGGATCGTCTCGGCCGGTGTCTTCACTTCAGGCCATGTCGGCGTCGAAGGGCTGGATGAGCTGATCCGCATCTGCCGGCCCGGCGGGATCATCGTGCTGACGGTCAAGAACACGCTGTGGGATCAGGGTTTTGCCGCACGCATCGCCGAACTCGAAGCACAAGGCGTCGTCACCCGTGCCGAGGAAACGCGCCCTTACGTCTCGATGCCGGGCGAGGCCGACACCGTGCCCAGCCGCGGCCTTGCCTTGCGGGTGAACTAGAGCAATTCCAGGAAAAGTGTAAGCGGTTTTCCCGGGAAAAGCGCATAGCGCTTCCCTTGGGAATTGCGTCAATACAAAGAGTTAGAGCGATTCGTCGTTTCCATGAAACGGTGAAACGCTCTAGGCCTTTACCCTCTCCGCTGTCGGGTCGAACATCGGCTCGAGATGGATTCTGGCCGGCGTCCGCTCCATTGCGACGACCAGCTCGTAGTCGCCGGCGGCGAGGAAATCGTCGCTCACCCCGTCGCCGTTGCGTACATAGCCGTAGCCGATGTTCTTGCCCAGCGTGTAGCCATAGCCGCCGCTGGTCAGATAGCCGACCGGCTCGCCATTGCGCAGGATGGTCTCTCGGCCGAGCAGCACGATTTCCGGATTGTCGACCGTGAAACCGGCAAAACGCTTCTTCAAGGGCGCGCCGACCACCTTCTCCAGCGCGCGCCGGCCGACGAAATCGGTGTTCTTTCTGAGCTTGACCGCCCAGCCGAGGCCGGCTTCCTGCGGCGTCTCGTTGGGTGTGATGTCGGAACCCCAGGCGCGGTAGCCCTTTTCCAGCCGCAGCGATTCCAGCGCCCGGTAGCCGACCGGGCGGATGCAATGCGTCTTGCCGGCCGCCATCAGCGCGTCGAAGACTTCGCCTGTCGCCGCGATCGGCACATGCAGTTCCCAGCCGAGTTCGCCGACATAGGTGACACGCAGCGCCCGAATCGTGTGGCCGGCAATGGCGATCTCGCGCACATGGCCGAACGGGAACGAAGCATTCGACACATCGGCATCGGTCACCGCGGCGAGCACGTCGCGCGCCCGCGGTCCCATCAGCGACAGTGTGCCGAAATCCTCGGAGACATCGGTCAATTCCGCATCGTGACCCTCGCCGATATGGTCGCTGATCCACGAGGCATCATGCGTGCGGAAGCCGGTGCCTGTGACGATGTAGAATTTCTCCTCGGCCAGCCGCGCGACGGTCAGGTCGGCCTCGATGCCGCCGCGCGTGTTGAGAAGCTGCGTGTAGGTCAGCCTTCCGACCGGTTTGCTGACGTCGTTGGCGCAAATCCAGTCGAGCGCCTTGGCCGCGTCGGGTCCGCTCAATTCGTATTTGGCGAAGGACGACTGGTCGAAGATGGCGACCTTCTCGCGTACATGCCGGTGCTCGTCGCCGACCGCTGAAAACCAGTTCTGCCGGCCCATTGAATAGATGTCCCGCGGCTCGACGCCCTCCGGTGCGAACCAGTTCGGCCGCTCCCAGCCGAGCTTCGAGCCGAACACGGCGCGCTGCTGCTTCAGCCTGTCGTAAAGCGGCGAGACGATGCGCGGCCGGCCGCTGGCATACTCCTCGTGCGGGAAGCCGATCGTGTAATGCTTGCCATAGGCTTCCAGCGTCCGCTCGCGCACCCATTGCCGGTCGCGGTGCAGGTTGGAGAAGCGCCTGATGTCGACCACCCACAGGTCGAGCGGCGCCTCGCCGTCCACCACCCATTGCGCCAGCACCCAGCCGGCGCCGCCGCCAGAGGCGATGCCGAAGGCGTTGAAGCCGGCGCCGACGAACATGTTGGCACATTCTGGTGCCGTGCCGAGGATGAAATTGCCGTCCGGCGTGAAGCTTTCCGGCCCGTTGATCATCTGCTTGACGCCGACGGTTTCCAGCGCCGGCACACGCGCGATCGCCTGTGTCATATGCTGCTCGAAATGGTCGTAGTCGTCGTCGAACAGCCGGAACTCCCAGTCGTTGGGCACGTCGCCGCCGGGGAGATCGGTCGCCCAGGACTGCGGGTTCGGCTCATAGCCGCCCATCACCAGTCCGCCGACCTCCTCCTTGAAATAGGTGCGCCGGTCGGGGTCGCGCAGCGTCGGCGCGTCGGTCGCCAGGCCATCGATCTTCTCGGTGATGATGTATTGGTGCTTCACCGGCTGCAGCGGCACGTTGATGCCGGCCATCGCGCCGACCTGCCGCGCCCATTGTCCGGCGCAGTTCACCACCTTGTCGCAGGCGATGTCGCCTTGATCGGTCTTCACCGCCGTGATGCGGCCGCCCTCCATCTCGAAGCCGGTGACGCGGACATTCTCATAGAGCTTGGCGCCATGCATCCGCGCGCCCTTGGCCAGCGACTGCGTGATGTCGGAGGGGCTGGCCTGTCCGTCTGTCGGCAGCCAGGAGGCGCCGACGAGATCGCCGGTTTCCATCAGCGGCCACATCGCCTTGACCTCGGCCGGGGACAAAAGATGCATGTCCATGCCGAAGCTCTTCGCCGTGGTCGCCAGCCTTTTGTACTCGGTCCAGCGGTCGGCATTGGTGGCGAGCCGCAGGCAGCCGGTCATCTTCCAGCCGGTGGCAAGGCCGGTTTCGGCCTCCAGCCCCTTGTAGAGGTCGACCGAATATTTGAGCACGCGGGTGATCGAGGCGGACGAGCGCAATTGCCCGACCAGGCCGGCGGCGTGCCAGGTCGAGCCCGAGGTCAACTTGCCCTGTTCGAGCAGCACGACGTCGGCCTTGTGGTCGCGCGCCAGATGATAGGCCGTCGAGCAGCCGATGATGCCGCCGCCGATGACGACGATGGCGGCCTGGCTGGGCAAGGTCATGATTTCAGGATCCCGTATTTTGTCCGGTAGTTTTCCAGCGCCGCGTCGAGCCGCACCAAATTTTCCTCGGTGTAGGCGACGTAGTCGATGCCGGGCGCGTCGAGATAGAGTTCCGAAACCATGCTCCACATCGCCTCGCGCAACAGCGAGGCGCATTGCATGGCGGCGTGCGAGCGGCGGATCGCCTCGTCCGGCTCCTTCATGAAATAGGCGGTCAGGAAGGCGAAGGATTCCGCGTCGCTCATGCCGGCGTTCGAGGCGACGCCGGCGAGGTCGAACATTGCCGTGTTGAAGCCGGCATATTCGAAATCGATCAGCCACAGCCTGTTGCCGTCGTCGAGAATATTAGCCGGCAATAGATCATTGTGACCGAAGACGATCGGCAGCAATTTCTGCGCCCGCTCCAGTTCGTCGGCCAGCGTCAGCAGACGCGGCAAGTCGTTGCGCTTGCGGCTGTTGCCCTCCTCGAGCGTGCGCGCATAGTCGCGGATGACGTGGAACACCCAGAACATGAAGCCGGCGCCGGAGACATGGTTCGGCATCTCGCGATGGAAGGATCGCAGCAGGGCCGCCACGCGCCCGAGATTGGCGCGCACGTCTTCGGCGAGGTAGGTCCTGGCGCCGAGAAACTGCGTCACCAGGATGCCAGGTTCGGAATAGCGCACGGCCGGCGCGAAGCCGGCGGCATGGGCCGCCCGCGCGGTCATCACCTCGCGCTCGCGGAAGACATGGTGGAAGGGATAGTCCTGGCCGAAGCGCACGACATGTTTGCCGGCAGCGTCACTGACCACATAATTGGCGTTGCTCAGGCCGCCGGGCAGGGGGGCGATCTCGATGGCGCCGGTCCAGCACGGCAGGGCGCGGATGCGATCTTCGGCAATCACGGGATCATCCCTGGTTTGCTGGGCTTCGACAAGGCGCCATGGACAGCGCGACGAGAGCGGGGAGAAACGCAAATAATCTCGTCGGTGCGGGACGCCAGGATCGGTATCCCGCACCGCACCGACGAGCCCCTTGGCCAGGATTCTGATCCCGGCATCCGCCCCCGCGGATCTGAAAATTCCTTACCCCAGACGCGTTCAAGACCGCCTGGCCAGTGAGTTGCGGCTCTGCCATCGCCCTCCCGTTGCAGCTCCGAACCCTGCTGATGCGTTAGATTTCACGCCAGGGTTGCCCGGTTGTCAATAAAAAGATGTGACTTTTTTTGGGTGTTTTGCCCGAAAGCAAGGGGCGATATCTTTAAAACTGCTTGAATTACCTTAAAACCGGTCAAAAAGGCGAAGTCCGGGAAACCCAATGGTCCATTCCAAACGCCACGGCGAGATCCTGCGGCTGCTGCAGGAAGAAGGAACCGTCACCATCGCCAGCCTGGCGGATCGGCTGGGTGTTTCGCTGGAAACCGTGCGGCGCGACGTCAAGCCACTCACCAGCGACGGCTCGGTGCTGAAGATGCATGGCGCCGTCGGCCTGCCGTCCATGGTCGGCGAGGCGCCGTTCGAACGGCGCATGCGCGAGAATGCCGATGCCAAGCGCATCATTGCCCGCATGGTCGCCGCCACCATCCGCGACGGGGAATCGGTCATGCTCGACACCGGCACCACCACCTCGTTCCTGGCCCGGGAACTGCTCGGCCACCGGCGCCTGACGGTCGTCACCAATTCGTCCGACATCGCCCGCACGCTGGCCACCATCAACGGCAACAAGGTCTATATGGCCGGCGGCGAATTGCGCAGCGATTCAGGTGCCGCGTTCGGCACTTCGGCTATCGACTTCGTCAGCCGCTTCTCGGTAAGCCATGCCATCATATCCACCGGCGCCGTCGATGCGGTGACGGGCGTCATGGACTATGATCTGGAAGAGGCCGAATTCGCCCGCATGGTGCTGTCGCGCGGTCAGCGCTCAATCGTCATCACCGACCACACCAAGTTCGGCCGCCAGGGCCTGGTCCAGGTCTGCGGCTTCGACGGCTTTTCCGAACTCGCCACCGACCGTTCGCCGCCGCACGACATAGCCGCGGCGCTGACGCAGGCCGGCGCGCGGCTCAGCATTGCCGGCGGCGAAGCCGGATTCTAACCGAACACCAGCGATTGGTGGGCGCACACGCCCGCGAAGGTCCCACCCGATACCGCGAAGGCGATGTTGTGCATAGCGCGTGCGGCGTCTCCGGCGGCGTAGACGCCGGGAATTGTCGTCTGCTGCCGGTCATCGACGGATATTACCGGACCGAGCAGGCCGTCCGTGAAGCCGCAGCCGAGCTGCTCCGCCAGCGGGCTCGCCATCGTGTTGCGCGGCGCGGTGAACATCGCCCTGACGCCGGCCGTTCGGCCGCCCTCGAGATAAACGGTCAGGCCGCCGGAGCCGTCTTCCCTGAGTTCGCTGACGATCGCAAGGCGCGAAAACTCATCCTGAAGCACGCGCCGCTCGGCTTGCCGTCGAGGATCTCGATGCGCCCACCATGCAACTGCATGATTTCCTGCACCAGGTTGAGCCCGAGCCCGGCGCCGTGATCCTGCGGGCGCAACCGGTAGAAGGGCTCGAAGATGCGTTCGCGCTCGGCTGGCGGCACGCCGTCGCCTTCGTCCCGCACCTCGATGACGGCCGGAGCGGTGACACTGACGGTGATCTTGCCCGTGCGCCCGCCATGCTCGATGGCGTTCTGGACGATGTTGGTCACGGCGCGCTCGATCGCGGTGCGATCGCCGGTGGTGAAAACCGCTTCCCGTTGCGGCTCGAACGATATCTCGTATCCGGCCGAGAACGCCATCGGCGCTAGGTCGACGATAACGCCGCGCGCGATCGCCACGAGATCGACTTTCTCAAACGGCGAGGTCTGTCGGTCGAGGCGTTGCAGGTCGAGCAACTGGTCGGTCAGCGTCGAAAGCCGCGCTGCGTCCTGCAGCAGCCGGGCTCGCTCCGGTGTCGCCGGCAGCGAGGCCAGGCGCGTGTTGAGGATGGCGACCGGCGTTCGGAGTTCATGGGCGACGTCGGTCAGGAAGCGCTTGTGGCGCTCGTAGCCCTTGTCCAGGCGTGCAAGGGCGGCGTTCACCGCCTTGACCAGCGGCGTAACTTCCTTTGGCACATCCTTCAGTGGCAGTTGCACGCCGCGCTGGTCGATGTCGATGCGTTCGGCTTCGGCGGCGGCATGGCCAAGGCCCGACAGCGCGCCGCGCACCACCCATGGCGTCGCGAACAGCGTGGCCAGCGCCATCAGGCCGGCGAGCGGCAATATGCCTTGCAGGAAGAATTGCGGCGCTTGTCCGAGCAGGCGCAGCAGCGAAAGCCCGCCCTTGGTGCCGGTGAAGATCTGGAGGTCGCCCGCGGCCGTTTCGGTCCAGCGGATCTTCGCATCCGGCGGCGCGCTCTCGCCGATGGAATGGTCGATACGCGCGTCGCTGATCGTGTCCAGCAGTCCGGCGAAAGGCTGGAAGATGGCCGGCACCGTGCCTTCCTGCAGCCGCTGCCCCTGTCTGTCGCGGATGATGAACCAGAGGTCGGGGACTTCGGATCGCAGCTTCGTCAGATCCGAGGTCTCGCGCAGCACAAGCTTGCCGCCAGCGTCACGCGCGACCGCATCCGCCAGCACGTCCATCGTGCCGTCCTCATAGTCGTGCGGAATGAGGCCGGTGGCGAGCAACGCGCCGAGAATGCCGACGATGATCAGCGTCAGCATCGCGCATTGCAGCAAGGCGATGCGCAGCACCAGGCTCCATTTGAGCGAACGCGGGCGTCTGAGGCTCATCGATCGAGGCTCACGTCGTTTCGCGCAGCAGATAGCCGACGCCGCGAATGCCGTTGATCGTCACCCCGGCATCGGCGTCGGCGAGCTTGCGGCGCAGGCGCGAGACATGGGTGTCGAGCGCATTGGACTGGATCTCGTCGTCGAGGCCGAACACCGCTTCCATCAGCGCCTCGCGCTGCACCATACGGCCGGTGCGCCGCATCAGCGCCTCCAGCACCAGGAGTTCGCGGCGCGGCAGGCTGAGCGGCTCGCCGCGGATCGCAGCCTCGCGGTGTCCGACATCGAGCACCAGATGGCCGGCGCGGATGAATTGCGACTGCATCGGCGCCGGCCGCCTGAGCAAGGCGCGCAAGCGGGCCAGCAATTCCTCGAAGGCGAACGGCTTTGCCAGATAGTCGTCCGCGCCCATGTCCAGCCCATCGACCTTGTCGGACGTGTCGCCCTTGGCCGTCAGCACCAGCACGGGCGTGGTGTTCGCCGCCGAGCGCAATCTCGGCACCAGCGACAGCCCGTCGCCGTCAGGCAACTGGCGGTCGAGCAGGATGGCGTCGTAGCTGTCGACGGCAACGAAGCCTTCCGCCTCAAGCAATGTACCGGCGTGATCGACCACCATGTCGTGGCGCTTCAGCGCGGCACGCAGCGCCGAGACCATCTCGGACTCGTCTTCGACCAGCAAGATACGCATCCACACTCCCCGGCGACGAGCACACCGCATCGGGCGCTACCGCGCCAACATTGCGTGGACATGGCAAAGCCGAACGGCCGGCGGCCGGCAAGCTCTTTCTTTGCGTCCAGGCTATTGCGCAATGTCTATGCAATCCAGCCACGGCAAACAGCGCCGGTCGGCAGGAACCGCCCATGCCGGCGTCAAGGCGTCGGGCCCGACGATGCAACAGGTTCGGGTCCGACGCCGAAACGAAATCAAGCGGCCGCGCCGAATTGGTTGGCGTGCCGTTGTTCGGGATTGAGGTTGGTTATGCCTGCACATGATGCCCTGTCTTTTCTCATGGCGTGGACCGTGGCGCCGTTCAGGGTCGGCTCCGTCACACCGTCCAGTTCCAGCCTGGCGGCCTTGATGACGCGCGACATCGGTCCCGAGACCGGCCCCGTGCTGGAGCTCGGTCCCGGAACCGGCCCGTTCACGCGGGCGCTGCTGTCCCGCGGGGTGCAGCAAGAGGATCTGACGCTGATCGAATCCGATCCGGATTTTGCGGCACTTCTCATGCGGCGCTTTCCCACCGCCCGCATTTTCGAGATGGATGCCGCCGGCCTGCGCCATCTGTCGCTGTTTCCCGGGCCGGTGGTTGGCGCCGCCGTCAGCGGACTGCCCTTCCGCTTGATTTCGCCACGCAAGACGCTTGCCATTCTCGAAGGTGTTTTCGCAAACCTTCGCCCGGGTGGGGCGCTCTACCAGTTCACGCTCGGCCGGCGCTGCCCGTTCGACCAGTCGCTGCTCGACCGGCTCGATCTCGAAGTCACGCGGGTCGGCCACACCTTTCGCAATTTCCCGCCGGCGACGGTCTATCGCGTCGCCAGGATCAAGGCGCTTGGAACCTATGACTGGCGCTTTGCATGACCGGTCCGTTGTCGGCCATTCTCGGCTTCGGCCTGTTCGGCGTCTTCTGCCTCGCCTTCACCGAGAAGATCCTGCCGATACCGCCGTCGCATGTGCTGCTGCTGTTCCTCGGCATGACGGCGGCGCCGAATGGCGCGGCGCTGCTGGTCCTGCTGGCGGTGACGACGCTAGCCTCCTTCGCCGGCTGCCTTGTCTGGTATGCGGTTGGCCGCCGGATCGGATTTGACCGTGCCGACCACCTGATCGAACAGATCGGCAGATATGTCTTCCTGCGCCCGGCAACCTACCGCAAGCTTGGCCAGGCCTATCGCCGCAATCATGTCCGGGTGTCGCTGTTGGCGCAGTTCATCCCGACGGTGCGCAACTATCTGCCGATCGCGGCCGGCGCGCTTTGTCTGCCGGCGCTGCCCTTCGCGATGGCGACGCTGCTCGGCGCCACCATCTGGAATGCGGGCTTCCTCCTGACCGGCTACCTCTTGCGCGGCAGCGGCCAGGATTCCTTCACGGTGGGCTTGCGCATCATCGTCATTGTCGTGGTGCTGGAGACGGCCTTCATGCTTGCATTGCGCTATGGCCCCGCATGGCGGCGGCGCATCAGGCTGGCGCTCGGCTGAGCACCAGTCTCCAGCCATGGGATAAGTTCCGCCGTCGGCTTTCCTTCGCTCGGCCGCCGGTGTTTAGTCCGGCCATGGCCTTCACCATCCGCCAGCTGCAGTTCTTCATCGCCGTCGCCGAACAAGGCACGGTGTCGGGCGCCGCACAGAACCTCTCCATCTCGCAATCGTCCGTCACCGAAGCGATCAAGGAACTCGAAAGCGATCTTGGCGTCGAACTGTTCGAACGCCATCCGCGCGGCCTCAACATCACGCATAAGGGCCACCAGTTCCTGCGCCATGCGACCAAGATCCTGGCCGACGTGTCCGACGCCCGCCGCTCTTTTTCCGGCGAACAGGCCGTGGCTGGAGGGCGGCTGCAGCTTGGCGTCACCTCGCTGGTCGCCGGCTATGTGCTATCGGATCTGCTTTCCCGCTATCGCCGCGCCTATCCGGGCGTCGAGGTCTCGGCCATCGAGGACAATGGCGACTACCTCGAACATCTCCTGATCGGCGGCAAGCTCGATATCGCCGTCATGGTGACCTCCAATCTGCGCGACCGCACGGCGCTGCAATCGGAAATCCTCGAGGTCTCGACCTACCGCCTGTGGCTGCCGCTCGGCCATTCCCTCGTCGGCGCCGACATCATCAGCATTGGCGATATCGCCGGCGAGCCTCTGATCATGCTTACCGTCGACGAGATCGAGGAGAACACGGGAAAACTGCTGGCGGCGATCGGCGCCAAGCCGCATGTCGCCTTCCGCACCCGTTCGGTGGAAGCGGTCCGCAGTCTGGTCGCTACCGGTGCCGGCGTGGCGCTGCTGCCCGACCTCGTCTACCGGCCATGGTCACTGGAAGGCGACCGCATCGAATCGCGCGATATTTCGGGCTCCTTGCCAGTGGTGCAGGTCGGCATGGTCTGGCGGCGCGGTTCCAGCTTGCCGCAGGCGGCGCGCGACTTCATCGGCCTTGCCCAGTCGCAGCGGACGGTCCGTCGCTAGTGGCCTACTCCAGCCTGACGTGGCCAGTCCTACGCTTGCGCCTTGTGACGGAAACCGCCTCCGCCTTGAACGGCGCGAGCGGAGCAACCTCGAAGCGACCAGCACCGGCAAGTCTGACGGCGCGGCGGAACGTCGGACACTCCGTCGGCCGGGCGGCCGGACATTTAGCGGCGTGACGCAAAGCCTCTCGGATCGCCGTCAGGCGTTGGATGATTTGGTCCAGTTCGTTCGCCTTGGCATCCAGGCGCCCTCGATCCATTTTCGGCAGGCCGTCGGGCGTCAGCATCGAGGAAATCTCGTCCAGTGCGAATCCACCGGCGCGTCCGAGCGCGATCAAGGCCAGTCGGTCCAGGACGGCAGGGTCGAACAGGCGGCGCTTGCCGCGACGGCCGATCGAGGCGACGAGGCCCCTCTCCTCGTAGTAGCGAAGGGTGGAGGCGGGCACGCCGGTGCGGCGCGACACTTCGGCAATGTCCATATCTTTCATGCTTGACCTCAAGTCGGCTTGAACTCGTAGAGTGCTCGCGACGATCAGCGAGAGCAACACGAAAGCGAGGTCCGTTATGCCGCAATCCGTGCCGCCAAACACACGCCAAGCCGCGCTCTGGAACGATGTCAGCGGAAAGACCTGGGTCGAGATGCAGCCGATCCTCGACGAGATACTGGCGCCGTTCGAGCGGCTGGTGGTCGATGCCGGCTATCCCGGGGAAGGGGGCAATGTCCTGGACATCGGCTGCGGTGCCGGCGCCACGACTCTGGCGATGGCGCGCCACGTGGGCAACGACGGAAAGTGTGTGGGGCTCGACATCTCGCAGCCGCTTGTCGCCCTGGCGACGGAGCGCACGAAGGTGGGAGGGGTAGCAAACGCAAGTTTTGAAGTGGGCGATGCCCAGGCATATGCGTTCGAACCGGGGTACTTCGACGCTGTTATCTCGCGCTTCGGTGTCATGTTCTTCGATGATCCCGTGGCCGCGTTCACCAACATAAGAAAGGCCGCGAGGCGCGGCGGCAAACTCGCCTTTGTTGCCTGGCGCAGTCCGCTCGAGAATGATTTCATGACGACCGCCGCGCGAGCGGCTGCGCCCTTCCTGCCGCCCGCACCCACGCCGGACCCCGATGCGCCGGGTCAGTTTGCCTTTGCCGACGGCGCCAAGGTGAGGCGGATCCTTGAAGCGGGCGGCTGGGCTTCAATCGCAGTCGAACAGGCAGACGTCCCGTGCCGGATCGCCCAACGCGATCTGATGACGTTCGTCACCCGGCTAGGGCCGGTCGGCGCCGCGCTGCGTGAGGTTGACCGGGCGACGGCCGAAAAAATCACCACGGTGTTGCCGGCTGCGTTCGCGCCTTTCGTTGAGGACGGTGAGGCTCGCTTTAACGCCGCCTGCTGGCTGGTGACGGCGCTTGCTTGAAGCGGCGGCTCTCTATCGGAAAAACCGATACCGTCTTTCTGATAAATGAATTTGCGAAACCGGAATTTTCCAAGCACTTTCGGTGTCAGGGACCAAAGCCGCCAGCAGAGCGACATCAAGTCCACAGGACGAACTGATATGTTTTTCAGTCCGCGCGTGATCTGGCGAAAACCGGAGCGGTTTCGGGGGCATGCGCCAAAATGGGAGATCGATGATGAATTCATTCCTGAAGTCGTGCACGGCGCTGACGGTCGCGCTGACCTTCTCCGGCCAGGCCATCGCCCAGGTCAAGGAACTCGGCAGAGGCGAGGGCCAGGTCAACATCGTTGCCTGGCCGGGCTACATCGAGCGCGGCGAGACCGACAAGGGCTATGACTGGGTCACCGCCTTCGAGAAGGAGAGCGGCTGCAAGGTCAACGTCAAGACCGCCAACACGTCGGATGAGATGGTCTCGCTGATGAACGAGGGTGGCTTCGACCTCGTCACGGCTTCGGGTGATGCCTCGCTGCGCCTCGTCGCGGGCAAGCGCGTGCAGCCGATCAACACCGATCTGATCCCGAGCTGGAAGACGGTCGACGACCGGCTGAAGGACGCGCCCTGGTTCACCGTCGACAAGGTGCATTACGGCGTTCCTTACCAGTGGGGACCGAACATCCTGATGTACAACACCGAGGTGTTCAAGGAAGCGCCCAAGAGCTGGAACGTCGTCTTCGAGGAAATGAAGCTGCCGGACGGCAAGTCCAACAAGGGCCGCGTCCAGGCCTATGACGGGCCGATCCACATCGCCGACGCCGCCAACTATCTGATGTTCCACAAGCCGGAACTCGGCATCAAGGATCCCTACGAACTGAACGAGGACCAGTACAAGGCAGCCCTCGAACTGCTGCGCGTCCAGCGCACGCTGGTCGGCCGCTACTGGCATGACGCCGCCATCCAGGTCGACGATTTCCAGAATGAAGGTGTCGTCGCTTCCGGTTCATGGCCGTATCAGGTCAACACGCTGGTCGCCGCCAAGAAGCCGGTTGCCTCGACCGTGCCGGAAGAAGGCGTCACCGGCTGGGCCGACACCACCATGATGGAAGCCGACGCGGCTCACCCGAACTGCGCCTATATGTGGCTCGAACATTCGCTGTCGCCGAAAGTGCAGGGCGATGTCTCGGCCTGGTTCGGATCGCTCCCCGTGGTTCCCGCCGCCTGCAAGGGCAACGAGCTCTTGACCGACGAAGGCTGCAAGACCAACGGCTACGACAATTTCGACAAGATCAAGTTCTGGAAGACGCCGGTCTCGAAATGCGCCACCCAGAACGACCAGTGCGTGCCTTACTACCGCTGGGTGTCGGACTATATCGGCGTTATCGGCGGACGGTGATTTCGCTTACCCTCCCCCTTGTGGGGAGGGTCGACGCGCAGCGTCGGCGTGGGGGCTGCCCGAAACGTCGGCGCCGGCACCCCTACCCGCGGCTTCGCCGCGACCTCCCCCTCGAGGGGGAGGTGGACTGTCGCTCCGGTCCCAATCGGGCGGCAAGAGCCATTTCGACCAAAGACAAACCGGCAACAGACTGAGAGCCCATGACATCAGCCGTCTCCTTTCAGAAAGTCTCGCGCCATTTCGGCAGTGTGCGCGCCGTCGATGCCGTCGACCTCGACATTGTACCGGGTGAGTTCTTCGCCATGCTCGGTCCCTCCGGTTCCGGCAAGACGACATGCCTGCGCCTGATCGCCGGCTTCGAGCAGCCGACTTCGGGTTCGATCTCGATCTTCGGCGAGCGCGCCGAGGGCGTGCCGCCCTATCGCCGCAACGTCAACACGGTGTTCCAGGACTACGCGCTGTTCCCGCATCTCAATGTGCTCGATAACGTTGCCTACGGGCTGATGGTCAAGGGCGTCGGCAAGGCCGGACGGCACAAGGCGGCCGAGGAAGCCCTGTCGCTGGTGAGGCTGCCAGGCTACGGCGCCCGCCGCCCCGGCCAGCTTTCCGGCGGCCAGCGCCAGCGCGTCGCGCTCGCCCGCGCTCTGGTCAACCAGCCCAAGGTACTGCTGCTCGACGAGCCGCTCGGCGCGCTTGACCTGAAGCTGCGCGAGAACATGCAGGACGAGCTGAAATCGCTGCAGAAGGCGCTCGGCATCACCTTCGTCTTCGTCACCCACGACCAGGGCGAGGCGCTGTCGATGGCCGACCGCGTCGCCGTCTTCAACGACGGCAGGATCATGCAGATCGGCACGCCGGAGGATATTTACCAGCGGCCGAGAACCCGCTTCGTCGCCGATTTCGTCGGCTCCTCCAACGTGCTGCCGCCGGATTTCGTCCAGCGTTATTCCGGTCAGCACTGCTGGGGCAGTCTCCGCCCCGAATCCATTCGCGTCAGCCGCGCCGCAAGCGGCGAAGGCGTCGCCGCCCGCCTCGTCTCGACCAACTATCTCGGCGCCACCACCAGGCTGGCGCTCGATGCCGACGGATTGAAGCTGCACGCCGTGGTGCCAGCCGGCACGGCGCTGCCTGCCGAAGGCGAAGCGGTGGTGCTCACCTTCAACCGCGAGCACCTGCATCTGATGGATGAGCCGGCATGAGCGTCGACGTCACCATGCCGCGCGCCACGGCCCCCGCCATCCTGCCCGGCAGCGGCGGCATGCGCGGCGCGCTGTCGGACCTGTTCTGGCGCCGGCCGCAACTGCTTCTGCTGCTCATGCTTTTGCCGCCGGTGCTGTGGCTCGGCATCGTCTATATCGGCTCGCTCTTCGCGCTGCTGGCACAGAGCTTCTTCTCCATCGACGAGTTCTCAGGCCTCATCAACCGCCAGTTCACGCTGAAGACCTATGGCGACCTGCTGCAGGCCGCCAATCTCGACATCATCCTGCGGACCGTCACCATGGCGGCCCTGGTCACGCTGGCTTCGGCCATTGTCGCCTTTCCGATCGCCTACTATGCCGCGCGCTATGCCCGTGGCCGCTGGAAGGCGCTGTTCTATCTCGGCGTCATGCTGCCGCTGTGGTCGAGCTACCTGGTCAAGATCTATGCCTGGAAGCTGATCCTGGCCAAGGAAGGCATCCTCACCTGGCTCTTCGCCAAGCTGCATTTGCTGTGGCTGCTCGAGGCCTGGCTGGCGTTGCCGGTCGTCGGCGGCAACTCGCTGTCGGTGTCTTTCACCGGCACCTTCATCGTCTTCGTCTATGTCTGGCTGCCCTTCATGATCCTGCCCGTGCAGGCGGCGCTCGAGCGCGTGCCGGGCAATCTGGTCGAAGCCTCCTCCGATCTCGGCGCTTCGCCCGGCCAGACCTTCCGCAACGTGCTGTTTCCGCTGGCGCTGCCCGGCATTGTCGCCGGCTCGATCTTCACCTTCTCGCTGACATTGGGCGATTACATCATCCCGCAGATCATCGGCACGTCGCGCCTCTTCATCGGCCAGGCCGTCTATTCGCAGCAAGGCACCGCCGGCAACATCCCGCTTGCAGCCGCCTTCACCGTGGTGCCCATCGTCATCATGGGCTTCTACCTCTGGGGCGCCAAGCGCATGGGGGCTTTCGATGCGCTCTGACCGTGGTCAATCGGCTCCGCTCGGCTTGAAGATCGCCGCCGCCTGCGGCCTGCTCTTCCTGCATTTGCCGATCCTGCTGATCTTCGTCTACGCCTTCACCACCGAGGAGAAGAGCTTCGTCTGGCCGCCGCCGGGGCTGACCACGCAGTGGTTCGCCGTCACATGGAACCGGCCTGACGTGTGGGAAGCGCTGTCGCTGTCGGTGCGCGTCGCCGCCATCTCGACGGCGATCGCACTGGTGCTCGGCACGCTGTGCGCCGCCGCTGTGTCACGGACGAAATTCTTCGGCCGCGAGACCATCTCGCTGCTGGTCATCCTGCCGATCGCGCTGCCCGGCATCATCACCGGCATCGCGCTCCGCTCGGCCTTTTCGCTCGCCGACATTCCTTTCTCGTTCTGGACGATCGTGCTCGGCCACGCCACTTTCTGCGTGGTCGTCGTCTACAACAATGCGGTCGCCCGTTTCCGTCGCACATCCGGTTCGATGATCGAGGCCTCGATGGATCTCGGCGCCGACGGTTTTCAGACCTTCCGCCATGTCGTGCTGCCCAACATCGCCACCGCGCTGCTTGCAGGCGGCATGCTGGCCTTCGCTTTGTCTTTCGACGAAGTCATCGTCACCACCTTCACCGCCGGCCAGCAGCAGACCGTGCCGATCTGGATGCTGGAGGAGCTGATCCGCCCGCGCCAGCGCCCGGTCACCAATGTCGTGGCCATGGTCGTCGTGCTGGTGACGCTGCTGCCCATCCTGTTTGCCTATTACCTCACCCGCGACGGCGACCAGATCGCCGGTTCGGGCAAATAACGTCAGTTCGTAAGGGAGAGACGTCCATGGACACCCAGATGCTGATCGGGTCGAAATTCGAGAACGGCGCCGAGACCGAGGAGCCGATCCTCAATCCGAAGACCGGGGCGACCATTCTCAACCTGCCCGAGGCCAGCCAGGCGCAGATCGAGGCGGCGGTGGCGGCCGCCGAACAAGCGTTCGTTCTGTGGTCGCGCACCACGCCGGCGCAGCGCTCTGGTTATCTCCTCAAGATCGCCGACCGCATCGAGGCCGAGGCCAAGGACTTCGCCGCTCTCGAGGCGCTGAACTGCGGCAAGCCGATCAATTCCGTGCTCAATGACGAGATTCCGGCCATCGTCGACTGCTACCGCTTCTTCGCCGGCGCGGTCCGTACGATGCCGGGCGTCGTCGCCGGCGAATATCTCCCCGGCCACACCTCGATGGTGCGGCGCGACCCGATCGGCATCGTCGCTTCGATCGCGCCCTGGAACTACCCGCTGATGATGATGGCCTGGAAGCTGGCGCCGGCGATCGGCGGCGGCAACACCGTCGTCTTCAAGCCGTCGGAGCAGACGCCACTGACGACGCTGAAGCTGGCCAGGATCCTGGCCGAAATCCTCCCCGAAGGCGTGGTCAATGTCGTGCTCGGCCGTGGCGACAGCGTCGGCAACGCGCTGATCAACCATCCCAAGGTCAACATGATCTCGATCACCGGCGACGTCGCCACCGGCAAGAAGGTTCTGCAGGCCGCCGCCAAATCGGTCAAGCGCACGCATCTCGAACTCGGCGGCAAGGCCCCGGTCATCGTCTTCGACGACGCCGACCTTGGCGCGGTGGTCAACGGCCTGCGCGCCTTCGGCTACTACAATGCCGGCCAGGACTGCACCGCCGCCTGCCGCATCTATGCCGGCAAGAAGGTCTACGACAAGCTCGTCGCCGACCTCTCTTCCGCCGTCTCGACCATCAGGTACAACCGTGCCGACGACACCGAAAACGAGATCGGGCCGCTGATCTCGCGCCGCCAGCGCGACCGCGTGTCGAGCTTCGTCGAACGCGCCTCCGAGCTGAAGCACATCGAGATCACCACCGGCGGCAAGCCGGGCGAGGGCACCGGCTTCTACTATCAGCCGACCGTCGTCGCCGGCGCCTTGCAGGAGGACGAAATCGTGCGTCGCGAAGTGTTCGGCCCGGTCGTCTCGGTCACCCGTTTCACGGAAGTCGACGAGGCGGTCAACTGGGCCAATGACAGCGACTACGGCCTGGCGTCATCGGTTTGGACCAAGGACGTCTCGCGCGCCATGGCGACGGCGGCCCGCCTGCAATATGGCTGCACATGGATCAACACCCATTTCATGCTGACCAACGAGATGCCGCATGGCGGGTTGAAGCAGTCCGGCTACGGCAAGGACATGTCGCTTTATGCACTGGAGGACTATACCGCCGTGCGGCACGTGATGGTGGCGCACGCATAGCGCAGTTTCCCTTCTCCCCCTGCGGGAGAAGGTGGATCGGCGCGCAGCGCCGAGACGGATGAGGGTGTTCCAGCTTGGCGCCAAGTCACCCCTCAGCCGGATTGCCAGCCGAATTGCGAAGGGCAATTCGGGGCAATCCGACCTCTCCCACAAGGGGAAGAGGTAGCGGTGCTACTCGACGATACGATAGATGTTCCACAGGCTGGTGCCTGACACGACATAGGGCTCCATTTCCTTGCCCCATTTGGCGTGTGCGTCGATCTTGCTGATCTTGGCGAACATCGCCTCCAACTGGGCCAGGCTTTCGACCTGATGGTGCGACTCGACCGTCGCTTCGCGTGCGCCGATCGATCCGGTCATGATCTGGAACTTCAGCTCGGCGAGGCCGACCTGCGAGCCGATCTCGCGTTCCCATTTCTTCAACAGGTCGAGCACGGTCTGTTTATGCCCGAACTTCGCGTCGATCTGCCATCTAGCGCTGAACATGCTGGTTCCTCCCAAGGTTGAGTTGGCGGCTGCTTGCCTATTCGTCCCAGGCCTGCACGACGGTCTGCCTTGCGATTTGCCCGTTCTTCAGCTCCAGCATCGCGGCGGCGAACACCTTTGTGCCGTCCGGATAGGCGCAGGCCTGGGTGAAGGCCAGGCTGTTGCCGTCGGCGATCGTGGTGTCGACCTTGTGGGTCATCGCCCGGCTGCAGATGTCGTCCCAGAAGGTGGTGATCGCCGCGCGCCCGCGGATCTCGCGCGGCTTGCTCGGCGGGTTGTTGCGGTCGATCACCCGCACCAACGCGTCGTCGGCATAGAAGCCAGACAGCATCTTGCCGTCACGGGTTTCGATCGCCTTCTTGATGGCAGCGCCGTCCACGGCTTGTGTCTTGGTTAGCATCTCATCCTCCATGGCCCGCTTTCGGGCGGTTGACGTTCGGAAATCTGCCCGGCGCTTATCGACGGACAGTGCCTTTCACTGCGACTTCGCCTTGACGGCCGCGAAGACGTCGTCGGTCTGCTTCTTGAAAGTGGCGAGATCGACCTGGCTTCCATTGAGCATCGTCGACCAATGGCGCACGATCGCCGCCATCGCTATCGTCTCCTTGATCTCCTCGTCGCTCGCGCCGTTGAGCTTGGCGGCCTCGGTATGGAAATAGATGCAGTACTGGCAAGGTATCTGCGCGGCCACCGCAAGACCTATCAGTTCCTTGGTCTTGCCATCGAGCGCGGTCTTGGGATTGAGCTGCACGCCCTTGATTTCGGCCCAGGCGCCGGCGACCGCCACGTCAGGCAGTGTCTTGAACATGTCCGGCACCGAGCCGAGCGTCGCCTGGATGTCCTTGTAGGCGGCTGTCGCCGATGCATCCTCGGCCTTTGCGGGAGTGATCGTGAACAGCGCGCCAATGCCTGCCGCGATCACAAATGATCTGACGTTCAGTTTTGACTCGAGCATTTCATCCTCCGTTCGCAGTGCCTTCCCGGCGATATCCGCCTGGCCTGCATGGGGGAATTGATAGCGCTTGGATCGGCGTGCCCGCTTCGCCCGAAAGCGCCATCGCTGTCATGGCCCGTCCGGGCCAGCGTGCCTGGCGGAGAATGCCGCCGCCGCCGCACGCGATGGCAGGTCGAGCTTGAGCAGAATGTTGGCGACGTGACGCTTGACCGTGTGCTCGCTCAGCCTGAGCTCGCCAGCGATCGCCGCATTGCTTTTGCCATCGGCGATCAGGTTCACCACCTCGCTTTCCCGTGCCGTCAACACGGCGGGTTCAGCCGGCTTGGATTTCGAGCGGCAGGCCGGTTCCAGATGCTGCTCCGACGTCGCATGCATCACCGGCAATGGCTCGTCGAGTTCGCCGAGGCTGACACGGCCGGCGTCGACGAAATGCAGGCCGGATCCCTCCGCCAGGTCGGCAACCAGCCGGGAGGCCAGAATCTCGCCACGCCCGGCATGGTTCGCCAATTGCATGGTCACGCGTGCCGTCAGTCCGACCGGCGGGCCGCGCGCTTCGATCTCGCCGACATGGACCCCTTGCGCGCTCGCCACGCCGATCTGCTGCGCCGCCTCGCGCAACGCCGCCGCGCAGCGTATGGCGCGCGCCGGCCCGTCGAAGCGCGAAATCATCAATTCACCATGCGTACCCGTCGCGCGTCCGCCATGACGCCCGACCAGCAGCCGCCAGCTCTCCTGAAAGCGCTGACTGCGCTCGTGCCACATGCGATCGCCAAGCTTGGCCGTGTCGTAGATGCGCGTCACCAGCAATGCGGCAAGCACGCGCTCGGTGTCGGCCACCGCCGGCTGGCCGGTCAGAAATTCCTCGATCAGGTCGGCGACGCGGTCGACGTCGCCGGTCCAGATCGGATGGTCGCGCCCGGCGATCTCGACCAGCCGCGCATTCGGGATATTCTTTGCCAGGAAGCGGCTGGCTTCGGGATCGACGCGAACATCGTTGCGGCGATGGATCAGCAGTGTCGGCGCGTTGATCGCGCCGAGGATGTCCCGCACGTCGATCCCGGCATTCATGCGGGCAAGTGCTGCCGCTGCGGTCGGGCTTGCCGACAAGCGCTCGAAGCGCGCCCACCACCGGGTGAAATGCGGGTCGTCGACCCGGCCCGGCGCGAAGCTGGGCAAGGTGGCACCCGTGCCCCATGACGTTTCCGTCGTCTCGATGAAGGCGCCGAGGCGTTCGGGCGACATCACCCATTTGTGGAAATGCGCATAGCCGCCATAGAGCGCCAGCGCCCGCGTCCGTTCCGGATAGGTGGCGGCGAACAGCATCGCCATTGGTGCGCCTTCCGAGGCGCCAAGTAGCGCCGCGCGGCCGCTGCCGGTTGCGTCCATCACCGCGCGCACATCGTCCATGCGGGTTTCGAGGCTGGGCAAGTGATGGACATCGACACGGTCGGAAAGACCGGTGCCGCGCTTGTCGAACAGGATCAGCCGCGAGAATGCCGAAAGCCGCCTCAGGAGCCTTGTATAGCCCTCGTCTTCCCAATGCAGGTCGAGATTGGAAATGAAGCCCGGAACGAAGACAAGATCAAGCGAGCCCTGGCCGACCACCTGATAGGCGATCCGCGCCTCGCCACTGAGGGCATATCGGGTCTCGATCGGCCTCACGAGTTTCTTCCGCCCGGCCTGACGATTTCTGATCGGCAACCATAGCAGAGCCGCGTCGATAGCGGCAGCTCAAACCTTAGTGGAAATGATTATAGGCTCGCGCAGCCGGCTTGCGGCTACTTTTGCGACGCGGCGGCGTCGGCCGGGAAGGGTTTGAGCCCGAGCTTGAGATCGGCCTCGGCTGGCGTGATCGGCCGCTTGATCCTGGCCGATGCCGCCACGACGAGTTCGTCGAAGCCTTCGCCGCTGTCCAGCAGTTCGAAGAACTGCCGCCGCATCCTCGGTTCCCAGAATTTGTTGATGTGCTCGGCGACGCCGGCAACACCTTCCTCGCGCGACTTGGAATGGAAGAAGGCCGCGATCTGGTTGGCCATCCGCACCAGCTTTTCACTGGTGCTCGTGATGTGGTCTTCGTCATGCGACATGCTGGGCAACTCCCAAAACCACCCGATCGGGGTGGGTGAAAACATCGAAATCCTCGCCGCGCACCAGCGCCACCAGCGTCATGCCGGCCTCATCGGCCGTGCGGATGGCAAGCGCGGTCGGCGCCGAGACGGCGATGATGAAGGCCGAGCCGACCGCCGCCGTCTTCTGCACCATTTCGACGGACACGCGCGACGTCACCACAACGGCTCCCGAGGCGCCGTCGATGCCGGCTTTGGCCAACGCGCCTGCGAGCTTGTCCAGCGCATTGTGGCGGCCGACATCCTCGCGCGCCATGACGACGCCCTTGCCAGGAATATAGAAGCCGGCGGCATGTACGGCTCCGGTTTCCTGATGCAGCGGCTGCACCTTCGACAAAAGCTTGACGGAGCGGACGATGTCGTCGGCATCAAGCGTAAGTTTTGACGCACCAACGGCGTCGACGGACCGCATCGCTTCCTCGATGGACTCAATACCGCACAGCCCGCAGCCAACCGGCCCGGCAAGCCTGCGCCGCCGCGCCTCGAAGCGTGTATTGGCCTGATCCTTGAGCCGGATCTGGATATCGATGCCGGCGCCATGATCCTCGACTTCGATCGCCTCGATCTCTTGCGGGTCGGCAATGATGCCTTCCGTCAGCGAGAAGCCGAGCGCGAAATCCTCGAAGTCGGCAGGGCTCGCCATCATCACCGCATGCGTGGTTCCGGCAAAGGAAAACGCCACCGGCGTCTCCTCCGGCACCATGCGGTTGGCAACAGTCGTACTGCTGGCGCGGTGCGCCAGGCGCGATATCTCGGTCGTGGCTTTGCGGCGCGCGGCCACGGCTACTCCGCCGCCTGCAGCGAGGCGATGCGGCGGCTGTTCCTGGCCTGCTCGTCATACTCGCGTTGCCAATCCGACGGGCCGTTCGAGGCGCCGACCTGCACCGCCGTCACCTTGTACTCCGGACAGTTGGTCGCCCAGTCCGAGAAGTCGGTGGTGATGACGTTGGCCTGCGTGTCCGGATGGTGGAAGGTGGTGTAGACCACGCCAGGCGACACACGGTCGGTGATCAGCGCCCGCAGCGTCGTCTCGCCGGAGCGGCTGGTCAGCCGCACCCAGTCGCCATCGCGCAGGCCGCGGTTCTCGGCATCGTGCGGATGGATCTCCAGCCGGTCTTCCGAGTGCCACATGACGTTGTCGGTGCGCCGCGTCTGCGCGCCGACATTGTACTGGCTGAGGATGCGGCCAGTGGTCAAAAGCAGCGGGAAGCGCGGCCCGGTCCTCTCGTCCGTCGCCACATATTCGGTGCGGATGAACTTGCCCTTGCCGCGCACGAAGCCGTCTATGTGCATGATCGGCGTTCCGAGCGGGGCCTTCTCGTTGCACGGCCATTGCACCGATCCGACGCGGTCGAGCAGCTCGAAGGAGACATTGGCGAAGCTCGGCGTCGTCTGGGCGATCTCGTCCATGATCTGCGAGGGATGCGTGTAGTTCCAGTCGAGCCCGATCGCGCGGGCAAGCTCCTGCGTCGCCTCCCAGTCGGCATAGCGCGCCTTCGGTTCCAGCACCTTGCGCACCATGTTGATGCGCCGCTCGGCATTGGTGAAGGTGCCGTCCTTTTCCAGGAAGGTCGAGCCCGGCAGGAAGACATGCGCGTAATTCGCCGTCTCGTTGAGGAAGAGATCGTGCACGACCACGCACTCCATGGCCGCGAGACCGCCCGCGACATGCTTGGTGTCGGGATCGGACTGCAAGATGTCCTCGCCCTGGATGTAGATGCCCTTGAAGGAGCCGTCGACGGCGGCGTCCAGCATGTTGGGAATGCGCAGGCCGGGTTCGTCGTCCAGCTTCACGCCCCAAAGGCTTTCATAGATATCGCGCACGGCTTCGCCGGAGATGTGGCGATAGCCGGGCAGTTCGTGCGGGAAGGAGCCCATGTCGCACGAGCCCTGCACATTGTTCTGGCCACGCAGCGGATTCACGCCGACGCCCGGGCGGCCGATATTGCCGGTGGCCATGGCGAGGTTGGCGATCGCCATCACCGTGGTCGAGCCCTGGCTGTGCTCGGTGACGCCGAGGCCGTAATAGATCGCGCCATTGCCGCCCTTGGCGTAGAGCCGCGCGGCACCCCGGATCAGTTCCGGGTCGACGCCGGAAAGCTTGCCGACGATTTCAGGGCTGTTCTCCGGCAAGGCGACGAAGGAGGCCCAGTCCTGGAACTCCGTCCAGTCGCAGCGTTCGCGGATGAAGGCTTCGTCGAAAAGCCCTTCGGTAACGATGACATGCGCCAGTGACGTCAGCACCGCCACGTTGGTGCCGGGCTTCAGCGGCAGGTGATAGTCGGCGTCGATATGCGCCGACTTGACCATCTCGGTGCGGCGCGGATCGAGCACGATCAGCTTGGCGCCCTGGCGCAGCCGCTTCTTGAGACGCGAGGCGAACACCGGATGGGCGGAAACCGGATTGGCGCCGATGATGACGGCGACGTCGGTGAATTCGACCGAGTCGAAATCCTGCGTGCCGGCCGAGGTGCCGTAGGTCTGGCCGAGCCCGTAGCCGGTCGGCGAATGGCAGACGCGGGCGCAGGTGTCGACATTGTTGTTGCGGAAACCCTGCCGCACCAGCTTCTGCACGAGATAGGTCTCCTCGTTCGTGCAGCGCGAGGAGGTGATGCCGCCGATCGAGGTGCGACCGTACTGATACTGGATCCGGCGGAATTCCTTGGCCGTGTGCGCGATCGCCTCTTCCCAGCTCACTTCGCGCCACGGATCGGAGATCTTCTCGCGGATCATCGGCGACAGGATGCGGTCCTTGTGGGTGGCGTAGCCATAGGCGAAGCGGCCCTTGACGCAGCTGTGGCCGTGGTTCGCCTTGCCGTCCTTGTAGGGCATCATGCGGATGACTTCGTCGTCCTTCACCTCGGCCTTGAACGAGCAGCCGACGCCGCAATAGGCGCAGGTGGTAACGGCCGAGCGTTCCGGCATGCCCTTCTCGAGCACCGTCTTCTCGCGCAGCGCGTCGGTCGGGCAGGCCTGCACGCAGGCTCCGCATGACACGCATTCGGAAGCGATGAAATCCTCATGCATGCCGGCGACCATGCGCGATTCGAAACCGCGGCCCTCGATGGTCAGCGCGAAGGTGCCCTGCACTTCTTCGCACGCCCGCACGCAGCGCGAGCAGACGATGCACTGCGCCGGATCATAGGTGAAATAAGGATTGGATTCGTCGCGGGCAATGTAGTCGACCGCCAGCGAGCCATGGCCGGGCGCCACGCCGTCTTCCTGCTTGACGTGGTTGCGGCCCTCGACGCCGTAGCGGTTCTCGGTCAGACCGACCGACTTAGCCACCGTGTCGAATTCGCTGGCGCCGGTGCCGGCCTTCTCGTTCCAGCCGGTCGGATGGTCGGAGACGTAAAGCTCCATGACGCCGCGGCGGATGGCGTCTAGCCGGTCGGACTGCGTGCGGACCACCATGCCTTCGCCGACCGGCGTCGTGCAGGACGCCGGCGTGCCGCCGCGCCCTTCGATCTCGACCAGGCAGACACGGCACGAGCCGAATGAGTCCAGCATGTCGGTGGCACAGAGCTTCGGGATCTCGACGCCGCCTTCCATAGCGGCGCGCATGATCGAGGTGCCTTCCGGCACCGTGATGCTGCGGCCGTCGACGCTCAGCGTGACCTGCTTTTGCGCCCGCGATTCCGGGGTTCCGTAGTCGATCTCTTCGACGAGCAATGGGAAGTCGGCCTTGATGTTCATCTGCCAGCTCCTACTCAGCAGCCACGCGCGCTGGCGCGGGCTTGAAATCTTCGGGGAAATGCGTGATCGAACTCATCACCGGGTAAGGCGTGAAGCCGCCCAGCGCGCACAGCGAACCGAACTTCATCGTGTTGCAGAGGTCGGTGACCAAAGCGAGATTCTTTTCCGGCTCGATCCCGGCGGCAAGCCTGTCGATGGTCTCGATGCCGCGCGTCGAGCCGATGCGGCAGGGCGTGCACTTGCCGCAGCTTTCGATGGCGCAGAACTCCATCGCGAAGCGCGCCTGCTTCAGCATGTCGGCCGTGTCGTCGAACACGGTGATGCCGGCATGGCCGATCAACCCGTCGCGCTTGGCGAATTCTTCATAGTCGAACGGCGTGTCGAACAGGGCGCGCGGGAAATAAGCGCCGAGCGGGCCGCCGACCTGTACTGCCTTCACCGGACGGCCAGTGGCCGTGCCGCCGCCAATGTCATCGACGATCTCGCCGAGCGTCAGGCCGAAGGCGGTCTCGAACAGGCCGCCATGCCTGACATTGCCGGCGATCTGGATCGGGATGGTGCCGCGCGAGCGGCCCATTCCGAAATCCTTGTAGAAGGCCGCACCCTTGTCCATGATGATCGGCACCGAGGCCAGGCTGATGACGTTGTTGATCACCGTCGGCTTGCCGAACAGGCCTTGGATGGCCGGCAGCGGCGGCTTGGCGCGCACCACGCCGCGCTTGCCTTCGAGGCTGTTCAACAGCGAGGTTTCCTCGCCGCAGACATAGGCGCCGGCGCCGACGCGGATTTCCATGTCGAAGGCGTTGGGCGAACCCAGTACGTTGACGCCGAGCACGCCGGCCTTGCGGGCGATTTCGACGGCCTTGTTCATTGTCGCCACCGCATGCGGATATTCCGAGCGGATATAGACGAAGCCCTTGGTCGCTCCGGTGGCGATGCCGGCGATCGTCATGCCCTCGATCAGCACGAAGGGGTCGCCCTCCATGATCATGCGGTCGGCGAAAGTCGCGCTGTCGCCCTCGTCGGCGTTGCAGACGATGTATTTGCGCTCGGATGTCGTATCCAGCACCGTCTTCCACTTGATGCCGGTCGGGAAGCCGGCGCCGCCACGGCCACGCAGGCCTGAGTCGGTAACCTGCTTGACGATGTCGGCCGGCGCCATGGCCACGGCGTTCTGCAAACCCTTGAGCCCACCAAGCGATTTGTAGGCGTCGAGCGACAGCGGGTCGTTGATGCCGCAGCGGGCAAAGGTCAGCCGGGTCTGCTTGGCCAGGAACGGGATCTTGTCGGGCGCGCCGAGCCAGCGCTTGTGGTGGCCACCGGTGAGGAAGCCGCTGTCGAACAGGCTCCTGACGTCGGAAGGCTTGACCGGTCCGTAGGCGACACGGCCGTTGGCGGTCGCCACTTCGACCATCGGCTCGAGGAAATAAGCGCCGCGCGAGCCGTTGCGGACGATCTTGGCCTCGATGCCACGCTCGGCGAGTTCCGCGCGAACAGCCATGGCGACCTTCTCGGCGCCGAGCGCCAACGCGCCGGAATCGCCGGGAATGTAGATGCGGGGGATCATGAGCGCACCTCTGCAAGGATCTCGTCGATCTTCTCGCTGTCGAGCCGCCCGATCACCTCGCCGTCGAGCATCGCGGACGGCGAACAGGCGCAAAGCCCGAGGCAATAGACCGGCTCGAGTGTAACCGATCCGTCGCTTGTGGTCTCGTGGAAACCGATGCCCAGCAACTGTTTGATCTTGGCGGCGACGGAATCCGAGCCCATCGACTGGCAGGCTTCCGCCTGGCACAGCTTGAGGACATGCCGCCCGGCCGGCCGGGCACGGAAATCATGGTAGAAGGTGACGACGCCGTGCACCTCGGCCCTGGAGAGATTGAGCCCATCGGCGATAACAGGCAGGGCCGCCTGCGGCACATGGCCGAATTCTTCCTGGATCTCGTGCAGGATCGGCAGCAATGGGCCTTCGAGGCCCTTCATCTCTTGGACAATCGCCGCCGTGCGCGATGCGATCTCGGTACTTGCAGGCTGCATCGTCATGCAGCGCCCTCCCTGGTCGGTGCGCTCCAGCGCTAAGTCGTTACAAAAACAGAGGAAACCAGCGAAATCAATAAAGCTGATCCGTCGCTTGATAGAAATCTTCTATCAAGAACGCTCAGCCGCCATTCTCTACCCTAGCGATGGGCGCGGAAATCGTCTGCCAGCGCCATTGCCTCGTCCAGCAGCGCCTGCACCAGCGGCGTGTGCGGCTCGCGCGGCGCGGCCACCAGGCCGACCGTGTGGCTGGCGTCGGGCTCGACGATCGGAATGGCCCGGATCGGCTCTGAAAAGCCGAATGTTTCCGCAAGGTTGAGCGGCATGACCGACGACCATTTGCCGGTGTGGATGTGCGAGAACAGCACGATCATCGAATTGGATTCAAGCGTCGGCCGTACCTCCACGCCGGCCTCGGCCAGATGCTGGTCGATGATGCGGCGGTTCTGCATGTCCGGCGTCAGCAGGCACAGCGGCAACCGGCTGATCTCGGCCCATGTCACTTTGTCGCGGTCAAAATAGGGGTTTCCGACCGCGGTGATCAGCTGATAGCGCTCGTCATACAGCGGCACGCTGGTTACCCGCCCGAGCGGCTCATTGTCGAGATAGGTGATACCGGCGTCGATGTCGAAATTGCCGAGCAGCGACAAGACTTCGATCGAGGTGCGCGACAGCACCGAAAAGGTGACGCCCGGGTGCTTTTCGCGAAACGGCGTCGTCAGCCGCGCCACCATGGCGAGTGCGGTCGGGATGGCGGCAATGCGGATGCGTCCGGAAAGGCCGTGGCGCGCCGCGCGCATCTCCTCGCGCATGCTCCTTGAATCACCGACGATGCGGCGCGCCCAGACCAGCACCTGCTTGCCTTCCGGCGTCAGCCCCTGGAACCGCGACCCGCGATTGACCAGCATGACGCCGAGTTGCCCCTCCAATTGCTTGATACCGGCCGACAAGGTCGGCTGGGTGACCCCACAGGCCTCAGCCGCCCGGCCGAAATGCTCTTCCTTGGCCAATGCGATGAAGAATTCGAGTTTGTCGATCATGCCATCCTTCCGGTCGTCATGCGCAGGCTCGGGGAAATTCGCCTTTGCCGCAAGCGCCATGCGTAATCGTCCCGCATCCACATCTTTCAGCCGGCTTACTGTTTCCTGCGGCGTCGTGCGGCGCTATGTCAATGAAACGGTCGTGAACCGGGCGCGATGGGAGACTGACATGCTGGGCTGGTTCCGCAAGCTGCTGCCGCGTGAAGATCGTTTCTTCGAGCTGTTCGAGCGGCATTCCCGCACGGTGGTCGGCGGCGCGGAAGCGCTGCAGCAACTGCTTCAGGGCAAGGACATCGATCGCTGGTGCCAGAAGATCGTCGATCTCGAGGACGAGGCCGATCATATCACCGCGGAGGTCCTGCTTGCCGTGCGGCGCTCTTTCATAACCCCTTTCGATCGCGGCGACATCAAGGATCTGATCCAGTCGATGGATGACGCCATCGACATGATGCACAAGACCGTCAAGACCGTGAGGCTGTTCGAGAAGCGGGAGTTCGATCCGCTGATGCAGGAAATGGGCGCCGTCATCGTCGACGCCGCCCGGCTGGTCGCCGAAGCAATCCCGTTGCTTGCCAAGGTCGGCGCCAACAGCGCACGCCTCAACGCTATTGCCGAGGAGGTAATGCGCGCCGAAGGCCGGGCCGACGATTTGCATGAGCAGGGCCTGAAGGATCTGTTCAGGCGCCATGGCCGCGATGACGCGATGGCCTATCTGATCGGCAGCGAGATCTATGGCCAGCTGGAGAAGGTGGTCGACCGTTTCGAGGACGTTGCCAACGAGATCAGCGGCATCGTCATCGAGAACGTCTAGGAGATGGATGCCGCGATCGCCTTTCCCCTGCTGGCCGGCCTCGTCGCCGTCGCGCTGTTCTTCGATTTTCTCAATGGCCTGCACGATGCGGCCAATTCCATCGCCACCATCGTCTCCACACGCGTGCTCAGGCCGCACTACGCTGTGCTGTGGGCGGCCTTCTTCAACTTCATCGCCTTCATGTTCTTCGGCCTTCATGTCGCCGAGACTGTCGGGAAAGGCATCGTCGACGTCAGCATCGTCACGCCGGCGGTGATCTTCTCGGCCCTCGTCGGCGCCATCGTCTGGAACATCGTCACCTGGATCGCCGGCATTCCCTCGAGCAGTTCGCACGCCCTGATCGGAGGGCTGGTCGGTGCCGGCGTTGCGAAGGGGGGCATTGGCGCCATCGTCTGGTCGGGACTTGGCAAGACGGTCGCCGCGATCGTTCTCTCGCCGGCGACTGGTTTTGTCCTGGCGCTCCTCCTGGTCCTGGTGGTTTCGTGGCTGTTTGTGCGCCAGACGCCGTTCGCCGTCGACAGTACCTTTCGCGTCCTGCAGTTCTTTTCCGCCTCGCTCTATTCGCTCGGCCATGGCGGCAACGATGCTCAGAAGACCATGGGCATCATCGCCGTGCTGCTCTATTCGCAAGGCATGCTCGGCGAGAAATTCTACGTGCCGCTCTGGGTCGTCCTGACCTGCCAGTCGGCGCTGGCGCTTGGCACCCTGTTGGGCGGCTGGCGGATCGTCCACACAATGGGTTCGAAGATCACCCGGCTCAATCCGATGCAGGGCTTCTGTGCTGAAACCGGCGGCGCCATAACGCTTTTCGCCGCCACCTGGCTCGGCGTTCCCGTATCGACCACGCATACGATTACCGGCGCCATCATCGGCGTCGGCGCCGCCCGCCGTGTCTCGGCGGTGCGCTGGGGCATCGCCGGCAACATCGTCATTGCCTGGATCGTCACCTTGCCGGCGACGGCGGCGATTTCGGCTCTCACTTATTTCGTCACGAACCTGGCAGGCTGACGCGGAGCGCCGAAGCCTATTTGTCGACGAGGTTCAGGATGTTGCCGTCCGGGTCCTTGAACCAGGCGACCTTCATGTCCTGGCCGACATGGATGTCGCCCTTGATCGTCAGGCCGGGCATTTCGTAATGCTCGAAGACAACGCCTTTCGATTTCAATGATTTGACGACAGTCTCGATCCGATCGCCCACCGTCCACGTCACCGCCGTCGCCTTGTTGGTACCTGCGAATTGGGAATGGTAGACATTGATGAGCGTGTCGCCGCTTTTGTAGACGACAAGCTCGCCGCCCATGTCGTCGACCTGCTTGAGGCCCAGCGTGCCTTCATAGAAGGCCTTTGCCTTTGCCAGGTCCCTGACGGCCAGATTGGCCGTTGCGTTGCTGTTTTCGAGCATGACCGTCTCCTTCCTGGATTGTCGTGTCCTCGCTCAGGCAAATAGGGCACGCGGCCCGTTTGGCCATCGGCAATCGGCCGGAAGCGTCATCCGGCAAGAAACCGACAGCATCGGTCGTTTTCCGTGGCACGCCGGGCAAGCCTTTGCGTCACGGCTTGGTTCTCGCTGGAAACTGCACTATCTGGATTGCCAAACGCCGAGGAAAGATCATGTCCGTCACCAAGGAAATCGTCATCGAGCGCCTGAAGACGGTCAACGGGCCGGACTTCACCGGCAACATCGTCGATCTCGGCATGGTTTCCGAGATTTTCATCGCCGATTCGAAAGTCTTCTTCTCGATCACCGTTCCCGCCGCCAGGGCGCAGGAAATGGAACCGCTGCGTGCCGCCGCGGAGCGCGTGGTCAAGGCAATTCCAGGGGTTGCCGGCGCCGTGGTGGCGCTGACTGCAGAGAAAAAAGGCGGCGGCATGGAGGCGCCGGTGCCAGCGCGCCCCGCGGCCCGACCGGCACCACCCGCCGCTCCGCGCCCCGCGCCGCATGCTCCCGCGTCGCACAGTTCGGGCAAGCGCGGCGTGCCCGGTATCGAGGCGATCATCGCGGTTGCTTCCGGCAAGGGCGGCGTCGGCAAATCGACCACGGCAGTCAATCTGGCGCTTGGCCTTGCCGCCAACGGCTTGCGGGTCGGCGTGCTCGATGCCGACATCTACGGCCCGTCCATGCCGAAGCTGCTCAACATTCATGGCCGGCCGCAGACGGTTGACGGCAAGATCCTGAAGCCGATGGAGAATTACGGCCTCAAGGTGATGTCGATGGGCTTCCTCATCGATGAGGAGACGCCGATGATCTGGCGCGGGCCGATGGTGATGTCGGCGCTGACGCAGATGCTGCGCGAGGTCGAATGGGGCCGGCTCGACGTGCTTGTCGTCGACATGCCGCCTGGAACCGGCGACGCGCAGCTGACCATGGCGCAGCAGGTGCCGCTGGCCGGAGCCGTCATTGTCTCGACGCCGCAGGACCTGGCGCTGATCGATGCCCGCAAGGGGCTGAACATGTTCAAGAAGGTCGACGTACCGCTGCTCGGCATCGTCGAGAACATGAGCTATTTCATCGCGCCCGATACCGGCAAGCGGTATGACATTTTCGGCCATGGCGGCGCGCGCCGCGAGGCCGAACGCCTCGGCGTCACCTTCCTCGGCGAGGTGCCGCTGGAAATGGGCATCCGCGAAAGCTCGGATGCCGGGGCGCCAGTGGTTGTCTCGAAGCCCGATGGCGCCGAAGCGAAAACCTATCGCGACATCGCCGCCAAGGTTTGGGACAGGGTCAATGAAGAACGCGGCGCGGCCGAAGCGGCGGTGCCGAGCATCGTCTTCGAGTGACCTCTTTTTGGTTTTGACGCAAATCCCAAGGGAAAGCCCTACGCGCTTTTCCCGGGAAAACCGTTTCACACTTTTCCTGGCATTGCACTGGCGGGAGGGTCAGCCGCCGACCTTCTCGCCAAAGCTCGAAAAGAACTGCCCGGCCAGTTTCTTCGACGTCGATTCGATCAGCCGGCTGCCGAGCTGGGCAATCTTGCCGCCGACATCGGCCTTGGCCGCGTATTTGAGCACCGTGGCATCCGGCCCATCCTCGTTCAGCGTCACGTCGGCGCCGCCCTTGGCGAAGCCGGCAATGCCGCCCTTGCCTTCGCCCTGGATGGTGTAGGAATGCGGCGGCTTGAGATTTTTCAGCGTCACTTCGCCGTTGAAGGTCGCCTTGATAGGCCCGATCTTCAGCACCACCGTCGCGGCCATCTCGGTCGGCGACTTCATGTCGAGGCTCTGGCAGCCGGGAATGGTCGCCTTCAAAACCTCGGGATCGTTCAGCGCTTCCCAGACTTTTTGCAGGGGTGCGGCAATGCGTTCCTCGCCTTCGATCACCAAAGCCATCAAGAACCTCCCGGAAACAATGGTTCGAAGCCCTAGCGCAGAGGCGCTGTTGTGTCTATCGCACCAAAGTGCGGGTTGGGAACGCGCGTGCCCCTTGCTTGCATTGACGCGTTGTCATATCGATTTGTCATACAAATACGGAGACCGTGATGGCCGGCGCCCCCACCAAGAAGAAAAAATTCCGCTCGCAGGAGTGGTTCGACAACCCCGACAACCCCGGCATGACGGCGCTCTATCTCGAGCGCTACCTGAATTATGGGCTGACGCGTGCCGAACTGATGTCGGGCAAGCCGCTGATCGGCATCGCCCAGACCGGCTCGGATCTGTCGCCGTGCAACCGCCACCATATCGAGCTCGCCAAGCGCGTGCGCGAGGGCATTGTCTCGATGGGCGGCATTCCCTTCGAATTCCCGTGCCATCCGATCCAGGAGACCGGCAAGCGCCCGACCGCGGCCCTTGACCGCAACCTTGCCTATCTTAGCCTCGTCGAGGTGCTCTACGGCTACCCGCTCGACGGCGTCGTGCTGACCATCGGTTGCGACAAGACGACGCCGGCGCTGCTGATGGCAGCGGCCACCGTCAACATCCCGGCCATCGCGCTGTCGGTCGGTCCTATGCTCAACGGCTGGCACAAGGGCAAGCGCACCGGCTCCGGCACCATCGTCTGGGAATCGCGCCAGCGCCTGTCGGCCGGCGAGATCGACTATGATGAGTTCATGGATATCGTTGCCTCCTCGGCGCCCTCGACCGGCTACTGCAACACGATGGGCACCGCCACCACGATGAATTCGCTGGCCGAGGCGCTCGGCATGCAATTGCCGGGTTCAGCCGCTATTCCCGCCCCCTATCGCGAGCGCGGCCAGATTTCCTATGAGACGGGAAAACGCATTGTCGAGATGGTGCATGAGGATTTGAAGCCGTCCGACATCATGACGAGAGAGGCTTTCGAGAACGCCATTGTCGTCAATTCGGCCATTGGCGGCTCGACCAACGCGCCTATCCATCTCAACGCCATCGCCCGCCACCTCGGCGTCAAGCTCGACAATGACGACTGGCAGACGGTCGGCCTCAATGTGCCGCTGCTGGTTAATTTGCAGCCGACGGGCGAATATCTGGGCGAGGATTACCATCATGCCGGCGGCGTGCCGGCGGTTATCGCCGAACTGATAAAGGGCGGGCTGTTGCCGCACCCCGGCGCGCGCACGGTCAACGGCAAGTCGATCGGTGAGAATAGCGAGGGCGTCGCCAACGAAAACACCGACGTCATCCGCAGCGTCGACAAGCCGCTGAAGGTCAATGCCGGCTTCATCAACCTCAGCGGCAATCTGTTCGAGTCGGCGATCATGAAGACCAGCGGCATCTCGCCGGAATTCCGCGAGCGCTACCTCTCCAATCCGAAGGATCCGGAAGCCTTCGAAGGCAACGCCATGGTCTTTGACGGACCGGAGGATTACCACGCCCGCATCGACGATCCGGCGCAAGGCATCGACGAGCACACGATCCTGTTCATGCGCGGCGCCGGCCCGGTCGGCTATCCCGGCGGTGCCGAGGTCGTCAACATGCAGCCGCCGGCATACCTCATCAAGAAGGGCATCCATGCGCTGGCCTGTATCGGCGATGGCCGGCAGTCGGGCACGTCGGGCTCGCCGTCGATCCTCAACGCCTCGCCGGAAGCCGCCATTGGCGGCGGGCTGGCGCTGCTCAAGACCGGCGACCGCGTCCGCATCGACCTGAACAAGGGCACCGCCAACATTCTGGTCAGCGACGAAGAGATCGCCAAGCGCCGCGCGGCCTTGCAGAACGATGGCGGCTATCACTATCCGCAGCACCAGACGCCATGGCAGGAAATCCAGCGCGGCATGGTCGACCAGTTCGACCAGGGCATGGTGCTGAAGCCGGCGGTGAAATACCAGGATGTCGCTCACACCAGGGGCGTGCCCAGGGACAACCACTGAGCACATCGCGGTGCTCATGCGGCGGCTTGATCTCAGGTCAAGCCGTCGCTGATGGCTTGAGGTTGGATTGTCTTAGCCCCTCACTGGAAAAGGCTGATGATTGCTTGCCGGATGCCGTGCTGAGACCGGATATCGCTGTCGTCGTCCGGTAGTGCATCAACCAAGCCAATGATGAGCCAGCCACGCGAGGTACAAACCGGCTATGGCCGCATAGATCAAGCCGATCGGGCCTTTGGGGACGGGCTTGTGGTACGCCACGCGTGGCCGTGGCGGCCGATAATAGGATAGCAGTTGCCGTTGTGAGACGATTAGCATTTGCTCCAACTCGCGGCGCCCTTCCTCCCTTGCCCGCTTTGAATCCAGGCGCTCCTGAGCGTAGAGATGTCTCGCATGTTCCGAGGCCGAGAGTGAGTTTTCGTCTAGCCACGCTTTGAATTTGCCGGGCCTGACGAGGACTTTGGCGTGGGTGAAGTCGCGTCGATGGGGTCTCTCCGCCTTGGAAGCTTCAAATTCCGTATGCCACTCTTCCCAAGTCGCCGGCATGTCATCGGCGCCGGCAAGCTTGCGGATAAGAGGATAATCCTTAGCAGTGTAAACTGGGATAGCTTTGAATCCGCTGGTCATTGCAAGCCGTCCCCTTCTCCCAAGAAGAGGATGCGACACACAGGACTTAGTGTCCAGAAGGCTAGACAGCCATCATAAGCTGCTCCGTCCCGCTCCGCTAAGCTAGGGATAATTGCCCTCTCCACACAACTTAGGCGGGGATTGCGACAAATCGACCAGGATTCCGTGTGGACTTTTGCTAGAAAAATCAGGTTGTCGCGAATGTGCTTCGGGGCAACAAAAAGGCGGGCCGCACCACCAATGCGACGCAGCCTATTCCCGCCATTGTCGTCCCCGGATGTTACGAATGGAATACGGCCGGGATGAGACATATTCAATACCCGCCAATTTCAAACTGATGCACTACCCGTCTTCCAGCACATTTCGAGCATTTGTCTTACTGCTCCTCCGGCGGCTTGATGTGCCGAAGGCTCCAAAGCAGGGCAAAATCATAGATGATCTTGAGGACGCCGCAGATGATCAAAGGCCATGCCTCGTAGCCGGCTTCGAACAGCGCGCCGGCGATGGCTGGACCCGCGGCCGCCGCGAGGCTTCTCGGAACTGAGGTCACGCTTGCGGCCGCCGGCCGTTCCGGTGGTGTGACGACTGCCATCACGTAGGAGGATCGCGTCGGCACATCCATTTGGGAGAGCGCGGCGCGTGTCAGCAGCAGCGCAAGCGCCAGCTGGAGATTTGGCACGATCGCCGCCAGGATCAGGCAAACGCTCGAAGGGGCATGCGTGAACACCATGGTGTTGATGAGGCCGAAGCGCTCGGACAGTCGCGCCGCCGCCGGCAGCGAGAACGCGGAAAGTAGTCCAGTGCAGAAGAAGAACAATCCCGCGGCCGAAAGTGAGAGCCCGAACTTGTCGAACAGCCAGAGAGCGACAAGCGACTGCACGGCAAACCCTCCGGCAAAAGCGTCGATGCTGAACAAGGCCGCCATCTTGTAGACGATACCGCGAGACTGCTCGAGCGCAGCCGCCGGCTTGCCTTCCATCTTCTTCGTTTCGACGGGAACGCGCAGATAGAGCAGGCCGCCCGCGACGCCGAGAAGCGCGTAAAATGCGAACATTGCTCTGAGGGCCGCGAGGCGCGTCACTCCGAAATCGCTCAGAAGATCGGGACTGGCCGAAGCGAGTGCACCTGCCGCTGCCGCGAGTGCCCCGATAAGGCCGTAGCGCGCAAACATCCTCGTGCGGGTTTTGTCCGACACCAAACCTGCAAGAACCGCATGTTCGAGCGGTACAAAAATGCTGACGCTGCCCGCGGACGGATTGATCGTTCCAACGAAGGCGACCAGCATAACAACAGCCGTCGTGCTGGAAGAGGCGAATAAGAGGCCGGTCGCGGTCATCAAGGCCGCCGCTCCAATCAACAATCGACGTAGATTGGTTCGGACACCAAGAAACCCGATACCAAGAGTGATCAAGGCTGATCCCAGGAGGGCAAGCGTGGCGACCACCCCGATCTCGAATGCGCCAAGCCCGAGCATCGCCAGGTAGACCGGCAACAGCACGGCCACGAACCCGTCCCCGAAGTCGCGGAGCGCGCGTGCGGCATAAAGGTAGACCGTCGGCGTCCGCTCCCCGGTTTTGCTCTGCTCGTTGGTTTCGCGAAGACCTGTGACCACTAATAACTCCCCGCTGGTCAAGCGATCCCTTCAGGGACAAAGAATATCGCCTGTCATCGCTGTCCACCGAGCAGCGGCCCGGCCAGTCGAGGGACCCCGGCTGGCGCATAACGCTCGGTCAAAAGGCGGATATGCAGCAAGGCCCCTCAACTCTTCCTGACATCGACTTGGTCCTACGCACATGACGTTCTCCGGGTTGTTGCCCCCCGATGACGATAGGTCGCGAACTCCGCCTCATTCCGACCCACAAGCAGAGTTTCAACTCGCAGGCTTCCGGGGCGGCCTCCTTAAGCCGCAGTCGGCTTCGTTGCTGGCGGCCAGCTATGCGTCTCTGACTTGCGCCGTGAGGCCCAGGCGTAGAGCGCGTCGTAGATGACAAAGCCGTGCTTCAGCACCTCATGGTCATCGGGCGTCACGTCCCGCAAACCCATGGAAATCGCCAGCAGTCCAGCCGATTGTGGGGTGAGGTCATGTCGATCAGTGTCGGCGCCGCGCACGATCGCGGCGATCCCAACGATCGCAGCATCGCGATCCAGGCCGTATTTCGAAACGAACGTGTCGAAGCTGCAGCCTTCGCCAACATGCGTGAATTCGACGCCTGGCACATCGTAGGGTGTTGCCCCGGTCTCCTTGGCAACCCGCATCACTTCGGCGGGTGGTACGAACAGAAATTCCGATTCCTTGTCGATGAAGCGGGCAATCAGCCAGGGACAGGCAATGCGATCGATAACCGGACGTTCGCGCGTGACCCATTTCATGACTTTATCTCCCTTTGGTGAGTGAGCGGGACCGTTGGCGCGCCTATGGCGTGCCAAGCGGCGATGCCGCCGGAGAGCGTCAGTGCATTGAAGCCGCGACGGCGAAGTTCGGCGACGGCATCGCCACTGACCTGGAAGCCATAGACGCAGTAGACGACGATCGGTTTGTCCTTGGGTAGCTCGCCGGCCCAATCGGCAATCGTCTCTGGAGCGCGGATCAACGCGCCTGGCAGCATGTCGCTGCGTTTCGCCAAATCTTCGGCGAGGCAGACGTCAAGCACGACGATATCCTCATAGCGCTCGATACAGCCGCGCAAATCCTCCGGGGCGACTACATGATCGTTTGCAGCGGCATTGGTCGCGCCGCCTTGCTTCCTGGTCATGCGCCCGTAGCGCTCGCCGACTCGCCCCCAATGGATGTTCTTCATGAAGGCGTCGACATAGGCGCCCGCCCTGCCGCCGAAATCGAGATGATAGGCATGCTCGTACATGTCGAGCGCCAGGATTGGCATACCGCCAGCCAGACAGTTGGTGTGATCCGCAGCCCATTGGATCGTCAGCCGGCCATGGCGTTCGGACCAGGTGAGCAGCGTCCAGCCCGAGCCGCCGGCTTGAGCCTTGGCGCAAGCCGTGAACTGGGTGCGCCAGGCAGCAACGCTGCCAAAGTCGCGCTCCAAGGTGGCGGCCAGATCGCCTGCCGCATCTCCCGAACCGCCAAGGCCGTCGAAATAGATCTCATGCAGGATCGCCGAGTTGGCCGCGACCAACTCCTCCCGTTTCAACCCGTTGATGTCGAATACCGGCGCCGCTCCCCAATCGAGCCCATCGAGGCGACTCTCGATTGCGTTCAGGCGCCGGACCGCGCCGCCGTAATTGTTTTCGTAGTGACTTGCCAATAGCCGTTCAGAAAGCCCGTCAAGACGGGGCGGCTTGAAGGGCAACGGCATGATCTGGTGCTGCATCATATCCTCGCTCGGCGGCACGCAATGTCAGTGAGGAGGCGAACGCTACGCCCGAATCTAAAATGATACAAGTGTTGCTTTTTCGATATCTGATGATACGGTATCCCTATGAATGAAGGCGGAATATCAGCGGAGCAGCGTTGGCTGCTCCTGATCCACCAGCTGCCCAGCAAGCCGGCTTATTTCAGGGTCAAGATCTGGCGGCGACTGCAAGGTATTGGGGCGGTGGCCGTAAAGAGCACGGTCTACGCGCTGCCCTCGAATGCCGAGACGCAAGAGGATTTCGAATGGCTTCTGAAAGAGATCGTCGAGGGCGGCGGCGAGGCCATGGTCTGCGAAGCGCGCCTTGTAGATGGTCTGTCGGATCCTCAGGCACGGGCGCTGTTCGATACCGCGAGAGATGCCGACTACGAGGAGATTGCCAGGGATACCAGATCGCTTGCCGCGAAGCTCGAAACGGCCATCACGCTGGAGGAACGGGCCGAGGCACGGACGCAGATTGGCCGCCTGCGCAAGAGGCTCAAGGATGTCGTCACCATCGATTTCTTCGGCGCCAATAGTCGCCTGCCGGTGGAGGGCCTGATTGCGGGAGTGGAGGCCCAACTGACGGAGGACAAGAAAATGACCGAAGGGCCGGCCAAGACCGATGCAGGGACGCTTGCCGATCTCAAGGGGCGGACCTGGGTCACGCGCGAAGGTGTCTACGTCGATCGCATAGCCTGCAGTTGGCTGATCAGTCGATTCATCGATCCAGCGGCTGCGATCCGTTTCGTGTCGGGCAAAGGTTACGTCCCGAACCCGGGGGAGCTGCGTTTCGACATGTTCGAAGGCGAGTTCACGCACGAGGGTGATCGTTGCAGCTTCGAAGTGTTACTGGCTCGCGCGGGTCTCACTGATCCTGCACTGCAGGCGATCGGGGAGATCGTCCACGATATCGATCTGAAGGACGCCAAGTTCGCACGCGAAGAGGCAACAGGCATTGCCAGTCTGATCGCTGGGATCGCCATGGCCAATCAGGATGACGAGCAACGCGTCGCCCAGGGCGCTCCCGTCTTCGACAATCTCTATCAATATTTCCGCAACAAGCGCGGGTAACAAACGGGGACGAGCCGATGAACAAGGCCGAGAGCATCAAGGCGACGCCGGCAGGACCTTCCGGAACGCCGGCTCATGGCATTCCGTTCGGCGAAGCCGTCCGCGTTTGGGCGCGGGTCGCGGCACTGAGCTTTGGCGGCCCGGCGGGGCAGATTGCAGTGATGCACCGTATCCTCGTCGAGGAGAAACGCTGGATCGGCGAGACGCGGTTCCTGCATGCGCTGAACTACTGCATGCTGCTGCCAGGCCCCGAGGCTCAGCAACTCGCGATCTATATCGGCTGGCTGCTGCACAAGACCAAAGGCGGGCTCGTCGCTGGTATCCTGTTCGTGCTGCCGGGCGTCGTCGCCATCATGGCACTGAGCTGGATCTATGCCATCTTCGGCAATGTCGGCGCGGTCCAGGCTCTGTTCTTCGGATTGAAAGCCGCCGTGCTGGCCATCGTGCTTGAGGCTGTGGTGCGGATCGGCAAGCGGGCCCTCAGGAACAACGTCATGGTAGCGCTGGCCGCCGCCGCCTTTGTCGCGATCTTCTTCTTCCGCCTGCCATTCCCGCTGATCATCCTCACAGCCGCAGTGATTGGGTATATCGGCGGTCGGGCCGGATTGGCGCCGTTCATGGCCGGCAACGGGCATGGCAAGGTCGGCGGCAAGCAGGTTGCCGATGCCGATACGGCTCTGGGCGAAGACACACCGGCTCATGCGAGGCTGACCCTCGGCTGGTCGCTCAAAATCGCCGCCGTGTTTCTGGTGCTATGGTTCACGCCCGTCCTCGGCCTGTTGGCCTTGTTCGGGCCCGGGAATGTCTTTACCGACATAGCCATCTTCTTTTCGAAAATGGCAGTGGTGACCTTCGGTGGCGCCTATGCGGTGCTCGCCTATGTCGCGCAGCAGGCCGTAACGACCTATGGCTGGCTCAAGCCTGGCGAGATGCTCGATGGTCTCGGCATGGCCGAGACCACGCCTGGCCCGTTGATCATGGTCACGCAGTTCGTCGGTTTCATGGGTGCGTTTCGCGCGCCTGGCACGCTTCATCCGCTCGTTGCCGGGACCCTGGGTGGGCTGTTGACGACATGGGTCACCTTTACGCCGTGCTTTCTCTGGATCTTTCTCGGCGCCCCCTACATCGAGAACTTGCGAAGCAACAAGGCTTTGTCCGCCGCGCTCGCGACGATCACCGCTGCTGTCGTCGGGGTGATCCTGAACCTGGCGGTGTGGTTTGGGCTCCACGTGCTGTTTCGCGAGCTGCATGAAAGGCAAGGATTCGGCATGAACGTCGACGTGCCGGTGCTGAGTTCAATCAACATCCCCTCGCTGGTCCTGACGATTGGCGCATTGCTGGCCGTATTCCGCTTCAAGGTTGGCATGCTGCCGGTGTTGGCAGTCTGCTCGGTGCTCGGGGTGCTCTATGGCTTCGCCACCGGCGCGATATAGGCGGAGCGATCTCAACTGCGCCGTAAGTTTGGCTCGTGCCGTTCGCTGACTTTGTATTCCTTTGGCCAACCACCTAAGTGGTTGGAAACGGATTGGATGATCATGACGGCACGGCGCTCTTCCCTCGGCTTTCTCGGCATTTTCGGCCGCTCGGGCGACCTGAGGCAGCTCGACGCGGCATTGCGTGGCGCCGACCTGCATCCCGCCCTCGTGCCGGAGGGCGTGAAGCTCACAATCGTCAATCTGATGAAGGATCGCTGGCCCGACGAGCCGCCGCCACAGGCCTATCCGGACGTGGCGCGGCTGTTCAGCTATTGCATCGCCGGTACGGAAACCTTCGAAGGCGCGCATGGCTTGCAGCAGCGGCAGGACGTCGAACGCCGGATCGAGGCCGCGGTGGAAGCCGGCGACAGTTTCGACGCCCAGATCGTGCTGATGGCCCTGCACGCCAAGCTGATCAATGCAGAGGTCGTCGAGCGCTACGGGCTGGGCGCCGACTAGCCTAGAGCAATTCCAGGAAAAGTGTGAGCGGTTTTCCGTCCGGAATTGCGTCAAAACAAAGAGTTAGAGCGGTTCGCCGTTTCCATGAAACGGTGAAACGCTCTAGGGCATTGATGTTCAGGCGGTGATGCCGGTCAGCAAACCGGCTATCCACCCATATTGGCGCGCGGCAGCTTGATCATGTCGCCGAAGCGGGCGCGCAGTTTGTCGTCGAGCAGTTTTGCGACGTGGCGCGGGAAACGCTCGGCCAGGATGCGCTTCTTCTCGATGATCGCGCGCTGCAATATGTCGGGACGGCCCTTCTCGTTCCATTCCTTCGGCGAAAACCGGTCGCCGACGGCCGGGTAGAAATACTCCGTCTGCATCAGCCGCAGCGTCTGCTCGTTGCCGAGATAGTGGCCCGGCCCATTCAGGCAGACTTCGGCGATGGTATCGATCGACAGCGCTTCGTCGGTCACCTCGATGCCGCGCACGCAGCGCAGGCAATGGCCGAGCATGTCATTGTCGATGATCAGGCTTTCCAGGCAGAAGCCGAGCAACGAGGCATGCATGCCGGCAGATTCATAGACGAGGTTGAGCCCGGCAAGGCCGGCCATCACGTCGGTGATGCCCTTTTCGTAGCCGGACTGAATGTCGGGCAGTTTCGAATCTGTCATGCCGGCGGCCGAACCGCCCGGCAGGTCGTAGAACTGCGCCATCTGCGCGCAGGCCGCGGTCAGCACCGCCTGTTCGGCCGAGCCGCCCGACATGGCGCCGGTCCGCAGGTCCGACACGAACGGCCAGGTGCCGAAGATTGCCGGATGCCCCGGTTTGATGGTGTTGACATAGACCAGGCCGGCCAGCACTTCGGCCACGGCCTGCACCACGGCACCGGCAATCGCCGCCGGAGCGGTTGCACCGGCCTGGCCGGCCGACAAAAGCAGGATCGGGATGCCGCCTTCGACGCAGGCCTCGAGCACGCCGCAGGCGTCCTCGGCGAATTTCATCGGCGGCACGACAAAGCAGTTGGAGTTCGACACGAACGGCCGGGCGCGGAAATTCTCCTCGCCGCCGGCAATGGCATAGAGCATTTCCAGCGCCGGCTGCACGTTCTCGCGCACCGTGAACGAGGTGCCGACATGCTTGGACGTACCCGTCACGCAGGCATAGAGCGTGTTGAAGTCCATTTCGAGCGGATCGGGAATGTCGCGCGGCACCATCGGCCGCTGGAAGAAATGGATGTTGTCGAGCCCGTCGACGATGCGGGCGGCATCATAGATGTCCTGCAGCAGCGATTCGCGGTATTCGCGCTTCTCGACATCGACCAGATGCACGGCGGCGCCGGCCGTGCCGTAGTGCACGCGCTTGCCCTGGATCACCATGTCGTGTTTCGGATCCTGGCCGTGCAAGGTGAAATTGCGTGCCGCTTTTTTGATGGTATCGAGCACCAGAGCGCGCGGGAAACGGATACGGCCGTCATCGCCATAGGTGGCGCCGGCCTTGGTCAGCGCCTCGATGCAAGAGGGGATGGCATTGGCGAAACCGACCGTCTCCAGCAGCGTCAGCACCGCCTCGTGGATGCGCTCCTGGTCGTTGCCGCGCAACGGTCCGTAGCTGCCGCCCTCGAGGCCGGCGCGCACCGGCCTGATGTCGTCGGCGAGCGGCGCTGCCCGCATCGCGCGGCGCGCTTCGCGTCCACCGGAGCGGCGCGAGCGCTGATCCGCCGCCGCTTCCTGCTTTTCAAGAACCACTGACATGGAGGCACTCCACCTTTTCTCGGAAACAGGGCGGCGGTTGGTCCACCATCGGCTGCTTCTTCCCCTTTGTGCCACGACTATGCCGCCGGCATTGGCCCAGACCATGAGCCAGCTGGTCTGGTTGCATATGCCAACGCTAAAGGAAACGGGGGCCACGATTGGGCGGCCCCGGTCAAAGGATCGGATAAGTGGATCAGGCGGCGGCGGGCCTGCGTCCGGCGGCGGTGGCCAGTTCCCGGATGCCTGGCTCGATGTGCTGCAGCGCGATCGAGGAAATGCCCAACCGCATGAAACGCGAAGGCTTTTCGGTGCGGTCGAAGAAGCGGTCTCCCGGCTCGATGATGACGCTGCGCGAGGCCGCGGCCTCGGCCAAACCGCGGGAATCGGTGCCGCGCGGGCCTTCGAGCCAGAGCGACGTGCCGCCGGCCGAGTCGGTCGAGCGCCATTCCGGCAGGAAAGCGGAAATCGCATGGACCAGACGCTTGCGCCGCTCGTCGAAGGCGCTCGACAGACGCCGTACCAACGCCTCGTGATGGCCGAGCGACAGGAAGAGCGCCACGGCACGCTGGTTGTTGGCCGGCGGATGGCGCAGCATGAAGCGGCGCAGTGCCCTCAGCTCCGAGATTAGTCCAGCAGAGGCCACGATATAGCCGAGCCGCAGGCCCGGAGCCAGCGTCTTGGACATCGAGCCGACATAGACGACGCGGCCCGACCGATCGAGGCTCTTCAGCGCCTGCTGTGGCGCCTCGTCGAGAAGCTGGCTGTCGTAGCCGTCCTCGATGATGATCTGGTTGTGCCGGTTGGCGCGCGCCAGAAGATCCTGCCGCCGCTCGGCCGACAACGGCACCATGGTCGGGCAATGATGGCTGGGCGTGACGAAGACGAAGCCGGAATCGTTGGGGATAGAAGAAGTTACGATGCCGGATTGGTCGACCGGCACCGGCTGGATGTCGGCGCCTGCAAGCCGGAAGATCGAGCGTGCGTCGGGGTAGCCGGGGTCTTCCATCGCCACCTTCGAGCCCTTGGTCATCAGCAGCGAAGCCAGCATGTAGAGCGCGTTCTGGGCGCCCAGCGTGACGATGATCTCGTCGGGATTGGCGAAGATGCCGCGCCTGGGCAGGAGCCGCGCCTGGATCTGCTCGATCAGCAGCGGATCGTCGCGGTCGACCATGTCCGACGCCCAGTTGCGGATTTCGAGCACCGCCAGCGCCATGCGGTTGCACTCGCGCCATTCGGCGGTCGGGAACAGCGCCGGGTCGAACTGGCCATAGACGAAGGGATAGGACGACTTGATCCAGTTCTCGTGCTTGGCCGGCGGCGGCATATCGCTGGCGGCGATCTGCCGGCGTGCCTTCCAGTCGATCTCATTGGCCTGGTCGGGCGCCTTCTGGTGCGGCTTGGCCGGTGTTGCCAGCACGTCGGGATTGACGAAATGGCCGCGCCGCTCGCGCGCCACCAGGAACCCCTGGTCGACGAGCTGCTGGAAGGCCAGAACCACCGTCCCGCGTGCGACGCCCAGCTTCTCAGCCAGGATGCGGCAGGAGGGAAGCGGCATCGAAGCGGCGATCTGACGGTCGAGAATGGCGGCCACGATGGCCTGGCGGATCTGCGCCTGCAGGGTTTGGCCGGATTCGGCCGAAATCCGGAACAGGCCGGACCATATGGCCGTGTCGTTGCGCTGTGGCATGGGAAATCTTCCTCGGATGGCCAGCCATTTTCATTTGGCTGGACCAGTCGAGTGTATGGGTGGCACAAGGGGTTGCGCCAATCAATTTTTCTGATCTTTGGGATTTATGCCAGTGATCCTTCAGCCGAAATGGAGCCCTGTGGCCGCCCGGATCGACACATTGTGTCATCGCATCGTGATGCGATGCGGCATCGCCGCGTATTGACCGCACGGAATTCGGCTCAATAGGTTTGTCGCGACGACACGCGCCGGAAACACCCGGTCTGATAAAGTACGTCGAAAAACGCCAGGAGCTCCCCGCCATTGGATAAGTCAGCCTTCCAGAAACAGCTCGCCGCCTTGCGCGATCATCGCACCGCGGCGCCTGCCAGCATGCGCCAGGCCTTCGCCGACGATCCACGGCGTTTCCAGACATTCTCAGCCACCGACGGCGACCTTTTGCTCGACTGGTCGAAATGCGCCGTCGATGCCGTCACGATGGACTTGCTGGAGAAGCTCGCCGCTGCTGCCGATCTCGAGGGCCGCCGCGCCGCCATGTTCGCCGGCAAGAAGATCAACATCACCGAGGACCGTGCCGTGCTGCACACGGCGCTGCGCAATCTCAGCGGCAAGGGCGTCACGGTCGACGGCCAGGACGTCAAGGCCGACGTCATTTCCGTGCTCGACGCGATGGGCGCCTTCGCCGATGCCATCCGCTCCGGCAAGGCGCTAGGCGCCACCGGCAAGAAGATCACCGACATCGTCAACATCGGCATTGGCGGCTCCGACCTCGGCCCGGCCATGGCGACGCTGGCGCTGGCGCCATATCATGACGGGCCGCGCGCGCATTATGTCTCCAACATCGACGGCGCCCATATCCATGACACGCTGAAGGGCCTGAAGGCCGAAACCACGCTGTTCATCGTCGCCTCCAAGACCTTCACCACGGTCGAGACGATGACCAACGCGCAGACGGCACGCGACTGGGTGCAGAAGGCGCTCGGCAAGCAGGCGGTCGGCAAGCATTTCGCCGCTGTTTCGACGGCGCTCGACCTGGTGGCCAAGTTCGGCATCGAGCAGGACCGCGTCTTCGGTTTTTGGGACTGGGTCGGCGGCCGCTATTCGGTCTGGGGCGCGATCGGCCTGCCCGTCATGATCGCCGTCGGTCCGCGGAATTTCCGCGCCTTCCTCGAGGGAGCGCACGAGATGGACGAGCATTTCCGCACCGCCCCGCTCGCCGGGAACCTGCCGGCGCTTCTGGGGCTGGTCGGCTGGTGGCATCGCGTGATCTGCGGCTATCCGGCCCGCGCGGTCATCCCCTATGACCAGCGCTTGTCCCGGCTGCCGGCCTATCTGCAGCAGCTCGATATGGAATCGAACGGCAAGGGCGTCACCCTTGAAGGCACACCGGTGCCGACGCCGACCGGGCCGTTGGTCTGGGGCGAGCCGGGCACCAATGGCCAGCACGCCTTCTTCCAGCTCCTGCACCAGGGCACCGACTTCATCCCGGTCGAGTTCCTTGCCGCGGCCGTCGGCCATGAGCCGGAGCTGAAGCACCAGCATGATCTTCTGCTCGCCAATTGCCTGGCGCAGTCGGAAGCGCTGATGAAGGGCCGCACGCTGGACGAGGCGCGCGCGCAGATGCTGGCCAAGGGCATGAAGCCCGCAGACGTCGACAAGATAGCGCCGCACCGTGTCTTCTCCGGCAACCGGCCTTCGGTGACCATCCTCTATCGCAAGCTCGACCCGCGCACCTTCGGCCGGCTGATCGCGCTCTACGAGCACCGCGTCTTCGTCGAGGGCACGCTGTTCAATATCAATTCCTTCGACCAGTGGGGCGTCGAGCTCGGCAAGGAGCTGGCGACCGGCCTGCTGCCTGTCGTGGAAGGCAAGGAAAGCGCCGCAAACCGGGACGCCTCGACCAGGGGCCTTGTGGAACGCATCCACCAATTGCGCGGTTCGGAGTGACTGATTTGGCAGACATCAAGGGTATATTGTTCGACAAGGACGGGACACTTGTCGACTTCAACGCGACCTGGCTCGGCGTCGCCGATTTCATGGCCATGGATGCCGCCGATGGCGACCGCTGGAAGGCCGACAGGCTGCTTGCGGCCGCCGGCTTCGATTTCGCCAACAGGCGCTTCAAGCCCGATTCGATCTTTGCCTCGGGCACCAACATGGATGTCGTCGAGCTGTGGTTCCCGCGTCTGTCCGACGAAGACCAGATGCTGGCCGTCGCGCGCTTCAACGAGATCACCTCGGTGCAGGGTTCGACGATGGCGGTGGCGCTGCCGGGCATCGTCGATACCTTGGCGGTGCTGCACAAAAGATCCTACCGGCTTGGCGTCGCCACCAACGATTCCACCAGCGGCGCGGAAAAGACCTTGGTCACGCTGGGCGTCGCCCAACTGTTCGACGCCGCCTATGGCTACGACGCGGTGGCCAATCCCAAACCCGCGCCCGACACCATCCAGGCCTTTTGCGACCTCACCGGCCTGAAGTCGGCGGAGATCGCCATGGTCGGCGACAACCGCCACGATCTCGAAATGGCGCGCGCCGGCGGCTGCGGCCTGGCGGTGGGCGTGCTGTCCGGCACCGGCACGCGCGAATCGCTGGCCGGCATTGCCGACGTCGTCCTCGATTCTGTAGCCGACCTGCCGGACTTCCTGTCGACGCGGGTCAAGGAGACGGTTTGATCGCTCCCGCCAGCGCAGGCGCGGTGTCGAAACGAAAGACGCCGCTCGGTTTCAGCGCGGCGTCTTTTGCGTCGCCGAAATCCGGCACCTGATATTCGGCGAGCAGTCGCAGCCGGGACAGCGGCAGGTCATGGCGACGGGGATCGCCGACCAGCACCTCGATACCGGCTTCCAGGCAGCGATCGAGGAACGGGGTAACCCGCAGGGCGACCTCGTGGCCGTAGAACACGTCGCCGGCAAGCACGAGGTCGACAGCCGGCGGCGGACCCGTGATGATATCCTGGTGGACGATCCTGATCTCGACGCCGTTGGCTTCCGCGTTGAGGCCGATGGCGGCAACGCCGTTGCGGTCGATCTCGGCGGCGATCACCTCGCTTGCGCCGGCCGTGGCGGCGGCAATGCCGACAATGCCCGAACCCGCGCCAAGGTCCAGCACGCGACGGCCCGCCACGGTCATCGGATTGTCGAGGATGTGGCGCGCCAGCACCGCGCCGCCGGCCCATGCATAGGCCCAGTAGGGCGGTTGCGGCTCTGGCGCGTCGTCGTCCGCCTCAGCATCGTCTTCAGCATCGACGAGCCGTCTCAACCCGCTGCCGGGGTGGGCGGTGTAGAGCCGGATTTCGGCAAGCCTGGGCACCGGCACAAGGCGCATGTTCGCCTTGATGAATTCCGCCGGGTCGAGGCGCGGGCGGCGGCTTGGCAAATCCTTGCCCGGTCCCCCCTCGTCGCCGGAGGGACGGCCCCCCGCTAAAGCGCGCTGCGCTTCAGCTCTTTGTTTTGGTGCATGTCGTTCTCCCAAAACCGAGGTCACTTTTGGGTGATGTGCATCAGGCGCGCAGAGCCCGCCGCAGGATCTTGCCGACTGGCGTCTTCGGCAATTCAGTCCTGAACTCGACATATTTGGGCCGCTTGTAGCCGGTCAGGTTCTCGCGGCAAAAAGCGGTGATGGCTTCCACGGTCAGGGCCGGATCCTTCTTGACGATGAACAGCTTCGGCACTTCTCCCGAATGCTCGTCCGGTACGCCGATCGCCGCGACTTCGAGCACGCCCGGATGCATGGCCACGACCTCTTCGAGTTCGTTCGGATAGACGTTGAAGCCCGAGACCAGGATCATATCCTTTTTGCGGTCGACGATCTTGGTGTAGCCGCGCTCGTCCATGAAGCCCATGTCGCCGGACTTGAAGTAGCCGTCCTTGGTCATCACCTTGGCGGTCTCGTCGGGCCGGTTCCAGTAGCCCGCCATCACCTGCGGTCCCCTGATGCAGATCTCGCCGACTTCGCCGAGCGGCAAATTGTTGCCGTCATCGTCGCGAATAGCGATTTCCGTCGACGGCAGCGGCAGGCCGATCGTGCCGGTGAAGTCGCCGGAACTGAACTTGTTGGCCGTCGCCACCGGCGAGGTTTCCGAGAGGCCGTAGCCTTCAGTGACAGGGCAGCCGGTCAACGCCTTCCAGCGTTCGGCGACGCCCTTCTGCACCGCCATGCCGCCGCCCAGCGTCAGCACGAGCGGCTTGAAGTCGAGTTTGCGGAAGTCCTCATTGTTGAGCAGCGCGTTGAACAGCGTGTTGAGGCCGGGAAAGATGTGGACCGGATACTTCTGGAGTTCCTTGACGAAGCCCGGAATATCGCGCGGATTGGGAATGAGCACGTTGCGAGCGCCTTGCTGCATGCCCATCAGCGCGTTCACCGTCAGCGCGAAGATATGATAGAGCGGCAGCGCGCAGATGAAGTTCGGGTGCGCGGGCTTCGGCTTGATCGTATAGGCGTCTTCCATCCACTGCGCGTTCTGCACGACATTGGAAAGCACGTTGCGGTGCAGCAGCGTGGCGCCTTTCGACACGCCCGTGGTGCCGCCCGTATACTGCAGGAAGGCGACATCGTCGGCCGCGACCTTGGCCGGCTTGAAGCCAAGGCCGGCGCCGGCCTTCATCGCCGCGTTGAACTTGACATGCCCGGGCAGCGACCATGCCGGCACCATCTTCTTCACGCGGCGCACGACGAAGTTGACGATCGTGCCCTTGAGGCCGCCAAGCATGTCGCCCATGGCCGCCACCACGACATGCTTGACCGCGGTCCTGGCGGTTACCGCCTGCAAGGTGTTGGCGAAGTTTTCCAAAATGACGATGGCTTGCGCGCCGGAATCCTTGAGCTGGTGCTCCAGCTCGCGCGGCGTGTAAAGCGGATTGATGTTTACCACGACATAGCCGGCGCGCAGGATGCCCATCATCGCCACCGGATATTGCAGAACGTTAGGCATCATGATGGCGACGCGCGCACCCTTTTGCAGCCCCTTCGATTGCAGATAGGCACCGAAGGCCGCCGACAACTGCTCGACATCGGCATAGCTGATGGATTTGTCCATGCAGGTGAAGGCCGGCTGGGCGGAAAACTGCTTGCAGGCGGCGACCAGGAAATCGCCGATCGAACTGTAGGGCAACGCACCTATCTCGGCCGCCACGTTCTTTGGATAGCTCTTGAGCCACGGCTTTTCCGGCAGGCCGGCGGCAAGTTCCGTGAGCGCCTTCGGCAACCGCTTGGCGGCAGCCGTCGCCGGTTTCGCTGGCGGCGCTGCCTTTGCTGGCGATGCGGCCTTTGTTACCCCAGCCTTTGCGGGAGAAGCCTTTGCTGGAGTCTTCGTCGGCGAAGTTTTCGTCGCTGAGGTCTTTGCCGGGGCGGCTTTTGCCGCCGGCTTCGCAACGGCCTTGGCGGTGGCCGCCTGTGCCGTCTTGGCAGGTTTTGCGCCTGTGCTGGCGGTCGAGGTCTTGGCACCGGCTTTACCTTGGCCAGCGGCGGCGGCGGCTGGTTTCGAGGCTGCCTTTGCCGACGCCTTCACCGGCGCCTTTGATGCTTTTGCCACCCGTTCCTCCTCGACAATTCCTGTTCGCCCGTTTCGGTCGCCTATGCCGCGCCCGCCTCCGAATTGACAGAGACGTCCTCCGTGCCGCCAGCATATCCATCTATGTATTGCCTCTATCGGCGGCGGTGCAAGTCTTGCCCTAGCGGCAAGGCGCCGAAAGATTTGCCGTCGAAAATCTTTCCCGCTGGCGACCCTGGAACCGGTATCTTTCCGCATCGATGACCGGATGAGGGCGGACGCGGCGTCCATGTCGCCATATGTCAGATCAATAAAAAAATGCGGTCGTTAATAATCTCGTGAGTGGAAAAAACTGCTAATTTTTTCTGCCATTTAGCAAAATGGCGGATTTTTTTCCTGCTTCCCGAGGGGTAAGCAAACGGGGTGTTCCAAAGCCGGAAAAACGGTGCTTATATGCGCGCTTCGCGAGCCTGCTAGAGGGGCTTGGAAGAACATCAGGGAGTGCTCAATGAAAAAGAAACTCGCTTTTGCGGCCGCTTTGCTGGCCGCAAGCGTTCTCAGCGGCATGGCCAATGCAAAGACGCTCGTCTATTGCTCGGAAGCGTCGCCTGCCAATTTTGATCCGGGTACCACGACCGGCGGCAACGACTTCGATGCCTCGTCGCGTACCGTCTATTCGCGTCTGGTCGAATTCAAGCATGGCGGCACCGAAGTCGAGCCCGGCCTTGCCGACAAGTGGGAGATTTCCGACGACGGCCTGGTCTACACTTTCCACCTGCATCCGGGCGTCAAGTTCCAGACCACCGACTATTTCAAGCCGACGCGTGACCTCAACGCCGACGACGTCGTTTTCTCCTTTGATCGCCAGTTCAACAAGGCGAACCCCTGGAACGGCGACAAGTATCTGCCGAACCTGACCTGGGACTATTACACCGGCATGGACATGCCGAAATACGTCGCCAAGTGGGAAAAGGTCGACGACCTGACCGTCAAGCTGACGCTGACTGAGCCGAACGCGCCGATGCTGGCCAACCTTGGCATGGACTTCGCCTCGATCGTGTCGAAGGAATATGCCGACCAACTGGAGAAGTCCGGCAAGATGGCCGATTTCTCGACCAAGCCGATCGGCACAGGTCCGTTCCAGTTCGTCGACTACCAGCTGGATTCGGTCATCCGCTACGCGGCCCACCCGGATTATTTCAAGGGCAAGGAAAAGATCGACGATCTCGTCTTCGCCATTACGCCTGACGCCACCGCCCGCACCCAGAAGGTGCTCGCCGGGGAATGCGACATCGCGCCCTATCCGAACCCGGCCGACATCGCCACCATCAAGGCCAACAAGGACGTGACCCTGATGGACCAGGCCGGCCTGAACATCGGCTATATGAGCTACAACACCACCATCCCGCCGCTCGACAAGCCTGAGGTGCGCCATGCGCTCAACCAGGCGATCGATCGGGAATCGCTGATCAAGTCGCTGTTCCAGGATGCCGGCGCCACGCCTGCCGAAAACCTGATCCCGCCGACCATGTGGTCGTGGAACAAGGATGTGAAGACCGACGCCTACAATCCGGAAGCGGCCAAGAAGGTGCTGGCCGACGCCGGCCTGAAGGAAATCCAGCTCTGGGCATCCGACCGCGTTCGCCCGTACAACCCGAACTTCCAGCGCGCTGCCGAACTGATCCAGGCCGACTGGGCCAAGGTCGGCGTCAAGGCGGAGATCGTCAACTACGAGTGGACCAAGTATCGCTCGGAAGGCAAGAAGAAGGACCGTCCAGGCGCTTTCCAGATCGGCTGGACCGGCGACAATGGCGATCCGGACAACTTCTTCGCCACCCTGTTCGCCTGCTCCGCCATCGGCGTGTCGAACTACTCGAGCTGGTGCGACAAGGACTTCGAGGATCTGATCCAGAAGGCCAAGAAGACCAGCGACCAGGCCGAGCGCACCAAGCTCTACGAGCAGGCGCAGGTGATCTTCGCCAAGGAAGCGCCCGCCTTCCTGCTGGTCCATAGCCAAGTCTATGCGGTCGTGCGCAACAATGTCAGCGGTTTCAAGATGGATCCGCTCGGCATTCACCGCTTCGACGGCGTTGACAAGGCCGAATAAGACTATAGAGCGGGGGGGCGCAATGAAGCGCCGCCCCCCTACATCATGCTAAAATACATCCTCCACCGAATTGCACTTTTGATCCCGACGCTTGTCGGCATCACGATCTGCGCCTTCGCCTTCGTCAGGCTGCTGCCCGGCGATCCTATTCTTGCCATGGCCGGTGAACACGGCGTGGCGCCGGCGCGTTATGAAGAGCTCAAGGAGCAGTTCGGCTACAATCTGCCGATCTGGCAGCAATACACACGCTATGTCGGTGAGGTCGTGACCGGCGATTTCGGCGTCTCGATTTCGTCCAAGCGCCCGGTGCTCGAAGAGTTCAAGACGCTCTTCCCGGCGACGCTGGAACTGTCGTTCTTTGCCATGATCTTCGCCATGGTACTGGGCATTCCGGCCGGCATCTTCGCGGCGGTCAAGCGCGGCTCCTGGTTCGATCAGTCGCTGATGGGCACCGCGCTCGTCGGCTATTCCATGCCGATCTTCTGGTGGGGCCTGCTGCTGATCATCTTCTTCTCCGGTTACCTCGGCTGGACGCCGGTTAACGGCCGCATCGACCTGCAGTACTTCTTCAAGCCGATCACCGGCTTCATGACCATCGACACCTTGCTCTACGGCAAATGGGCTGCATTTCGCTCGGTATTGCGCCATCTGGTGCTGCCGACGATTGTGCTCGGCACCATTCCGCTGGCTGTGATAGCGCGCCAGACGCGCTCCGCCATGCTCGAAGTGCTGGGCGAGGACTATGTGCGGACGGCCCGAGCCAAAGGGCTCTCGTCGGCCCGGGTCATCGGCGTGCATGCCCTGCGCAACGCACTCATCCCGGTGGTCACCACCATCGGCCTGCAGGTTAGTACGCTGCTCGCCGGTGCCATCCTTACCGAAACGATCTTCTCATGGCCCGGCATCGGCAGGTGGATGGTCGAATCCATATCCAAGCGCGATTATGTCGTCGTGCAGTCTGGCCTGCTTTTGATCGCGCTTATCGTCATGGCCGTGAATCTGATCGTCGACGTGCTCTATGCCGTTATCAACCCACGCATAAGGGCGGCGTGATGAGCCAGTCGACCGAAATCGCCCCGATGGCCGCCGGCAACCCGGATCGCCTCACCGGTCTCAGGACCTTCTGGTTTTATTTCTCGGTGAACCGGGGCGCCGTTATAGGCCTGTTCGTCTTCCTCCTTTTGGTGCTGGCGGCGCTCTTTGCGCCGCTGCTGGCCCCCTACGCGCCAGACATCCAGGACAAGACCGCATTCTTGCGGCCGCCTGCATGGCAGGCAGGCGGCAGCTCGCAATATCTGCTCGGCACCGATCCGGTTGGGCGCGACATCCTTTCACGCCTGCTCTACGGCGCGCGCTTCTCGCTGCTGATCGGCGCGGTCGTGGTCTCGCTGGCGCTCATCGGCGGCATCACGCTTGGCCTGCTGGCCGGTTATTTCCGCGGCTGGGTCGACGTGGCGATCATGCGCGTCATGGATCTTATCCTGGCCTTCCCGTCGCTGTTGCTGGCGCTGGTGATGGTCACCATCCTCGGTCCCGGCCTGTTCAATGCGATGCTGGCCATCGCGCTCGTGCTGCAGCCGCATTTCGCGCGGCTGGTGCGCGCCGCGGTGATGGCCGAGAAGAGCCGCGAATATGTCGTGGCGGCGAAGGTCGCCGGCGCCGGGCATCTCAGGCTGATGCTTCGCACCATCCTGCCCAATTGCCTGGGACCGCTGATCGTCCAGGGCACCTTGTCTTTTTCCAACGCCATCCTCGAAGCGGCCGCCCTCGGCTTCCTCGGCCTCGGTGCCCAGCCGCCGACGCCCGAATGGGGCACGATGCTCGCCTCGGCGCGTGAATTCATCCTGCGCGCCTGGTGGGTGGTGACCTTTCCTGGTCTGGCGATCCTGATCACCGTGCTTGCCATCAATCTGATCGGCGACGGTCTGCGCGATGCGCTCGATCCGAAATTGAGGAGGTCGTGATGGCCCTGCTGGACATCCAGAACCTCGTCGTCGAATTCCAGACCGCATCAGGTATGTTCCGGGCGGTCGATGGCGTTTCCTTGCATGTCGACGAGCGCGAAGTGCTGGCGATCGTCGGCGAATCCGGTTCCGGCAAGTCGGTCTCGATGCTCGCGGTGATGGGCCTCTTGCCATGGACCGCCAAGGTCACGGCCGACCGCATGAGCTTCAATGGCCGCGATCTTCTGAAGCTGAGCCCTGCCGAGCGGCGCAAGATCGTCGGCAAGGACATGTCGATGATCTTCCAGGAGCCGATGGCCAGCCTCAATCCCTGCTTCACCGTCGGCTTCCAGATCGAGGAGGTGCTGCGTTTCCATATGGGCATGGACGGTGCGCAGCGCCGGGAGCGCGCCATCGAACTCCTCACCCAGGTCGGCATTGCCGAGCCGGCGGAACGGCTGAACTCGTTCCCGCACCAGATGTCGGGCGGCCAATGCCAGCGCGTCATGATCGCCATTGCCATCGCCTGCAATCCGAAGCTTTTGATTGCCGACGAGCCGACTACCGCGCTCGACGTCACCATCCAGAAGCAGATCCTCGATCTCCTGGTCTCTCTGCAGGCCAAATACGGCATGGGCCTGATCATGATCACCCACAATATGGGCGTGGTGGCCGAGACCGCCGACCGCGTCATCGTCCAGTACAAGGGCCGCAAGATGGAAGAGGCCGACGTGCTGTCGCTGTTTGAGCAGCCGAAGAGCAATTACACCCGCGCGCTTTTGTCGGCGCTGCCGGAGAACGCGGTGGGCGACCGGCTGCCGACCGTCTCCGACATGCTGTTCGAGCCGGCGCCCTCGGGAGCCGCCGCATGAGCGTCAAGGTCGTCGAAGGCAAGAATATCGTGCGCGACTACCATGTCGGCGGCGGGCTGTTTCGCGCGCAGCGCACCGTGCATGCGGTTAAGGGTGTCTCGTTCAGCGTCGACAAGGGCAAGACGCTGGCCATCGTCGGTGAAAGCGGCTGTGGCAAGTCGACGCTCGCCCGCATCATCACGCTGATCGATCCGGCGACTTCGGGGGAGCTGTTCATCGACGGCAACAAGGTCGACATCGCCAGGAGCGGATTGACCAAGGAGATGCGCCGCAAGGTGCAGATCGTCTTCCAGAACCCGTACGGCTCGCTCAACCCGCGCCAGAAGATCGGCGACGTGCTGGGGGAACCGCTGCTCATCAACACCAACAAGCCGGCCGAGGAACGGCGCGACCTCGCAATGAAGATGCTGAAGAAGGTCGGCCTTGGCCCCGAACACTACAACCGCTACCCGCATATGTTCTCAGGCGGCCAGCGCCAGCGCATCGCCATCGCCCGCGCACTGATGCTCAATCCGAGCCTGCTGGTGCTGGACGAGCCGGTCTCGGCGCTCGACCTTTCGGTGCAGGCGCAGGTGCTCAACCTGCTCGCCGACCTGCAGGACGAGTTCCAGCTGACTTATGTCTTCATCAGCCATGATTTGTCGGTCGTGCGCTACATCGCCGACGACGTGATGGTGATGTATTTCGGCGAAGCGGTCGAATACGGCCCGCGCGACGAGGTCTTCGCCGACCCCAAGCACAGCTACACCAAGACGCTGTTCGCCGCGACGCCGCGCGCCGACGTGGCGAGCATCAAGGCCAGGTTGGCGAAGAAGAAGGCCGCCTGAACCTCGGATTTCGTCATCCTATGGTCTGCGCCGCGTCGCTTCGCTCCTGCTTCGCCATAGGATGACGACGTCGAGGAACCGCAACCGACTCCCATGCAAGGGTCGGACCAAAGGTCCAGGCTCAAGACAGCCTGGCGATAATCGCGCGCAGCGCCTCGCCGAATTTGTGCACTTCCTCGACCGTGTTGTAGTGCACCAGCGAGGCGCGGATGGCGCCGCTGTCCATCGACAAATTGAGGCGCTTCATCAGTCGCGGCGCGTACATGTGCCCGTCGCGGATGCCGATCTGCATCTCGGCCATCTCCTCGACGATCCGTTGCGGTGAGAGCTTGCCGATGTTGAAGCAGAAGGTCGGCACGCGCTCATTGATGCGGGCCTCGTCGGCGACGCCATAGATCGTCGCGCCGCAGCCCTTCAGCACGGCAAGCATCTCGCGCGCCAAAAGCAGTTCGTAGTCGCGGATGGCGCCCATGCCGGCGACGATGTTTTCGCGCCGCGAGCGGTTGTTGGAGGGGGCCAGATTGCGGCCGATCAGTTCCAGATACCGCACGGCCGCATCCATGCCCGAGACGTTCTCGTAGATGAAGGTGCCGGCCTCGACCTTGTAGGGCGGCTCGTCGGGGATGAAGTCCTCGCGAAAAGTCGGCAGCCGCTTGAGCGTATCGAAGCGGCCCCAGAGAAAACCCATATGCGGCGAGAAATTCTTGTAGCCGGAGCAGACGAGATAGTCGCAATCCCAGGCCTGCACGTCGATCAGCCCGTGCGGACCGTAGTGCACGCAGTCGAGGAACACTTCGGCGCCGGCCGCATGCGCGATCCTGGCGACCGAGGCGACGTCGACGATCGAGCCGATCGAGTGCGCGGTGACCGTGCAGGCGACGAGGCGGGTTCGGTCGGAAACCAGCGGCTTGAGATCGTCGACATGCAGATTGCCGTCCTCGCGCATGCGCCACCATTTGAACTTGGCGCCGGCGGATTCCAGTGCCAGCCAGGTGGCGATGTTGGCGTCATGGTCCATGTCGGTGATGACGATCTCGTCGCGTTCCGAGAGCATCTGGCCGATGCCGAGGCTGACGAGGCGGATGAACGAGGTGGCGTTCATGCCGAAGCAGATTTCCGCTGGGCTATAGGCGTTGATCAGCAGCGCCACGCTTGTCCGGGCTTCGGTGACGGATTGGTCGACGGTGACGCTGCGGCCATAGCGGCCGCCGCGCTGTACATTGTGCGAAACCAGATGGTTGGTCACCGCGTCGAGCACGCTCTGCGGGATCTGCGCGCCGGCGGCATTGTCCATGAAGATGAAATCGCCGGCCCGCTGCAGGGCGGGAAACATGGCGCGGATGGTGTCGACGGGGAACGCTGCGGCGTTCGCGTTGTCGGTTTGGTGCTTGTTCACGGGCAGGCTCCTGCGAAGAATTTGGCGGGTGGAGAACGGTTGGCGAGGTCAGCGCGCCTTCTCGGTCTTGAAGCGGTCTTCAAGCAGGCTGACGAGGCGCACCATCGGCCAGAGGAAGATGAGATAGACCAGTGCGGCGCCGATCAGCGGCGAGGGATTGGCGTAAAGCGACTGCGCGTTGGTCGCTTCCTTCAGGAGTTCCGGCAGCGCCACGGTGGAGGCGAGCGAGGTGTCCTTGAACATCGAGACGCAATTGCTGGTCATCGGCGGGATGACGACGCGGATCGCCTGCGGCAGCACCACCTTGCGCAAGGTCAAGAGGAACGGCAGGCCCAGCGCCTGCGACGCCTCGAACTGGCCTTTCGGAATGCTTTCTATGCCGGAGCGGAACACTTCCGCCGAATAGGCCGACATGATGAAGGCGAAGGCCGTCACCGCGGACGCCCAGGACGACAGGCGGATGCCGAGGAAGGGCAGGGCATAGTAGATCAGGATCAGCACCACCAGCACCGGCAGCGCGCGAAAAATGTCGGTGTAGGCGACCGCCAGCCAGCGCAGCGGCTTCGGCGCATAGAGCCGCACCAGGCTGATCAGCAGGCCGATGGGGATGCCGATGCCGATGCTCAAAATGCCAAGCAGCAGCGTGTTCAGGAAGCCGCGCAGCAGCGCAGGCAGGCTGGCCATGATGACGTCGGGATTGAAGAAGGTGTCGATCAGCGACATGGGAGCGTTCCCGAACCCCAGAGCAAGGGGTGCTCAAAGTTGAAACCAATCGACCTCGCCCATGGCGAGACGGTCCGCGCGGCAGTGCGAAAGCGTGAAATGAATCGTGCCGGCCTGGAAAGCCGGCACGATTTCAGTGCATCTCCGCTCAGGCCTTCGGCAGCGGCATTTCCTTGACGGTCGAGGAATCGGCCGGCGCGTCGCTGCCGAACCACTTCTTGTGGATCGCGGCCAGCGTGCCGTCCTTCTTCATCGCGGTCAGCGCGTCGTTGAGCTTGCCGAGCAGCGGGTGGTCCTTGGTCATCATCAGCCCGTACTGTTCACCGGTCTTGATGCGCTGCTTGACCTTCAGATCCTTCATCTTGGTGAAGGAGTATTCCATGCCCGGAATGTCGCTGACGGCGGCGTCGACGCGGCCGGCGCTGAGGTCGAGCAGCAGGTTCTGCTGCGTGTCATAGCCCTTCACATCGCTAAAGCCGTCGGCTTCCTGATGAGCCTTGACCCAGGTCTCGCCGGTCGAGCCGGAGAGCACGCCGACGATCTTGCCCTTGAGGTCGGCTTCGGTGTTAACAGCGCTGTCGGTCTTCGTCGCAATGCCCATGTCGGAATCATAGTAGGGCTGGGTGAAAGACTGCGACTTCAGCCGCTCGGCCGTGATGGTGATCGACGAGATGGCGACATCGATGCGCTTCGACGTGGTGGCCGCGAACAGCGCCTGGAAGCCGAGATCGGCGATATCGGTGGTCATGCCGATGCGCTTGGCGGCTTCGTTGACGATGTCGACTTCAAAGCCCTCGAAGGTGCCGCTCTCGTTCTTGTACTCGAAGGGCGGATTGGTCGGATAGGCGCCGACATTGAGCACATCGGCGGCGTAAGCCGTGGCGGGGCCGGGGGCGATGCCGATGGCGGCGGCAAGCAGGATGAGATTGCGACGTGTCAGGTTCATTTGGTGTTCCCTCTGGGGTATCCCCTCTGGTTGTTGATCGGGCGGGCTCGCCCCGCACGGTTTCTTGCCGTCCCACCTCCCAGCGGGGCGTCAATTCATGGCAGCGACCTGCGCGCGTGGTTGGCGATGGTCTCTGTACGCGGATCGCGGATCTGGCAGCGCACGCCGTCGAAAGCACAGCGCGCGCTGGATGATGACTGGGGCAGCATGAACGACAAGGACTGAACCCCCCGAAGCACCACGATGGACTGGCCGGCAACCCCTGCGGCACGGCCGCCGTCATCGATCTTGAATGCTTATCCAAAGTGGGACGCATTTCAAGGCGAAAGTTTTAAGCTTAAAAAGCTTGGCTTGCGTGTTGCTCCGGCGATACGCCTTTTTGTCTGGCCGCGCCTGTCTATGCCAATTCGTCGCGCGCGGCGGCAGCGTTGGCCGCGGCGCCGGCGCCCAGAAACATCGTGTCGCTGGCCAGCACGAAGAAACTCGCGCCGATGGCTGCCCACCGGCTGACGGCCTGTGGGCTGGCGCAAAATATGCCTGATGTCTTTCCGCGTGCGACCGTCGCGCCGATGACTGTCCGGATCGCCGCATTGAGCTTGTCGGCGCCTTGCGGTCCGATCGCGTCGATCGACACCGAAAGATCGCCCGGGCCGACGAAGATCACGTCGACGCCGTCGGTGGCCGCGATCGCATCGACGTTGGCGAGCCCCGCCGCTGTCTCGACCTGAACCGCGACGACGGTTCTGTCGTTGGCGCCGGCAAGATATTCGGGAATGCGATAACCATAGCCGGCGGCTCGGCCAGGCCCGACGCCACACTCGCCCAGCGGCGGATAGCGCGAGGCTTTCACTGCTGCTTCGGCCTGCGCGGCGGTCGAGACGCGCGGCACCAGCACGCCTTGCGCGCCGCTGTCCAGCGCCGCCTGGATGGCTTCCGGTGCATGGCCGGGAACGCGCACCATCGCCGGCACGCGGCGAACGTCGGCCGCGCGCACCATGGTCTCGATCATGTCGCGCGAGATCTGCGCATGCTCCCAGTCGATGCAGAGGAAGTCGAGGCCCGACAGCGCCATCACTTCGACCGCGACCGGATGGGGAATGGCGGCAAACGAACCGACGAGGTTTGCCTTGCCGATGCATTTCTGGCGGAATTCGCTCATGCCGATCCCCTTTGTCGTCTGGCCCAAACTCATATCCGCAAACGGCGGCGAGGCGAAGCTATTTCAGGCTTGAAATATTTTACCGCGAGCCTAGCGTGTGGCCTCCCGCCGCGAGTTCCCGAGATGATCAAAGCGCATCCCCTGCACGGCCCGAACAAACTGAAGCTCGGCGTCTTTTCGACCAACGCCGATGGCGGGCTTGCCATCACCGATGTGCCGGAACGCTGGACGGCAAGCTGGCAGGACAATCTGACGGCAGCGCAAATTGCCGACCGCGCCGGGCTGGAATTCATCCTGCCGATCGCGCGCTGGCGCGGCTTTGGCGGCCGCAACAAGGTGCGCGAATGGTCGTTCGAAACCTTCACCTGGGCGGCTGCTCTGGCGGTGGCCACCGACCAGATCGGCCTGTTCATGACCGTGCACGTGCCGTTGGTGCATCCGCTCTATGCCGCCAAGGCGCTGGCGACGGTCGACCACATCAGCCAGGGCCGCGCCGGGCTCAACATCGTCTGCGGCTGGAACCCGAAGGAATTCGGCATGTTCGGCACGCCGCTGGTCGAGAAGGGCTACGACCAGGCGGCCGAGTGGATCGAGATTCTTGAAAAGCTCTATGCATCGGCCGGGCCGCTCGACTATGAAGGCACCTATTATCGCCTGAAGGAAGCGGTGAGCCGGCCGGCCAGTCTGCAGCTTCCTCGCCCGGTGACTATGAATGCCGCTTTCGGCGGGCCGGGCCGCGACTTCGCCGCCGCCCGGTGCGATTATCTGTTCACGACCTTTTCCGAGATGAGCGATGCCGGCAAGCATGTCGCCGATATCGGCGAGCGCGCCGACAAGGCCGGCCGCGATGTCGGCGTCTACACCGTGGCGCATGTCGTCTGCCGCCCGACCATGGAGGAGGCGCAGGCCTATTACATGCGTTACGCGGTTGATCTGGCCGACCATGACGCGGTCGACGCCCATATGGCTGGCAAGAAGGAATTCTCGCAGTCGCACGACCCGCACGCCTATGACCGGTACCGCCAACGCTTCGCCGGCGGGGCCGGCACCTATCCACTGGTCGGAACACCCGAAACGATCGCCGCCGACATGGCCGCCATTGCCGGGAACGGCTATCAGGGCATCGCGCTCTCCTTCGTCAACTACACGCAGGAGCTGCCCTATTTCTGCGACCACGTGCTGCCGATTTTGAGGAAGGCTGGTCTGCGGGTAACTTAGTCCGGACGAACGAGTTCGTCCGGTATCACAGCGGTGGCCTGGATCTCCACCTTGGCGCGGTCCTCGACCAGCGCCATCACCTGCATGGCGGCCATCGCCGGGAAATGTCGGCCGATCACCTCGCGATAGGCTTCGCCGAGGCCCCTGAGGTTGGCGAGGTACTCGGCCTTGTCGGTGAAATACCAGGTCATCGAGGTGATGTGCCGGGGCTCGGCACCGGCCTCGGCCAGCACAGCGACGATGTTTTGCAGCGTCTGCCGCACCTGGCCGACAAAGTCGTCGGTTTCGAACTGGCACTGACCGTTCCAGCCGACCTGTCCGCCGACGAAGATGAGCCGCCCACGCGCCGCGACGCCATTGGCGTAGCCGACCGGTTTGGCCCAGCCTTCCGGCTGCAGAATCTCATGCATTTGAAGCCTCCCGGTATTCCTGAAACCCAAGTCTCAAAATCGAATGCCCGTCAATTTCCCGCGTCAGGCCGCGCCCATCACTTGCCGCGCGATGACCACCTTCTGCACGTCGGAGGCACCCTCGTAGATGCGCAGCGCGCGGATCTCGCGATACAGGCTTTCGACGATGTGGCCTTTGCGCACGCCGTCGCCGCCATGCAGTTGCACCGCTTTGTCGATCACCTCCTGCGCCTTGTCGGTGGCGAACAGTTTTGCCATCGCCGCCTCGCGTGTCACCCGCGCCGCGCCCATGTCCTTGGTCCAGGCGGCGCGGTAGACCAGAAGCGCCGCCGCATCGACGTCGAGGGCCATGTCGGCGATGTGACCCTGTACCATCTGCAATTCGGCCATCGGTGCGCCGAACAGTTTGCGCTCGGCCACTCTGCTGATGCTTTCTTCCAGCGCCCGGCGGGCAAAGCCGAGCGCTGCTGCACCGACGGTCGAGCGGAACACGTCGAGCACCGACATGGCGATGCGGAAGCCGTCACCTGGCTTGCCGATCAGGGCCGAGATGGGGACACGGACCTGATCGAAGGAAAGCCGCGCCAGCGGATGCGGCGCGATCACTTCGAGGCGCTCGGCGATGCCGAGGCCCGCAGTGTCGCCAGGCACGATAAAGGCGGAAAGCCCCTTGGCGCCCGGCGCCTCGCCGGTGCGGGCAAAGACGATGTAGAGATCGGCGATCCCGCCATTGGAGATCCAGGTCTTCTCGCCGGTGAGCACATAGCTGTCGCCGTCGCGGGTCGCCGTCATTTCGGTGTTGGCGACATCCGAGCCCGAGCGCGGTTCCGACAGGGCGAAGGCCGAGATCGCCTTGCCGGCCCGCGTCTGCGCCAGCCATTGCTGCTGATCGGCCGTGCCGAATAGGCTGAGCGCGCCGGTGCCCAATCCCTGCATGGCGAAGGCGAAATCGGCAAGCCCGTCATGGCGGGCAAGCGTCTCGCGCGTGATGCACAAAATGCGGACATCGAGCGGGCCGGGATTGTCGGTGTCAACAGCGGTCGGCTTCAGCCAACCGTCGCGGCCAAGTTTTTGCACCAGCGCGCGGCAGGCGGCATCGACGTCGTGGTGATCGACGGGGAGATGTTTTGCGCACCATGCTTCCAGGCTCTCGGCGAGTTCACGATGGCGGTTCTCGAAAAAGGGCCAGTTGAGGAAGGAACGGTCAGGCATGTTGGCCTCCGCAGTACATGGAGCGTTGCGCTCTACGACGCCCCCCTCTGTCCTGCCGGACATCTCCCCCACAAGGGGGGAGATCGGCTATTATTGCCGCATTCGCCAATCGCCAGCGTTGCAAGACGGGAGCCGGCGCCCAAGCTGCCAATCTCCCCCCAAGTGGGGGAGATGTCCGGGAGGACAGAGGGGGGCGCTGCCCCGCCGGCAAGTCCTTCTTGAGCGACGAAAACATCTCAATTCCCCTCGAACACCGGCTTTTCCTTGGCCACAAACGCCTTGTAGGCGCGCTCGAAATCGCGCGTCTGCATGCAGATCGCTTGTGCCTGCGCTTCCGCCTCGATCGCCTGGTCGAGACCCATCGACCATTCCTGATTGAGCTGCGTCTTGGTGATGCCGTGGGCGAAGGTCGGGCCGGAGACGATGCGCGCCGCCATGTCGAGTGCGTCCGCCTCGAGCGAGGCCGCATCGACCAGCCTGTTGTAGAACCCCCACCGCTCGCCCTCGGCGGCAGTCATGGTGCGGCCGGTGTAGAGCAGTTCGGCGGCGCGGCCCTGGCCGATGATGCGCGGCAGGATCGCGCAGGCGCCCATGTCGCAGCCGGCAAGGCCGACGCGGGTGAACAGGAAGGCGGTCTTGGCCTCCGGTGTGGCGATGCGGATGTCGGAGCTCATGGCGATGATGGCGCCGGCGCCGACCGCCACGCCGTCGACGGCGGCGATGATCGGCTTGCCGCAGTTCAGCATCGCCTTGACGAAATCGCCGGTCATGCGGGTGAAGGCGAGGAGCTGCTTCATGTCCATCTTGACCAGCGGGCCGATAATGTCGTGGACATCGCCGCCGGAGCAGAAATTGCCGCCATTGGAGAGGAACACCACGGCGTCGACATCGTCGGCATAGACGAGGTCGCGGAAGGTGTCGCGCAGTTCGGCATAGCTGTCGAAGGTCAGCGGGTTCTTGCGCTCCGGCCGGTCGAGCCGGATCTTGGCGATCCTGCCTTCGACCTCCCACAGGAAATGCTTCGGCTTCAGCCCGGCCATCCCGGTCATTCGCGTCCCTCCCAGTTGCTGCGGAACGAGGTCAGCATGCCGGTCAGCCGGCGCGCATCCTCCTCGCTGACCTTGCCCAGCAATTCGCCGATCCAGCCCTCATGGGCGGCGGCGATGGTGGCAAAGGATTTGGTGCCTTCCTCGGTCAGCCGCACCATGGAGGTGCGGCGGTCGCCATTGCGGCGGGCCCGAGCGACCAGTCCTTCGGAAACCAGCCGGTCGACAATGCCGGTGACATTGCCGTTGGAGACCAGCAGGAAGCGCGACAGGTCGCTCATCAGCATGCCTTCAGGCACGCGATAGAGGGCCGCCATCACGTCGAAGCGCGGCAGGGTCGTATCGAATTCTTTCTTCAGGCGCTCGCGCAGTTCGGCCTCGATTGTGCGCGAGGCGCGCAGCAGCCTGATCCACAGACGCAGACGGTCCTTGCCGGGTCCCGACGGTGCGGGCAGGGGGCCGGCTACCATGTTTCGCCTCCTGAGATGGAAATTGCCTGTCCGGTGATCGATGACGCTGCCTCGCCGCACAGCCACAGCACGGCGGCGGCGACTTCCTGCGGCTGGATGAAGCGGCCTTGCGGGTTGGTCGAGGCAAGGCTCGCCCGCGCCTCGCCAGCCGAGCGGCCGGTCTTTTCAACGATGCGGTGGATGGATTCTTCCAGCATATCGGTCTCGACGAAGCCCGGGCACACAGCGTTGACGGTGACGCCGGATTTCGCGGTCTCCGCCGCCAGCGCCCGCATCAGCCCGACGACGCCATGCTTGGCCGCCACGTAAGGCGCGACATAGGCGTAGCCTTTCAATCCGGCCGTGGAGGCGATGAACACGATCCGTCCTGTCTTGCGCGCGGCCATGCCGGCCAGCGCCGGCTTCACCGTCAGGAAGGCGCCGGTCAGGTTGACGTCGAGCGTCTTCTGCCAGTCGGCGAGCGTGGTCTTGTGCGCCGGTGTGCTGCCGGCCATGCCGGCATTGGCAATGACGATGTCGAACGGCCCGCGCTCGGATTCCGCCCTCTGGTAGAGCGAGGCCATCGACACCTCATTGGTGACATCGGCGGCGATGCCGAAGATACGGTCGCTTTCGCCGGCCACTTTGGCAAGCTCGGCGTCGCGCCGGCCGCAGACGGTCACGTCGATGCCGGTACCAGCCAACGCCAGCGCGATGGCCCGGCCGACACCGGAGCCACCGCCAGTGACCAGCGCATGCTTGCCGGAGATCGCTGGTGCCGCCGTCATACTTTCAGCCCCGCGGCGGCATCGCGCTCGGCCAGCCGGTAGATCTGGTCGCGTCCGGGCAGATAGGGATCCGGCCATTTCACGCCGCGGTCACCGAGCGTCACCGCCGCGTGCAGCGTCCAGTACGGGTCGGCAAGGTGCGGCCGTGCCAGCGCCACCAGGTCGGCGCGGCCGGCCATCAGGATCGAGTTGACATGGTCCGGCTCGTAGATGTTGCCGACCGCCATCGTCGCCATGCCGACCTCGTTGCGGATGCGGTCCGAGAACGGTGTCTGGAACATGCGGCCGTAAACGGGTTTTGCCGCCGTTGAGGTCTGGCCGGCGGACACGTCGCAGATGTCGACGCCGGCCTCATGCAGCAGCCGCGCGATCTCGACTGCGTCGGCGGGTGTGACGCCTTCGATGCCGACCCAGTCATTGGCTGAAATGCGCACCGAGATCGGCTTCTCCGCCGGCCAAGCGGCGCGCACGGCGTGGAAGATTTCCAGGGGATAGCGCATGCGATTTTCCAGCGCGCCGCCATAGGCGTCGGTGCGCCGGTTGGTGACCGGGGTGATGAAGGACGACAAGAGATAGCCGTGCGCGGCATGGATCTCCAGCATGTCGAAGCCGCAGCGGTCGGCCATCTCGGCCGAGGCCACGAACTCGTCGCGCACCTTGTCCATGTCGGCGCGATCCATCGCCTTCGGCACCTGGTTCTGCGGCGACCACGCGATCGCCGAGGCCGCCATGACAGGCCAGTTGCCCGACACCAGGGGCACGTCGGTGCCTTCCCAGCCGACACGGGTTGAGCCCTTGGCGCCGGAATGGCCGATCTGGGCGCAGATCTTGGCCTCGGTCTCTGTGTGGACGAAGTCCAGCAGCCGCTTCCAGGCCACCTCGTGCTCGGGCGCGTAGAAGCCGGGACAACCGGGCGTGATACGGCCTTCCGGGCTGACGCAGGTCATCTCGATATAGACGAGTCCGGCGCCGCCCTTGGCGCGCTCGGCATAATGGGTGAAATGCCAGTCGGTCGGGCAGCCGTCGACGGCCTTGTACTGCGCCATCGGTGAGACGACGACGCGGTTCTGCAGCTTCATGTCGCGCAGCTTGAACGGCGCGAACATCGGCGCCCGGCGCAGCCTGTTGCCGCCGGCACCCGCCTGGCGCTGGAACCATTCTTCGGCACCCCCCAGCCATTCGGCATCGCGCAGCCGCAAATTCTCGTGGCTGATGCGCTGCGAGCGGGTCAGCAGCGAATAGTTGAACTGCACCGGATCGAGGCCAAGATAGCGCTCGACCTCCTCGAACCATTCGAGCGAATTGCGCGCCGCCGATTGCAGCTTAAGCACCTCGGTTCGCCGTGCGTCCTCATATTTGCGGAACGCGGCATCGAGATCCGGCTCGGTTTCCACATACTCGGCCAGCGCGACCGCGCTTTCCAGCGCCAGCTTGGTGCCGGAGCCGATCGAGAAATGCGCCGATGCCGCCGCGTCGCCCATCAGCGCCAGGTTCTTGTACGACCAGCGTTCGCACAGCACGCGCGGGAAATTGATCCAGGCCGAACCCCTGATGTGGTTGGCATTGGTCATCAACGCGTGGCCGCCGAGATGCCTGGCGAAGATGCGCTCGCACACCGCGATCGATTCCTGCTGCGTCATCACACCGAAGCCGAAGGCAGCCCAGGTCTGCTCGCTGCATTCGACGATGAAGGTCGCGGTCTCACTGTCGAACTGGTAGGCATGCGCCCACACCCAGCCATGCTCGGTCTTCTCGAAGATGAAGGTGAAGGCGTCGTCGAATTTCTGGTTGGTGCCGAGCCAGACGAACTTGCATTTGCGGGTGTCGATGTCCGGCTTGAAGATGTCGACGAAGGTGTTGCGCGCCCTGGAATTCAGCCCGTCCGCGGCGACGACTAGATCATGAGACTCCATGTAAGGCTTGGGATCGGCGATATCGGTCTCGAACATCAGCTTGACGCCGAGCTCGCGGGCGCGACGCTGCAAAAGGATCAGCAACCGCTTGCGGCCGATGCCGCAGAAACCGTGACCTGACGAGACCGTGCGCACGCCGTCATGAATGACGGCAATGTCGTCCCAATAGGCAAAATGCTTCTTGATCCAGACGGCGCTGACCGGATCGTTCTTGGCGAGGTTCTCAAGCGTTTCGGCCGACAGCACGACGCCCCAGCCGAACGTGTCGTCGGCGCGGTTGCGCTCGAACACCGTCACATCGTGCGCGGCGTCCCTGAGCTTCATCGATATGGCAAAGTAGAGGCCGGCTGGACCGCCGCCGAGAACCGCAACCTTCATCTGTGCGATCTCCTCTTCGCTTGCTGCCTGGTGAGTATCGCGCCGGCGGCAAAATATTTCAAGCTTAAAGTTTTATGTCGAAATCATTATGCCGATACCGGGCAGCGCGCTTGCGTGTCGCCCCGCAAGCGCGCGCCAAGGGTCACTTTTCCGGGTTCTTCGGGCTCCACAGCACCGTCTCGGCACCCTTCTCATAGGCCATGCCGTCGGGGTAGCTGATCGCTTCCAGCTGCAATCCCCAGGGCGCCTGGAAATAGAGAATGGTCTGGCCGGCGGCGGGCCCTTGCTTGACCGGCAGGGGCCCCATGCGTGTCTTGACGCCCTTGCCATCGAGATAGGCTTTGGCGGCGGCAACGTCGTCGACATAGAGGGCGATATGGAAGCCGCCAATGTCGCTGTTCTTCGGCGTCAGATCCTTCTGGTCGGGCGCGGTGTATTTGAACAGCTCGATGTTCGAGCCATAGCCGCAACGCACCATGGTGACCTGCTCGATGACGGCCTTGGGATCGACGCCCAGAAGGTCCTGCATGAAGGTACCCTTGTCATCGGCGAACGGGCCGAACGACATTGCCTTCTTGCAGCCGACCACCTCGGTGAAGAAGTCGACCGCCTGCTTCATGTCGGGGACGGTGATGCCGGTGTGATCGTGGCCGCGCATGCCGGGGATCGAATCGGCCGAGGCCATGCCGGCGCCGCCAAGGACAGCGGCGGCAAGCGTTGCATTTCGAAGTATCGTCTTCATGTCAGTCCTCTCCATTGGCGGGACCTGGGTCTTTGCGGTCGCATGTCCGAACCCCGCTTTTCGGCATGTGTATGCATTCATGTCGGGGCCTTGGCGGCGGCAGGAATGTCCAGCCAGCCGGCGTCGATTTCGGGCAGCGGAATGGCTCCGATGAGGTCGCGCGTGTAGGCCTGCCTGGGATTGTCGAACAAGGCGTCGGTGGCGCTGGCTTCGACGATCATGCCTTCGCGCATGACGATGACTTGCCGGCACAGCCGCCGGATGACCGACAGGTCGTGGCTGATGAAGGCGACGGTCAGGCCCATGTCGGCTGCGAGCTTCTCCAGCAGGGTCAGGATCTGCGCCTGCGTCGACACGTCGAGGCCGGAGACTATCTCGTCGGCCAGCACGAATTTCGGCGACAGCGCCAGAGCGCGCGCAATGCCAACGCGCTGGCGCTGGCCGCCAGACAGTTCGTGGCGGTAACGGCCGGCAAAGCTCTGCGGCAGGCCGACCCGCTGCAGCGCCTCGGCGACGCGCGCCTTCAGATTGTCGCCAAGCCCGTTCTGCTTGAGCGGCGCGGCGATGATGCTGGCGATGGTGCGGCGCGGATTGAGCGACGACATCGGATCCTGGAAGATCATCTGCAGATTGCGGCGCAACGGCCGCAACTCCGCTTCCGGCAGATGCGTGATGTCGCGGCCGTCGAAGCCGATGCTGCCGGCGCTGGGCTCCAGCAGGCGCACCAGGGCACGACCGAGTGTCGACTTGCCGGAACCGGATTCGCCGACGATGCCGGTCACCGAGCCCTTCGGCAAGTCGAAGTCGAACCCTTTCAGGATTTCGGCCAAAGGCGCACGGCCGATCAGCGGCTTGCGCGTCATGTCGGGCAAGGCGACCTTCAGCCCGCGTACGGAAAACAGCGGCTCAACCATGCGGCCGCCTCCACGCCAGGTCTGCTGCTGCGATCTCGGCGGCAAGCCCAGCCAGCACCGCTCCGTCCACGGGTTTCAGCGAGGCGAAAGGGTCGGTATAGCGCGGCGTCGCCGCCATCAGCGCCCGCGTATAGGCGTGCTGAGGGGCGGCGAAGAGCGCTGCCGTATCGGCTTCCTCCACCACCTTACCGGCATAGAGCACCGAGACCTTCTGGCTGATCTTGGCGACGACGCCGAGATCGTGGGTGACGAACAGGATCGCGGTGCCGTGCTCGCGCTGCAACGCGGCGATCAGGCGCAGGATCTGCTTCTGCACGGTGACGTCGAGCGCCGTCGTCGGCTCGTCGGCGACGATCAGCCGGGGTTCGGCGGCGAAGGCGGCCGCGATCAGCACGCGCTGGCGCATGCCGCCGGACAGCTCGTGCGGATAGCTTTTCAGCACGCGCTCGGGATCGCGGATCTGCACCTCGTCCAGCAACTGCCGGGTGCGCCGATCGGCCTTCTCGCCGCTCCAGCCGAGAATGCGCACCAGCCGGTCGGTCATCTGCGGACCGATGCGGCGCGACGGGTTGAGCGCGGTCAGCGGATCCTGCGGGATCAGCGCGGTGCGGGCGCCGATCAGCGTGCGCCGTGCCTTGGGCTGAAGCCTGCCGAGGTCTTCGCCCTCGAGCAGCATGTCGCCTTCGACGAGCCGCACGCTCGACGGCAACACGCCGAGCACCGCCTTGCCGATCATCGTCTTGCCGGCGCCGCTCTCGCCGACCAGTGCGCGCACCTCGCCGGGTTGCACGGCAAGCGACACCGAGCGCAGCACGCGCTGGCCGTTCGGCAGCACGGCGCTGAGATTGGCGATGTCGAGACAGGCGCTCATCGCAGCACCGGGTCGAAACGGGCCTTCAGCGCTTCGCCGAACTGGCTGAACGACAGCACGGTGAGGATCAGCGTGATCAGCGGAAACACCAGCACCCACCAGGCCTGATGGATCGACAGCCGGCCCTCGGCGATGATGCTGCCCCAGGTCGGATCGTCGGTCGAGATCGACAGATTGACGAAGGACAGGATCGCCTCGACGATGACGGCGATGCCCATCTCCAGCGACAAAAGCGCCACGATCGACGGCACCACATTGGGCAGCACTTCGCGCAGCATGATGCCGATGCGGCCATAGCCGGCGATGCGGGCATTCTCGACATAGTCCATGCGCGACTGGCCCATCGCCTCGGCGCGGATCACCCGGCAGAAGCGCGTCCAGTCGATGATGGCGATCGCCAGGATGACGGAGCTGAGGCCGGTGCCGAGCACAGCGACCAAGAGGATGGCGAACAGCACCGGCGGAAACGCCATCCAGATATCGACGACGCGCGAAATGATGCGGTCGGCCCAGCCGCCGAAATAGCCTGCGATCAGCCCGAGCGTCGAGCCGACGAGGCAGGCGGCGATGGCCGCCGCGAAAGCGACGATGAAGGCGATACGGCCGCCGAAGATCAGCCGGGACAACAGATCGCGGCCGAGGCTGTCGGTGCCCAGCCAATAGCCGGGCTCGGCGCCATCAAGCCAGAAGGGCGGCAGCCGCTCCAGCATCAGATCCTGCGCCAGTGGATCCTGCGGCGCCACCAGCGGCGCGAAGATCGCCGCCAGCAGAGCCAGCAGCAGCCAGCCGCCGGCGAGCCACAGCCTGGGGCTCGGTCCGCGTCTTGATGTGCGGGCCTCATCCATGGCGCAGCCTCGGGTTGAGCAGGGCATACATCATGTCGACCACGAGATTGATCAGCACGAACAGCAGCGCGAAGACCAGCACGATGCCCTGGATCAGCGGCAGGTCGCGGTTGATGACGGCATCGATCGCCATGTTGCCGAGGCCTTCATAGGAAAACAGCCGCTCGACGATGACGGTGCCGCCGATCAGGAAGGTGAACTGCACGCCGACCAGGGTCAGCGTCGGCAGGGCGGCGTTCTTCAGCGCCTCTCGCAGGATGACCTGCGTCTCGGAAAAACCCTTGACCCGCGCCAGCACGACATAGTCGAGGTCGAGCACTTCCTTCAGCGACTGTTTCAGCAGTTGCGAGATGATCGCCGCCAGCGGCAGCGCCAGCGCCACCGCCGGCATCAGCATGTGCTTCAACAGGTCCCAGGTCAGGTCGAAGCGCAGCCGCAGCAGGCTCTCGAAGAAATAGAACTGGGTGGCGAAGGGCAGGTCGAGCTGCGGCGACACACGGCCGGAAATGTCGAAGATCGGCACCAGCACGCCGAACAACAGGATCAGCACCAGGCCCCACAGGAAATCGGGAATGGAAAGTGCCGCCCCGCTGGCGATGTCGATGCCTGCCTCCACCGCCGTGCCGCGTTCTCTGGCGCCGAGGACCGCCGTCGTACCGCCGATCGCCACCGCCATGATCAGCGCGACGATGGCCAGTTCCAGCGTCGCCGGCAGCCGGTTGAAGACGAGGCCGAGCACGTCCTGCCGCAGCGAAATCGAGGTGCCGAAATCGCCCCGGACAACGCCGGACAACCAGATGAAGAATTGCTGCACGATGGTCTTGTCGAGCCGGTAGAGCGCGCGCAGGCGGGCGATGTCGTCATCCGTCGCGCCGGGCGGCAGCATCATGGCGATCGGATCGCCGGGCGCGACGCGGATCACGACGAAAACGACGATGGCCACGCCGAACAGCGTGATCAGCATCGTCAGAAGACGGATCAGGAATCTTTGCAGGAGCATGCTGGCTGAAGCCCGGCCTGTCTCAGTGATCGGTTAAGCGAAACGCCCTCTCATCCGGCCGCTTGGCGGCCACCTGCTCCCCGAGGGGAGAAGGTGGCCCGAAGGGCCAGATGAGGGGGCCTGCGTAAGTTGCACGCTGTCTTGGAACAGCGTGCCTTGTCGTCAGTCTCAGGCCGGGGTCATCAGTGCCGGCAGCAACGCGCCGGAGACATGCTGCACCACCTTGACGCCCTTGGCATGCACGATCGGCTGCGCATACTGCATAAGCGGCAGCACATAGGCCTGCTCGGCGATGTATTTGTCGACCGCCTTCCAGCCGGCGATGCGCTTGGCCTCGTCCTTCTCGCCCCACAGCGGGTTGATCATGTCGATCAGGTCCTGGCTGTCCCACACCGAGTGCGGGCTCGGCCCGTACATGGCAAAGCCGGTCGAGGTCGTCGGGTCGCCGATGGCGTTGCCCCAATTGTAGAAGGCCGCCGGCGCCAGCTTGTCGGCGGCGCGCAGTTCGTAGTGCTTGGCGATCTCGTAGACTTCGATCGTCGCTTCGATGCCGACCTTGCGCCACATGCCGACGATCGCCTGGATCATCTCATAATCCTTGGGCTTGAAGCCCTTGGTCGTCTGGATGGTGAACTTGACCGGCTTTTCCGGCGAATAGCCGGAGGCTGCAAGCAACTCCTTGGCCTTTTCCGGATTGTGCTCGACCTTGATCGACGCATCGTAGGCCGTGTATTCCGGCGTCTCCAGCGTGGCGATCGGCTGGCCGTAGCCGCGCAGCAGCCGCTTGACCAGAAGCTCCTTGTCCACCGCCATCACGGCTGCTTGGCGCACGTTCTTGTCCAGCATCGCCTCGATGTCGTTGAAGAAGATCATGCCGATGTCGGAAACATTCTTGATCGAGCCGGCAAGTCCGTCCTTGGCGATCAGGCGGTCATATTCCTCGTAGGGGATTTCGAGCGTCACCTGCGAGGAGCCGGATTCGATCTCGGCGACGCGGCTCGCCGCGTCGGTGACGAACTTGATCGTCACATTCTCGAAAGCCGGCTTGCCGCCCCAATAGTTCGGATTGGCCTTCAGCCGCAGGAAGGCGTTGCGCTCGAACTTTTCCACCATGTAGGGGCCGGTGCCGATCGGCGCTTTCTCGAAGCCTTCGGCGCCGACCTTCTCGTAATAGGCCTTCGGCAGGATGTAGCCGGTCAGGAACGACATCCATTTGAAATAGACCGGGTCGAACTGCACCACGTCGCCCGTGATCTTGTTGCCGTCGATCTTGAAGTTGCTGACATTCTTCCAGACGAACTGGATCGGGTTGCCGGTCTTCTCGTCGCCCGCGCGCTGCAGCGACCAGACAACGTCCTCGGGCGTGAAGGGTGAGCCGTCATGCCATTTCACGCCCTCGCGCACCGTCATCATCACCTTGGTGCGGTCGTCGTTCCAGCCCCATTCCGTGAGCAGGCCAGGGGCGAAGGACAGGTCGGGCTTCTGCGGGATAAACTGGTCGAACACCGACTGGTAGAGGCCCTGGATCGTCGGGTTGACGGCCGAGGGCCCAGTGGTCGGATCCCAGGACGGCAGGTTGACATTGTATGCGATGGTCAGTTCGCCGGCCGCCGCCTTGGCTATTTTCGGCAGGCCAACCGCGGCCATGCCGAGTGCCGCGGCACTGTATCCCAGCAATTCGCGTCTGTTGATTTTCATGGTCGTTCCCCTTGTTGGTTATTGTCTTTGCGCGGCGCTATCCGTTCATTGGTTCAGGCTTCGTGGGCAGCAGCGCCTTGCCCCTCGTCACCTCGATAAAATCGTCGGAGCCTACCTCCCGCCAAGCTGTTGCGCGAGCATGAGACCCGAGGCCGCACCGGTCCCGGCACCCGGCCATGTCGCGGCTCCCGTCAGATGCAGATTGCCGACCGGCGTGTTCCAGCCGGCATAGCCGCGCGCCGGGCGGAACAAGAAGTTCTGCGCCAGATGGTGGCTGCCGCAAACCTGGTCGCCACCGACCAGGTTCGGGTTCTCGCGCTCGAGGTCGATGGGCGAGAACACGGACCGGCCGAGGATTTTGGCGCGCAGGCCGGGCGCATAAGTCTCGATGATGTCGAGCACGCGATCGCCATAGGCGTCCTTGACCTGATCCCAATGCGCGGGCGCAATCTTGCCGGCAGCATCGCCTGTTATCTCTGCAGGCAGCATGCGCACCTGCACCCACAGCACATGCTTGCCCCGCGGCGCGCGTGAGGGATCGATCGCGGTCGGCTGGCCGACGACCAGCACCGGTTCGTCCGGCAGCATGCCGGCCATTGCCTGCTGATAGGTGCGCGACATGGCGTCGAGCGAGGGCGACAGATGCACATAGGCGAACTGCCGTAACTCAGACCCGGCGCGCCAGTCCGGCAGGTCGTCCAGCGCCAGGTGGATCATCATCGTACCCGGCGCATACCGAAATTTTCTCATCGCCGTGTCGAAGCCGGCATTGCCGGACCCCCCCGGCAGCAGCGTGCCGGTCAGCGCCTTTGGCGCGACGCCGGCGATGACGGCCTTGGTGGCTGTATGGGTCTCACCGGAAACAAGCCGCACCCCGGTCGCCTTGCCGGCGGAAACGGTGATCTCGGCCACTTCCGCGCCGGTGACGATCTTGCCGCCGGCGGACGTCACCATGCCGGCCAGCGCCCGGATGATGGTGTCGGCGCCGCCCTTGCCCAGCACCATGCCGAAGCTCTGGTTGGCCATCGATTCCAGATAGGGGAACACCGCACCGCCGGCGATGTCGGGGGCGAAGTCGAGATGCATGCCCCAGGTGGCGAGCGTCGCCCGCACATAAGGCGACTCGAAAGTCTCCTCCAGCCACGCGCGGGGTGACGACAGCAACAGCCTTCCCGTGTCGAGCGCGCCGGATATGCCCTTCTTGCGCCACAGCTTCCACGCTGAGCCGGCCAGCGCGCGGGCGCTCATCGGCGAGCCCAGCAGCCGGAACAGATGTTCGGCCTCGGCCGGGAAGGCGGCAACAAGCCCGCGCCATGTCGCGGCATCGGCGGTGGAGAAAGCGGCCATGCGCGTGGCGGTCTTTTCCAGATCGTTGCTGACGCCGAACCAGCGTCCGTTCGGAAAGGCGCTGGCGAAACAGTCGGCGACCGGAGCGAATTCCAGGCCCTGCGCCTTCAATTCATTTGCATATTTCCGGTGGAAGGCAGAGCCGGCAAACAGGCTCAGATTCATCGCGCCGAAATCATGGCGGAAGCCGGGAAGGGTGAATTCGCGGGTCTGGACGGCGCCGCCGATTGTTGCGCTGCGCTCGAAAATCCCGGTTTTCCAGCCTTTGAGCGCCAGATGCGCGGCGCATGCCAGACTGTTGTGGCCCGCCCCGACAAAGATCGCGTCGAACTCGCTCACGCCCCGTTCCCATTTCCTTTATGCTTAAAGATAATTGCAGATGCATATGTTTTCGTCTAGTAGGATATTAAGGGCCGAGACGAGCCTCGATCATCACCACAAAAGAGGGAACACAAACATGGATACGCAAAAACTCCTCGGCGAAGTCGCCGGCCGGCTGCTTTCAGGGGCCATCAAGGTGGTCGACCTGTCGGCGCAGCTCGGACCGGACACGCCGCTGATCAAGCTGCCGCCGGAACTCGCCGTCGACACGCCCAAGGTCGAGATCCATTCGATTTCCCGCTATGACAAGAACGGCCCTTGGTGGGCGTGGAACTGGCTGAAGCTCGGCGAGCATTCCGGCACGCATTTCGATGCGCCGCAGCATTGGATCACCGGCAAGGACTATCCGGACGGCGCCACCGATACCATTCCGGCGCAGAACTTTGTCGGCCCGGTCAATGTCATCGACTGCTCCAAGGAAGCCGCCGCCGACCACGATTTCCTGCTCACCGTCGACCACATCAAGGCGTGGGAAGCCAAGCACGGCGCCATCAACGCCGGCGAGTGGGTGGTGATGCGCACCGACTGGTACAAGCGCAACGGTTCGGAAGCCGAGTTCCTCAACGCCAACGAGACCGGCCCGCATACGCCCGGCCCGACGGCCGAAGCCATCCAGTATCTGATAGCCAAGGACATCAAGGGCTGGGGCTCGGAGACGATCGGAACCGACGCCGGCAAGGCGGGCGGCATGGAGCCGCCATTCCCGGCGCACACGCTGATGCACAAGGCCAACCGCTACGGCCTCGCCAGCCTGTGCAACCTCGACCAGCTGCCGCCGAAGGGCGCCATCCTGATCGCGGCGCCGCTCAAGATCGAGCACGGCACTGGCAGCCCGATCCGCGCGCTGGCGCTGGTCTCGGGGCAATAGGCGAGGTGGCGGTCTTCGGGAGAAGATCATGGTCGAGGGCAAAACTTCGATGACGAAGTGGGGAAGACCGTCTTGTGACGTCAGCGTTCTACGGCGCCCCCCTCTGTCCAGAGGGGGGCGCGAAGGAACGCGGCTTAGCCCGATTGGCCTCCCGTCATCCAAGGGTACTCCCCAATGAAAGCGCCCGATCACATCATCGTCGGCAGCGGCATCAACGCGCTGGTCTGCGCGGCGATGCTTGGCGGCAAGGGCGCCAAGGTGCTCGTCCTCGAACGCAACGACCGCATCGGCGGCTGCATGCGCACCGAGGAGATCACCGCGCCCGGCTTCATACACGATGTGATGGCGACGACCTTCGTGCTGTTCATCACCTCGCCGGCCTTTGCGGCATTGGGCGGCGACCTCGCCCGGCACGGGCTGGAGTTCTGCCACACGGCCACGCCGACCGGCGTGCTGCGGCCGGACGGCAGCCACGCGGTGCTCAGCACCGACCGCGCCGCCAACGTCGCCGCACTCAATGCGATCGCGGCGGGTGATGGCGACCGCCACGCCGACGATGTCGGTGGCATCGAACGCAATGCCGGCCTGCTGTTCGGCCTGCTCGGCGGCAGCCTGTGGTCCTATCCGACGGCCAAGCTTTTGGCCGGCGATGCCTGGCGGCGCGGCCCGCGCGGCCTTGCCGCCTTTCTCGGCGACGCTCTGGCGCCGGCACGCGGCTGGCTGGAAAGCACCTACCAGTCCGAAACCATCCGCGCGCTTTGGGCGCCCTGGGTGCTGCATGCCGGGCTCGGGCCGGAAGATGCCTTCTCCGGCCAGATCGCCAAGGTGATCGCCTTCGCGCTCGAAGCCGCGGGCGCCCCGATCGTCAAGGGCGGGGCAAGGAACCTGCTGTCGGCCTTCGAGGCATTGATCATCGAGCGCGGCGGCGTCATCTCCACCGAAGCGGACGTCGCCTCCATCATCCTGGCTGGTGGTCGCGCCACCGGTGTGCGGCTGGCCTCGGGCGAAACGGTCCATGCGAAGAAGAGCATCATCTGCTCGGTGACGCCGACGCAGCTTTATGGCCGGCTGCTAGGCAGCGAGGCGCCCAAAGCCGACATCGAGGCAACGCGGAAATACCGCTACGGCAAAGGCAACTTCCAGATCCACTACGCCCTCGACAAGCCGCCGGCATGGCGCGGCGGAGGACTGGACAAGGTGGCGTTGTTGCATCTGACGCCGGGCCTGGATGGCGTGTCGAAAGCCTGCAACGAGGCGGTGCGCGGCATGCTGCCGGAAGTGCCGACCATCTGCGTCGGCCAGCCGCACGCGCTCGACCCGTCGCGCTGTCCGCAAGGCAAGGCGATCCTCTGGCTGCAACTGCCAGAGGCGCCGCGCCACATCAAAGGCGATGCCGCCGGTAAGCTGGAGGCCCCGGCTGATGGGCAATGGACCGACGCATTGCGCGAGGCCTATGCCGACCGCGCTGGAGCGATCCTCGCCAGCCACATCGATGGCTTCAAGGACAGCGTGATTGCGCGCCGAGCCTATTCGCCGACCGACCTTGAAGCGATGAACATCAATCTGGTCGGCGGCGATCCCTATGGCGGATCCTCGACCATCGACCAGTCATTCCTGTGGCGGCCGTTCAAGACCAGCCGCAACCACCAGACCGGCATAAAGGGGCTTTATCATATCGGCGCCTCGACCCACCCCGGCGCGGGTCTCGGCGGCGGTTCCGGCTTTCTCCTGGCGAGGAGGCTGTGATGGAACAGAAGGTGGCGGAAAAGCGCCAGCGCATTTCGACGCTCGGGCAGATCGGCCTGCAGCAATTCGCGCCCTATCTGATGAACCGCATCATGGGCCGCTACAACGCCACCTTGCGCGATGATTTCCGCAAGCAGGGCCTGACCATTCCGCAGGTGCGCACGCTGGCCGTGCTGTCGGTCACCGATGGCGTCACCGTCAACGACCTCTCGGTCTATACGGTGATCGAGCAGTCGACCTTGAGCCGCACGCTGGACACGCTGGAGGGGCAAGGTTTCGTGCGGCGCGAACAGGGCGTCACCGACAGCCGCATCCGCCATGTCTTCCTGACCGATGAGGGCCGCGCCGAGTTCACTCGCGCCTGGCCGGCCATGCATGACGCGTTCGAGGCGATGTTCGACGATATCGACGACGCTGAATATGCGGCACTCATCGCCACGCTTTTGAAGATGCTCAAGAACATTCGCAAGCACGACATCTAGACGTACGCGCCGCCGGTTCTCGGCGGCAACGGAAGGAGGCAGAGATGGCCGAACGGTCTTTCGCCAAGGAAGTTGAAAAACTCAGGCTCGGCGCCGGAGAGGAGTTTGCCGGCGAGGGCATCCTCGCCATCACCAAGGCGCTGCTGCAATGCGGCGTCGGCTATGTCGGCGGCTACCAGGGCGCGCCGATCAGCCACCTGATGGATGTGCTGGCCGACGCGCAGGACATTCTGGGCGAACTCGGCGTGCATTTCGAGGCGAGCGCCTCGGAAGCCACCGCCACCGCCATGCTCGCCGCCTCCGTGCATTATCCCATCCGCGGTGCCGCGACCTTCAAATCGACCGTCGGTACCAATGTCGCCTCCGATGCGCTCGCCAATCTTGCCTCCGGCGGCGTCACCGGCGGCGCGCTGATCATCGTTGGCGAGGACTATGGCGAGGGCTCCTCGATCATGCAGGAGCGCAGCCATGCCTTTGCCATGAAGAGCCAGGTCTGGCTGCTCGATCCACGCCCCAACCTGCCGTCGATCGTCAAGGCGGTGGAGGACGGCTTCGAGCTGTCGGAATCCTCCAACACGCCGGTCATGCTGCAAGTGCGCATCCGCTGCTGCCACGTTCACGGCCATTTCACCGCCAAGGACAACAAGCGGCCGCCGATGACGGTCGCCGATGCTCTCGAAGCACCGCGCCGCGACACCGGCCGCATCGTGCTTCCGCCCGCCTCCTTCCTGCATGAGAAGGAGAAGGTGGCGAAGCGCTGGCCGGCCGCCGTCGATTTCATAAAGAGCCGCAAGATCAACGAATTCTTCGGTTCGGACCACGGCTCGGTCGGTATCGTCATGCAGGGCGGCATGTACAATTCCGTCATCCGCGCCTTGCAGCGTCTCGGCCTTGCCGACACCTATGGCGAGACGGACGTGCCGCTCTACGTGCTCAACGCCGTCTATCCCTTGATCGACGACGAGTTCCTGTCCTTCTGCGAGGGCAAGCAGGCGGTGCTGGTCGTCGAGGAGGGCCAGCCCAATTACATCGAGCAGGCCTTCGCGGCGATGCTGCACAAGGCCGGGCGTGGCTCCAGGCTGGTCGGCAAGGAATATCTGCCGATGGCCGGCGAATACACCGGCCAGGTCATGCTCGACGGCATCGGCGCCTTTCTGCGCGCCGAGGCGCCGCATCTGCTGCCCGGTGAAGTGCGCGCGCCCAACAAGGTCGGCGACGGCGTCGACACCGCGGACCTGATCAATGTGGTGCCGGGCCGTCCGCCGGGCTTCTGTATCGGCTGCCCGGAGCGGCCGATCTTCGCCGCGACCAAGCTGGTCGAGCAGGAACTCGGCAAGCACCACATCGCCTCCGATATCGGCTGCCATCTGTTCTCAATCATGCCGCCCTTCGAGCTCGGCGCCACCACCATGGGCTATGGGCTGGGGCCGGCCTCGGCGTCGGCGTTCAATTCGCCCGATGCCAAGCGCCGCTCGATCTCCTTCGTCGGCGATGGCGGCTTCTGGCACAACGGCCTGACCTCCTCGATCGGCAATGCGGTGTTCAACAAGAATGACGGCGTCATCGTCATCGTCGATAATTTCTATTCGGCCGCTACCGGCGGGCAGGACATCCTGTCATCGCGCGCCGGCAACAAGACCAAGTCGACAAAACATCCGATCACCGAGGCGGTGAAGGGCATGGGCGTCAAATGGCTGCGCCATGTCGACCGCACCTACGATGTCGGCAAGATGCAGGACACGTTGCGCGAGGCGCTGACGACGGAGGAGAAGGGGCCGAAGGTCATCGTCGCCTCGTCAGAATGCATGCTCAACCGCCAGCGCCGCGAAAAGCCGCTGGTCGACAAGGCGATCAAGGGCGGCGAGCGCGTGATCAAACCGAAATTCGGTGTCGACGAGGACATCTGCACCGGCGACCACGCCTGCATGCGGTTGTCGGGCTGCCCGTCACTGTCGGTGAAGTCGCTCGACGATCCGCTGCGCGACGATCCGGTGGCATCGATCGACCAGAACTGCGTCGGCTGCGGCAATTGCGGCGAGGTCGCCGATGCCGCCGTACTCTGCCCGTCCTTCTACCGCGCCGATGTAGTCCACAATCCGAGCCGCTGGGACCGTTTCCTGGAATCCGCGCGTCGCGCGGTGATCAGCCTTCTGCAGCGCCGCCGCGAAAGCCGGCGCCTGACGTTCGCCAATGCTTGACGCTGTCCCGCCATTCCGCGCCAAGGACGGCACCCAGGACGACCAGCGCGTCATCAAGCTCGCTGTGCTGGCGGTCGGCGGCCAGGGCGGCGGCGTGCTGGCCGACTGGATCACCGATGTCGCCGAACGCAATGGCTATGTCGCGCAATCGACCTCGGTCGCCGGCGTGGCGCAGCGCACCGGCGCCACCATCTACTATGTCGAAATGGCCCGGGACACCGGCCGGCTGCCGGTCTTCGCGCTGTCGCCCTCGCAAGGCGATGTCGACATATTGGTCGCCGCCGAATTGATGGAAGCCGGCCGTGCCATCATCCGTGGTTTCGTCACGCCGGAGCGCACCACGCTGATCGCCTCTTCGCACCGCATCGCCGCGGTATCGGAGAAGATCGAGCCGGGCGACGGCCGGGCCTCATCTGCCAAGGTGCATGCGACGGCGGAATCCGCATCGAAGCGCTTCATCGCCTTCGACATGGAAAAGATCGCCGCCGACAATGGTTCGATGATCTCGGCCAGCCTGCTTGGCGCGCTGGCGGGCTCGGACGCACTGCCCTTCACGCGCGAAAGCTACGAGCAGGCGGTCAGTGCCGGCGGCCGCGGCGTCAAGGCCAGCCTCGCCGCCTTTGGCGCCGCCTATGACCGGGCGCGCGGCACGGCGGCACCGGCGCCGAGGCCGGCAGGGCCGGCCATTGTCGAATCCGCATTGGGCGCAGGGCGCGTGAGCGGCCCGCAAAACCTGCTGCAGGGCTGGCAGGCGCTCGCTGCCCGCATCGACCTGATGCCCGTGGCGGTGCGTGACATGGCGTTGCGGGGCCTGAGGAAGGTCGTCGACTATCAGGACATCGCCTATGGCGGCGAGTATCTTGACCGGCTGGACAAGGCCGTCGCGGTGGATCGCGCCGACCATGCCCATGCGCTGTCCATCGCCGCCGCCAAGCACCTCGCCAACGCGCTGTGCTATGACGACATGATCCGTGTCGCCGACCTGAAAACACGGTCGACCCGTGACAGGCGCGTGCGCAAGGAAGTCGGCGTCAAGGAAGGTTCGATCCTGCAGGTCACCGAATATTTTCATCCGCGCATCGAGGAGTTCTGCGGCACGATGCCGGCGGGGCTGGGCAGCTATATCGAGAGCCGGCCGAAGCTTGCCGCCTTCCTCGACCGCCGCATCAACCATGGCCGCCGCATCCGCACCGACAGCTTTGCCGGCTTTGCGGCACTCTGGTTTATCGGCGGCCTGCGCCGCTGGCGCCGCGGCCTGCTGAGGCACAAGGTCGAGACCGCGCATCTCGATCGCTGGTACGCGCTGGCGCTCGCCCATGTGCCCCAGGACTATGCGCTGGCCGTCGAAATCCTCAACTGCCGCCGGCTGATCAAGGGCTACAGCGACACCCATGTTCGCGCCCAGTCCAAATTCGACCGCGTGCTGTCGGCGCTTGCCATGCTCAAGGGCCGCGACGATGCCGCCGACTGGATCCGCCGCCTGCGCGAGGCGGCGCTGAAGGACGAAAACGGCGACATGCTCGACGGCGCGCTGAAGACAGTGGCGACGCTCGGGCCAGGTCCGGCAATCTCGGCGCCCTAACCCTGAGATACCAGAGGCATCACCGGTTCCGGGTTCCGTTTCCAGGCGCAATGAACGACGTTCATTTTTCGCTTGAACAATGTTCAAGATGTGATAAGGTGCGCTTATGAACGATGTTCATTTCTGGCGAACCGAAAGCCGCGATATGGACATCGGGCACTGTAAGGAAGTTTAACCAGCTCATGACTATCACTGAGCTTGAAATAGCGCCTGCAACCCGCAGGGCCTCCGGCGAATAGCCGTAGGGTTCCGCCAAGTGGAAATCGCCATGAACACGCATCTGATGTTGTCCCGGCGCTTTGCGCCTCTGTTCTGGACGCAGTTCCTGTCCGCCTTCAACGACAATTTCCTCAAGAACACGCTCGTGTTCCTGATCCTCTTCACGCTGGCAGCCGACCAGGCGGCCTCGCTGGTCACTTTGGCTGGCGCCGTCTTCATGGCGCCCTTCCTGTTGTTGTCGGCGCTTGGCGGCGAGATCGCCGACCGCTTCGACAAGGCGCTGATCGCGCGCCGGCTGAAATTCGCCGAGATCGCCGCCGCGGGTGTCTCCGTCGTCGGCATCGCGCTGTCGTCTATTCCCGTGCTGATGACGGCGCTGCTGATGTTCGGCATCATCTCGGCGCTGTTCGGGCCGATCAAATACGGCATCCTGCCCGATCACCTCGAGCGCAAGGAACTGCCTAAGGCCAACGCCTGGATCGAGTCGGCCACGTTTGCCGCCATCCTCGGCGGCACCATCGCCGGCGGCGTCGTGTCGGCCGATGGCATCGGCGTCACGGTGTTTGGACCGATCATGATGGCCCTGGCCGTCGGCTGCTGGTTCGTCAGCCGCTATATTCCGCCCACGGGTTCCGCGGCACCTGACCTCGTCATCGACAGGAACATCTTTCGCTCGACCTGGCGCCAGGTCAGCGAGCTGCGGACCGACACGCGGATCTGGCGCGCCGGCCTGATGACCTCATGGTTCTGGCTGATCGGCGCCATCGTGCTTTCGATCCTGCCGACCTTGATCAAGGATTCGCTCGGCGGCAACGAGATCGCCGTCACCGTCTATCTCGCTGTGTTCGCCGTCTCGATCGCCATCGGCTCGGCGATTGCCGCATGGATGTCGCAGGGGCGTATCGTGCTTCTGCCCGCACCGGTCGGCACGGCGCTGCTGGCGCTGTTTGGCCTGCATTTGGCCTGGACCATCTGGAGCATGCAGCCTTCGCCGAAGGCGCAAACTCTTGCCCTGTTCTTTGCCGGGCCAGACACCATCCGTGTGGCGATCGACCTCGCCGGCATGGCCATCGCCAGCGCCTTCCTCGTGGTGCCGACCTTCGCCGCCGTGCAGGCCTGGTCGCCCGAGGCGCGCCGCGCCCGTGTCGTCGCCGCGGTCAGCATCGTCAATGCCGGCTTCATGACCGTCGGCGGCATCCTCGTCGCCGCGATCCAGACGAAAGTCTCGACCGGCGGCATCCTGTTCGGCCTCGCCGCGGCCAATGCCGTCGCCGCCTGGCTGATGCTGAAATTCCTGCCGACCAACGCCTTCCGCGATTTCGTCTCCATCCTGTTCCGCGCCTTCCTGCGCCTGGAGGTCGAGGGCATGGAGAACCTCAAGGCGGCCGGCACGGCGCCGATCCTGGCGCTCAACCATGTGAGCTTCCTCGACGGTCCGCTGGCGCTGACGCTGACCGACGAGGAGCCGGTCTTCGCCATCGACTACGCCATAGCCCAGGCCTGGTGGATGAAGCCGTTCATGAAGCTCGCCCGTGCCTTGCCGCTCAATCCGGCCAAGCCGATGTCGACCCGCACGCTGATCAAGATCGTGCAGGGCGGCGATCCGCTGGTCATTTTCCCCGAAGGCCGCATCACCGTCACCGGCGGGCTGATGAAGGTCTATGATGGCGCCGCCATGGTGGCGGACAAGACCGGCTCGATGGTCGTGCCGATCCGCATCGACGGGCTGGAGAAAAGCCCGTTCTCCCGGCTGACGTCGCAGCATGTGCGCCGCCGTCTGCTCCCGAAGGTCAAGGTGACCATACTGGAGCCGGTCAAGCTGCAAGTGCCGCCGGAGCTGAAAGGCCGCAAGCGCCGCGCCGCGGCGGGGTCTGCACTCTACCAGGTCATGTCGGATCTCGTCTTCCGCACCCAGGACATCGACAGGACGGTGCTGGAAAAGATCATCCTGACGGCGAATGAACGCGGCATGAAACGGCTCGCCGTGCAGGATCCGGTCACCGGCTCGCTGAGCTATGGCAAGCTGCTGACCGCGGCCGCCGTGCTCGGCGAGAAATTCCAGAACCTTTATGCCGATCAGCAGACGCTCGGCATCATGCTGCCCAACGCCAACGGCTCGTGCGCCACGCTGCTCGGCGTGATGTCGTCCGGCAAGGTGCCGGCGATGATCAACTTCACCGCCGGTGCCGCCAACATCCTTTCCGCCTGCAAGGCCGCTGAGGTAAAGACCGTGCTCACGTCCCGCGCGTTTGTCGAACAGGCCAAGCTTGGCGCGGTGGTCGAGGAGATCGGCCGGTCGGTTGACATCGTCTGGCTCGACGATCTGCGTGCAACCATCGGTCTCAAGGACAAGCTGCTTGGCCTGTTGCGCAAGTCGACACCGCGCGCGCCGCGCAAGCCTGACGACCCGGCGGTAATCCTGTTCACCTCAGGCTCGGAAGGCACGCCGAAGGGCGTCGTGCTCACCCATCGCAACATCCTGGCCAATGCCGCGCAGGCGGCCTCGCGCATCGACTTCCACTCGGGCGACAAGGTGTTCAACGTTTTGCCGATCTTCCATTCCTTCGGCATGACGGCCGGCACGGTGCTGCCGTTGATCTCGGGCGTGCCGGTCTATTTCTACCCATCGCCGCTGCACTACCGCATCGTTCCGGAACTGATCTACGCCTCCAACGCGACGATCATCTTCGGCACCGATACGTTCCTCAGCGGCTATGCCCGCACAGCGCACCCCTACGACTTCCGCTCGATACGCTATTGTTTTGCCGGCGCGGAACCGGTCAAGGCAGCGACGCGCATGACCTACATGGAGAAGTTCGGGGTGCGTATCCTCGAGGGCTACGGCGTGACCGAAGCGGCGCCGGTGATCGCCATCAACACGCCGATGTACAACAGGTCCGGCAGCGTCGGCAAAATCATGCCCGGCATGGAATACCGCCTGGATCCGGTACCCGGCGTGGATGAAGGCGGGCGTCTCTACGTGCGCGGCCCAAATGTCATGTCGGGCTATCTGCGCGCCGAGAAGCCGGGTGTGCTGGAACCGCTGGTCGACGGCTGGCATGACACCGGCGATGTCGTCTCGGTCGACGAGGGCGGCTTCATCACCATTCGCGGCCGCGCCAAGCGTTTCGCCAAGATCGGCGGCGAGATGATTTCCCTTGCCGCCGTCGAGGCGCTGGCGGGTGAATTGTGGAAAGGCTCGTTGTCGGCGGTCGCTTCCGTGCCGGATGCGCGCAAGGGCGAGAAGCTCATTCTCATCACCGAGGCTCCCGGCGCCACACGTGCCGAGTTCCTGGCCTTCGCCAAGGCCAATGGCGCCATGGACCTGATGGTGCCCGCCGAAGTGCGCGTCGTCCCGAAAGTGCCGGTGCTCGGCTCCGGCAAGCTCGACTTCGCCGGCGTAACCAAACTGGTGCGGGGGCAGGAGGCGCCGGCCGCCAAGGTCGAGGCCGCCTGACCGAGGCGACATGCTCGACGCTCGACGACGCCGCGCTGAAAGTCGCGGCGTCGCTTGGAGGACTCGATCATGCTCGCAGATACATTCTGCCGATTGCCGTCGCCGCAGGCGCATTGATGCTGTCGAGTGTCAGCTCGCAGGCGCTGCCCATGGCCAAGCCCAGTGCCGCCGCCGCTTGATAATCCGACCGATACATCATTGGCACCATCGCTGGTGATCACGGAGCGGATCGACACGGCGGTGGCTGCGAAGCGGGGTGGGCGCTTCCCCAAGGATGGCGGTCGTGACGCCATCGTGCTTCTTCAAGCGATGAGATCCCGCATCGGCTTCACCCCCGCCGACTCGGGAAACACCTTGTCGCCGAGCACGGCTGCGGACAGGCCGAACTGGTCGGCGAGCAGGCCTTTCAACACCGCCCTGACATCGCTGGTCGGGGCGAGGTCGCGTTGCTGGTAGAGTTGCGCCGGCTTCAATCCCGGCCAGTCCGCGATGACGCGGCCGCCCTTGATCGCGCCGCCGGCGAGCAGCACCACCGTGCCGGTGCCATGATCGGTTCCGACCGTCCCATTGATCCGCGCCGTGCGCCCGAATTCGGTGACGGCAACGATCGCCGTGTCCTTCCAGCGCTCGCCGAGACCCTTTTCGAATTCCTCGAAGGCGCCGTCGAGGCTGCCGAGCAAGGTGGCGAGCCGGCCCGTGGCGCCGCCTTCGTTGACATGCGTATCCCAGCCGTCGAAGACAAGCGCCGCAACACGCGGCCCGTCATCGGCCGCGATCAGCCTTGCCGCACCTTGCGCGGCCTGCCGCATGCCGGCGGCGCTGCCGAGGCCACCCTTCGGCTTCATCGCCCCATCCTTCGGCTTAATCGCGTTGCCGCCGGGCCGGTCGTCGAGCGCCATGCGGTCGGCATCGAGGCCGTTTTGCAGCGCCATCGCCAGGACCAGGTCGCGATGCTGGTAGAGGTCGAGAACCCGCGCCGCGAGGTCGCTGGCTGGCGCCGGCATCGATTGCGGCGCCCAGCCGAGCACGGGAGCCGCGCCGCGGATCACCAGCGGCGTCGATGGTCCGACGGCCAGCCCGCCAAGCGTCGCCACGCGGTCGCCCGCCGGCAGGCTCTCCAGCGCCCGGTTGAGCCATCCGGTGGCGACGTGGCCCGGCCCGGCGAAACCGCTTTCCAGCACGTCCTGGCCGTCGAAATGCGAGCGTTCGCGATAGCCGGTCGCAGCCGCATGCACCACCGCCGCCTGCTTGTCCTTGAACAGCCGCGCAAAGACCGGCATCGCCGGATTGACCGCGAAGAAACCATCGAGCGGCAATGCCGCGTGCGGGCCGGCGAGCGACAAAGCGATGTCGCCATGCAGGCCGGCATAGTCGGGATCGCCGATCGGACCGACCGCCGACAGGCCGTCGAGCGCGCCGCGCAGCACGATGACGATCAGGCGCGGGTCGCGATTGTCGGCGGCGCGGGCGAAACGAGGCAGATAGGCCCAGGCAAATAGCGCGCCGCCGGTCATCAGCACGGCGCGGCGGGAAGGGTGAGGGGTTTCACACAGCAGGCTCATGACTTGGTCTCCATGTCGGCGCCGGACCTGTCGCTCGCGCTAGCGTCTCTGGAATTCGGGCGCCATCAAGAGCAGCGCCAGGCCCTGTTGCTTGGACTCGGCGCGGGCGACCGCTTGCCGCGTTTCCGGCGAGGCGGAGGGACCGATGACGGCGTCGAGCATGTCGTTGGGATTGCCGATATCCTTGACCTGGCGGGCCGCCTGCCAGGCGATGTCGAGGCGGATCTTCATGCCTTCGGCCGAGGTCCAGCTGTCCGCCTGGTCGGAAAAACCGTTCGGCCCCGGCGGTTGCCAGAGCGGCTCGCCCAGCGCATTGAGCCAATTGAGCGACTGGCCGGGATCGTTCGCCGGACCCGGACCGGCCGCCCGGCGGATGGCGGCGATATAGTCGAAAGGCGAGCGCATCTTGGCCAGAGGCGCCGACCAGGCCTCCGGCATGTCGATGAGGGTCGCCGCCAATGCCCGGAGATTGCCGTCGCTCTTGGCGAAAACCTTGGCGAGGCGCGCGACAGCCGCGGGCGGCGGATCGTCGGCTATGAAATGTCGGGCAAGTTCCGTGGCGATGTGCTGCGCCGTCGCCGGATGGCGGGCGATGTCGTTGAGCGCCGCCTCGGCCTGACCCATGCCGCCGGCCGGATAGGTCTTGCCCAGCAGCACCGCATCGCCCGGCTCATGTGCATTGGCGTTGAAGACGGAACTGCCGGGCTCGCCCAGCCGGCCTTTGCGCCCCGCCATCGTCCAGCCGGTCAGGATGCGCGCGAAGCTGGTGACGTCGGCCTGGGTATAGCCGCTGCCGACGCCCAGCGTGTGCAGTTCCATGATCTCGCGGGCGAGGTTCTCGTTGAGGCCGCGCCGGCGGTTCTTGCCGGCGCGGGAGTCCGGGCCGATCGACTGCTGGTTGTCGAGATAGAACAGCATCGCCGGATGCCGCTCCACCGCCATCAGCATGTCGGCGAAGCGGCCGAGCACGAAGGGGCGGATGGCTTCCCGCTCGAAGGCGCCGGCGCTCGCCCGCACGATGTTGTCCTTCGCCACGGAGACGCAGAAATGGTTCGACCAGAAATACACCAGGCGTTCGACGAAGCCGGCCTCGGCGCCAAAAGCCTTGTCGAGGCGCGCCTGGGCTTCGGCGCGAAACAGCGTGGCCTCGATTGGCGGCGCGGGTTTGCCCGGTGGCGCGGGCGGCGGAACAGGTTGGGCAGGCGCAACCGGTTCCGGCGTGGCCTGGGTGCTCGCCATTGCGGGCTGCGCCGTGGCTGCGGCCATGTGCTCGCGGTCGAGCTTGCGTTGGAAGTTTGCCGCCATGCTGGCCTGGATGGCCGGCGTGCTGCCCGGCAGGCTCGCATAGGCCGGATCGTCGAGCGGGATCAGGGCGATGTCGGGCTGCCGCAGTTCCGCCTTCAGATAGCCCCGCGGGTCGTGGGCCACCCTGTCGCGGTCGCCGGGCCTTGCCCCGAGCCCGAAGCGGTTGAAAGCGACGAGCACTGGATCTGGCGGGGAATTGGAGGCCGGGATATCCAAGTCAGCTCTCCATTGCTGGGGCTTCCCGCGCACGGCGCCGGAAGCCCGTTCGAGCCGTTTCGTGCCTGTTCAACTGAGGTCGTGGGGCCGACGAAGTTGTCGGCCCCCGAAGCCCCTACCAGCGATGCCAGCGGTGCCAGTGACGGTGCGGATGCCACCCATAGAAGACCGGGCGATGCCAATAATGGTAACCGGGGTAGACGACCACGCGATTGGGGACGCAGCGCCCCCAGGGATTGGGATGCCAGCCAGGTCCGCAACCCCAGGCGACGTGCTCGACCAGCGCCGGGGCGGCAACCGGCGCCAGTGGCATCGCCGAGGATGCCGCGACCGTAGCCACCGTTCCGGTCATCGCGAGAGCGGCGGTGGCCGCGTATTTTGTCAGATAGTTCATGACCATGCTCCGAAGTTGTCCGAGGTTGAAACCTGTCGGCGCCAGATGGCCCGGCAGATCCTGCCCTTCATCTCGTTAAACGGGCGCCATCGGCATTTTCCGTCGGTCGTCACGGCGATTTTTTTGGCGGTGTCGACGGCTGCGGCCCGGCGCGCCTTGAGAGCCCTTCCGCCAGCAGGCTGCGATCCTCGGCGGAGCCTGCCGCCGCGAACTCGATGATGCGCTGCTCCAGCCGCGTGCGCACGGTGACGTCGGCATTGCGGGCTCGCTCCAGGGCGGCGGCCAGGGCCGCCGTGTCGAGGACGGGCTGCCGCAGCAGATCCGCCGCATCGCGCCTGGCCTGCTGGCCGTCGCGAATGATTTCGCGCGACTCTTGGCGGACTTCGCGCAGCGCCTTGCGGAACAGCGTGCGTTGCTGGTCGGGAAGCCGGCCGCCTGCCGCCTCCAGCGAATAGCCCTGGGCCGGCTTGCCGCGTTTTATCCAGACGGCCCCGCCGGCAAGCGCGCCGGCCAGGAAGACGTTCAGCACCACCGATGCGATGAGGAGATTGCGGCCGGTGCTCATAGGTCTTCCTCGATCGTGTCGGGTCCGGCATCGCCGAACGCCGTCGCATTGGCGTCGAGCACATAATGGTCGGGCTGAACTTCGGGCGTGACGACGGTCACCAGGGCCAGTCCGGCAATGGCGCCGGCCAGCCCTATGCCGGCCAGCCCCAGCCCCAGCCACCAGAAGCGCTGATGCCGCCGCCGGACGATGTACCGGTCGGCGGTCCGCAGGATCGTATCGTGCAGCGCCTTGCCGGGGTGCGGGACGCGATAACTGTCGAGCACGGCGTCAAGCGTATCGGCCCGTCGCGAGATGGCCTGGCCTGTCTCGCTTGAGGCAAAGGCGGTGGCGGCGTCGCGCTCCGCTTGTGGCCAGCGCCGCAGATCGCCGCCATAGGCTTCGGCGAGCGCCGCGAAACGCCTAGCGTCCATTGCCGGTCCGTCCTCGATGTCTTCAGCCATCTGTCTTCCCCTTGCCCCTTGGTGCCGCGTGCCCACGCGGGTTGGAAACGAGGCCGGCCGGCCCCCGCCGGACGTCCATAAAGCGCGGTGAATGTCCGCCATTCATGGTCGCGGTCTTCTCAGTCATGGACGCCATCCCTGGCCAGGATCATCTGCAAGGCCCGCCGGCCGCGCGAAAGCAGGCTCTCCAGCGCATCGACGCTGATCTCCAGGGTCGCGGCCGCCTCGATGTTGGACATCTCCTGATAATAGACCAGGATGATCGCCTCGCGCTGGCGTGGCGCGATCGCCTGCAAGGCCTGCTCGATCCCCTGCGGCTCTTCGCGGGCGTCGGGAAGCGGGGCAGGGTCGACCATGTCCGGCAAATCGTCGGTCACCAGTTCCCGGCGCCGGCGCAGCCGGTCGTAGCAGAGGTTGAGCGTCACCCGATGGATCCAGCTGTCGAAGCGTGCATTGCCGCGCCGCCAGCTCGAGGCGTGGCGCCAGATGCGCACGAAGGTCTCCTGTGCGACATCCTCGGCCTCCGCCGCATCGCCCAGCATGCGCACGGCGAGCGAAAGGATGCGCGGCAATTTGCGCGCGACGAGCGTCTGCACGGCCGCCGGGTCGCCGGCACCGACCCGGCGAACCAACTCCTCGTCCGGATCGGCGCTCATCGGCTGGCGCACTCCCGATTTCCATCACGTGTCATGGCCTCTTGGTCATTGCTCCGGCTTGGGAGCGGATTTGTGGCCTGGCATCTCGTCGGCCGTCAGAACGCCGTCGCCATTCTTGTCGAGCTTGGCAAAGCGCTGGGCGAAGAACGCATCGACCTCGGCACGATCGATGAAGCCATCATGGTTCGAATCGATGCGCGCGAAGGATTTGGCCGCATCGCCCTTGATGTTGCGCTTGGCCTGAAAAGCCTCCCACTCCAGCAGGCTGATCTTGCCGTCGCCATCCGTGTCGGCGGCCATGATCGCCTTCTCCCGCCGCTTCTGGAACTTGGCCACCGTGATCTCGGACTTGGCCCTTGGCGCGGCCGGGGCCGCGGCTGGCGGCGTGGCGCCAGGGGGGCTGGGTCGCCGTCTGGGCGAGGGCCGCAACGGTCAGCAGGCTCAAGGCGGCGGCAAGGATCGAACAGCTTATCATGCTTCGGCGTCTCCTGTTGGCGCGTCGGCCACGGTCCATGCCGCGGTCACGCTTCAACCGTTAAACGCCACGACCACGGAAATCCGTCGGTCGCCTGTGCCGATCATCCGATTCGGCGATGCCGCCTCAGCTCTGGCAGCAAAAGCAGCAGCCATGACACCCCATCCGGCGTCATCCGAATGCACGCCGGTTTAGCCACCGCCCTTGGCGAACGGGCAGGAGCTATGCCGACGGGTCGGCGGCCACCAGCTGGTCCGGTTTGAAACCCGCATGCTGCGGGATCCAGACATCGCCCTCGCGGTTGAACCAGTGGCACAGATACATGCCGGAAGCGGCACCGTCGCTGACCGTCATCTTCGGCCCTCCAGACTTCAGCTTGACGACGTCTCCGGTCTTGAAAGTGTTGGGCATTTTCGACCTCCCATGCTGAGGCCCGCGAGTTTCCCACCAAAGCTGAGTCTCGACAATGGCGCATATGGGGAGCCATTGCGCGATCCACCGCACAGGCCGTGATCGAGTACCGATTGCGGCACATGGAGGATAGGAAGGGAACTGGTGCCGCTTAGGTGACTCGAACACCTGACCCCATCATTACGAATGATGTGCTCTACCAACTGAGCTAAAGCGGCCCGGGAGGCCAGGGCCTCCACGATGGGCTGGGTGATAGACTCAACCGGCCGCGAATTCAAGATGCCACTTGGCAAATCATGCAAGAGCGCCTGCCGCCACCGAAACCAGGTTCGCACCTCCCCGCGCGCGAGAATTGCCGGCATGTTCCGATTTTGTTTGCCGGAATATCGCCGAGATGGACTTTGGACGGCCCGTCGAGGCAGAATGCGGCCGCCCGCCCGTTGATTGATTGGTCGCCTACGGCTAACCATCACGGAAGTTTGGGCAATTTGCAGAGGGATCCCGCTTGGACGCGATCGAAAAAGCGATCCGGAACGCCTTGGAGAAGGGCAATGCCGAGGACCGCGCGTTCCGCGAGAAGGTCTATCGGTCGGCCTTTGCCGCGCTTGACCGTGCGCTCCAGGCCAATCCCGGGGTGACCGTGGAAGTCGCCATCAAGCGCCGCAAGGCGATCCAGGCGACGATCACCGAAATCGAATCCGAGTTCCTGCCGGCCGTGCCGGATGTCGGCCTGGAGGTCGACGACCCGGCGGCCGAACCCGCGGCCACCGGGGCGCCCGCCATCGAGATCGGCGACAAGGCGCCATCGCCCGCCGTCACCGTCGACGGCCCCGCGCAGCCCGCTTCCGATGCGCCGCGATCGCGCGTGTTGCCGGTCGTTCCCGACATCATGCCGGACGCGACGCTTCCTGGCGCGCCAGCCATCGACATGTCCGCTCCCGCCGCTTCAGGTACCGCGACGGAAGTGGCGCCCGATCGCGATGAGCGGCGCATTCGCGGGCGCCGCCTGCCGTTGACCGCCATTTTCTTCATCGTCACCCTGCTTGCGGCGATCGGCATCGGCGTGTTCTTCGCCATGCAGACCGGCGTGTTCAAGACAGCGGCGCAGCTCGACACGGCGCCGCCCGAGGCGCCGCCAACCGTCGAGGGTGACGATTTCACCCCGGCCGACGGCGCCAACGCGCCGGCCAAGCCCGGCGCCGCGGACCAGTCGCGCACCTGGATCAATGTGTTCTCGCCGGCCGACCCGACGCATGTCGCAGCCCCTTCGGACGCCAAGGCCTCGGTGATGAAGGACGATACCGGTCCGTTCCTGCGCATCCAGTCCGGCCCCTCCGGTTCGGCGATCGCTTTCGATGTCGGGCAGGGCGTGCTGGAGAAGCTCGCCGGCAAGCACGCCGTATTCGACATCATCGCGCGTGCCGAGGACGGCAAGGACACGCAGATTTCCGTCGACTGCAATTTCGGCGAGCTCGGCGATTGCGGCCGCAAGCGCTACGCGGTCGGCCAGCAGCGCAACGAATATCTGTTCGACGTGCAGTTCCCCAACAAGCATCCGGGCTCGGCCGGAACCATCGCCGTCAATTCCGATTTCGACAAGCAGGGCAAGGCGGTCGACATCTACGAGATCCGCGTCTCGATCGAGCCGTAAGGCTTAGCGGTCGAGCAGCGCCTGCAGCGTCTCGATGCGGTCGGCCTCGTTGGCCGGCTTGTCCCAGCGCAGCCGTGAAATGCGGGGAAAGCGCATGGCGACGCCGGATTTGTGTCGGGTCGAGCGGTTGAGCCCCTCGAAGGCGACTTCCAGCACCAGGCCGTTGTCACGGTCCGCCCGCACCGAACGCACTGGGCCGAAACGCTCGACCGTGTTGTCCCGGACATATTTGTCGATCTGCTTCAGCTCCTCGTCGGTGAAGCCGAAATAGGCCTTGCCGACCGGCACCAATTCCTCCTCGCCCTCGGCTCCGGACCAGACGCCGAACGTGTAGTCGGAGTAGAAACTCGAGCGCTTGCCATGGCCGCGCTGGGCATACATCAGCACCGCGTCCACCGTGTGCGGATCGCGCTTCCACTTGAACCACGGGCCTTTCGGCCGGCCGGCGATATAGGGCGAATCCCAGCGTTTCAGCATCACGCCCTCGATGATCGGGTGCGGCGGCGCGCGGCGCAGGTTCTCCAGCGCCTGCCAATCCGCGAAGTCGACGAAGGGCGACAGATCGAAACGGCTGGGGTCAAGCGCTTTCATGAGGGCTTCGAGGCGGCCACGCCGTTCGCGGAACGGCAATGCGCGAAGGTCTTCGTCGCCGAGCTGAAGCAGGTCGTAACAGCGCATGAAAGCCGGATATTGCTGCTGCATCTTCGGCGTCACCGTCTTGCGGTTCAGCCGCTGCTGCAAATCCGAGAAGGTTCCCGTCGCCTCTCGCGGGTCGCCGACCAGCAATTCGCCATCGAGCGTGGCGGAAAAATGCATGGCGTCGGCTAGGTCGGGAAAGGCGCCCGAGATATCGTCGCCGGTGCGCGAATAGAGCCGGTGGATGCCGCCTTCCGCCACCGCCTGGACGCGGATGCCGTCCCATTTCCATTCGGCCGCGTAGTCCGCCGGATCGAGTTTTTCGAGATCGCCGTCGCCGACCGGATTGGACAGCATCACCGGACGGAACAAAGCCATCGCCGTGTTGCGGGGTTTTTCGGCCTTGCCTTCCAGCCAGGCGAACAGCGCCATATAGGGCGGCGACAGCCCGTGCCATAGCTCCTCGATCTCGGCGACGTCGACCTTGCCGAAATCCGCCAGCGCCTGTTTGGCGAGACGCGCCGAGACGCCGATGCGCAGGCCGCCGGTGACCAGCTTGATGATGGCAAAGCGCGCCGAGATGCCGGCGCTGTCGAGCAAGCCGGCCAGCACTTTCGGTCCGTCCGAGCGGCTTGCCGCCTGTAGTTTGGCCACGACCTCGCCAAGCGTCGGCTCGCGGTTGGGGATCTTGCCCGGCGTCTGTGGCCAGACCAGCGACACCGTTTCGGCGAGATCGCCGACATAGTCGTAAGAGTAGCCGAACAGCACAGGGTCCATGCGTTCGGTGACCAGCATGCGCAGCATCGCCGGCTTGACCGCGGCTATAGTAAGGTCCCCGGTGATGGCCGCCAGCGCCAGCCCGCGATCCGGGTCCTCGACAGTTCGGAAATAGTCGACCAGCAGCGTCAGCTTGCCGTTGCGCGACGGCGTCAGCACCAGGCGGTCGAGGAGTTCGGCGAAGCGGTTCATGATGGTATGAACCACGCCATTGATGGAGGTTTGCGCTCTACGGCGCCCCCCTCTGTCCTGCCGGACATCTCCCCCACAAGGGGGGAGCTTGGCAGCTTCGGCGCCGGCTCATCTTCGGCAACGATGGAGATTGGCGAACGCCGACGCGACGTCCGATCTCCCCCCTCGTGGGGGAGATGGCCGGCAGGCCAGAGGGGGGCGCCACAGTGCTCGGAGGTGGTGATTGACGAGCAATACTGCATCAATCGCCCTCGTCCTCATAGCCCACCAGATGCAGCGGCCGGGCGGCGATGCTTTCGAGCTCGCACCAGCGAACCAGCGCTTCCTCGCGGCCATGCGTCACCCAGATCTCCTCGGCGCCGGTCTCCTTGATGGTGGCCGTGAGCTCGTCCCAATCGGCATGGTCCGAGATGATCAGCGGCAGTTCGACGCCACCTTGCTTGGCGCGCTGGCGGATCCGCATCCAGCCCGACGCGAAGCACGAGATCGGATCCGGAAAGCGCCGCGCCCAGCGATCGGCGAAGGCCGATGGCGGGCCGACGACGATGGCGCCAGTGAAGTCGTCCTTGCCGTCTTCGACCGTTGCCGGCTCGAGGATACCCAGGTCGATGCCCTGGCTCTGATAGTATTCGCTGAGCCTGGCCAGCGCGCCATGGATGTAGAGCGGCTTGTCATAGCCGGCATCGCGCAACAGCCGCATCACCCGCTGCGCCTTGCCCAGCGCATAGGCGCCGACCAGATGCGAGCGTTCGGGAAACTGCGCTGCCGATTTCAACAGGCGGGCGATCTCCCCCGTGTCCGGCGGATGGCGAAACACCGGCAGGCCGAAGGTCGCTTCGGTGATGAACACGTCGCAACGGATCGGCTCGAACGGCACGCAGGTCGCATCCCTTTGTCGTTTGTAATCGCCGGAGGCGACGATGCGCGTGCCCTGATGCTCGACCGATATCTGCGCCGAACCCAGCACATGGCCGGCCGGATGGAAGCTGACGCTGATGCCGTTCAGCGCGATCGTCTCGCCGACCCGCGCGGCTTGCGTCGTTCCGGCAAAGTCCTCGCCGTAGCGCAGACCCATAATGTCGAGCGTCTGCTGCGTCGCCAGCACCGAGCGGTGGCCGGAGCGTGCATGGTCGGAATGGCCGTGCGTGATCAGCGCGCGGCCCACCGGCCGCACTGGGTCGATGAAGAAATCGCCCGGCGGGCAGTAAAGGCCCTCGGGCCGGGGATGAAGCAGGTCGGCGGCGCGCATGGTCCCCAAGATAGGATATAATTCCGCTGCGGGAAGCCGTCTGTCGGAGACTGCTGACTCTCAGGCCAGCTTTGCTCTACAGAGATGGCGGCCCGGCTGCCATCCGCCGGCGGAAACATCATCATGAAACCGCTTCAGACATCGTCCGGCGATTTGAACGCCGATCGCCGTGCCGACTATGCCGAGATGCTCTTTGCCTCCGGCGATCCCACGGCGGCGGCCGAGCTGCTGCTCGGCGCATTGGAACTGGCGCCGCAATGGGCAATGGGCTGGTTCCGCCTCGGCGAGATGCACGAGGCATCGGGCAGGCTCGACCTGGCGGCGCAGGCCTGGGCGATGTCGCTGAAACTTGATGCGGCCGATCGCCAGGGCGCCGCCCTCAAACTGCAGCTGATCGGCAAGGCTCCGGTTGCCGCCGCGCCGCCCAGCGCCTTTGTCGAGGCGCTGTTCGACCACTATGCCGAGACATTCGAGGAGATGCTGGTCGGCAAGCTCGACTACCGGCTCCCCGAATTCCTCGAGCAGATGATTCGCAAGGCAAGGCCGGGCCGCTTCCGCCTGGCGCTCGACCTGGGCTGCGGAACCGGGCTGATGGGCGAGAGGCTGAGGCCGATCGTCGACCGGCTGGAAGGGGTCGATATCTCGGCCAGGATGCTGAAGAAGGCGCAGGCGAAAGGCATCTACGACACGCTGACGAAAGCCGATCTGCAGGGATTCTCTCATTCAGGCGAAAAGCCCGATCTGGTGACATCGGCCGATGTCTTGATCTACATCGGCGCGCTCGACGGTCCGATGGGCACCGTTGCCGGCCTGCTCGCCGAAGGCGGCCTGTTTGCCTTTTCCGTCGAGACCCTTGCAGACGACGGCGACTTCGCGCTGCAGCCCTCGCGGCGCTACGCTCATTCGCAACCCTATGTCAGGCGGACACTCGAAGCCAACGGGCTTGCGATCCTGGCGCTGGAGCCAACCACCATCCGGCAGGATCGCCGCGAGCCCGTCAAAGGGCTGGGCGTTGTGGCGTGGAAGCCTCACGCCGTTTGAAGCGTGCATGAACACCATCCCGCTGCTGCGAAAAAGTCCGATTTGCGTGCGCGACTGATATTTGCGATCTGGTCGCATCAGTGCGGGATATCAGGAGGAGCATATCGGATGCGCTGGAACATGATGATCTTGGCATCCTGCCTGGCAACGGCCGGCTGCGTCGGCAACTCGATGTCCGAGCGGCAGGACGCCAACGTAGAATCCTCCCTGCAATACGATACCGTGCCGTGCGACCAGTTGCTGGCGCAGCGCAATGGCCTGGCGCAGCAATACAACCTTCCGGTGACCGCGAAGCCGACCTTCTCCAATCCCGCCATGGGTTTCGGTCCGTTCACGCCCGACATGCGCTCCAAGGCCAAGCGCGACAGTGACAAGGCGTCAGGCGAGATCGATGCCATGAACCGGTCGATCGAGCGCCGCGACTGCGGCAAGCCGGACAATCAGAAGAAGAAGTTCGCCCTGCCTGCCTGAAGATAGAAGCAGCAGCCGACGAGAGCGATCGCCGGCAGCATGCTCGCGTCCGCATGGGGGCGATCAATGAAACTCTCGGACCTAGGCGACCGCATCTGCATTCTGGGGCCGTCCAACAGCGGCAAGTCGACCCTGGCCGTCGCGATTGCCCGCAAGCGTGGCCTTGAGCCCGTTCACCTCGATCTGCTTCATCATCTGCCCAACACAGACTGGGAGGCGCGTCCAAAGAGCGAATTCATCGCCATGCATGACGCCGCGATCGCCGGCGAGCGCTGGGTGATGGACGGAAATTACTCGATCTGCATGCCGCAACGTTTTCGGCGGGCGACGGGAGTGATCCTGCTGGATATCTCCACGCCGGCAAGCCTGCTGCGTTATTTCAGGCGAAGCTGGTTTGAGAAGAACAGACGCGGAGCCCTGGAGGGCGGACGCGACAGCGTCAAATGGGACATGATCCACCATATTGCCGTGACCACGCCGAAAAACCGCGGAAGATACCAGGCGATGTTCGAGGAACTCGACCTGCCGAAGCTCCAGCTGTCCTCGATGGGAGCAATCAAGCAGTGCTTCAGGCAATGGGACCTGGCTATATAGGACGCCTGGCTAATATCCCGCCTTGCGATCCACCAGATTCTCGAGCTTCTCGCCGCGCTCGAAGGCGTCCATCTGGCGCAGCATGGTCGGCACCAGATGCATGGGATCGGAGGTCGCCGCGGCGTGCGGAGTCACGAACACCTTCGGATGGTTCCACAGCGGGCTGGTCTTCGGCAGCGGTTCGACCTCGAACACATCGAGGCTCGCCTCCTTCAGCGTGCCGTCGTCCAGCGCCCGCACGATGTCGGCATCCTTCTGCAGGCGGCCGCGTCCGGCGTTGATCAGCACCGAGCCGCCGAGGCCGTTGCGCTTGCGCAATTCCTTCAGCACGCCGTAATTGATGATGCCTTGCGTGTCCGGCGTCAGCGGCAAAAGCACGACAAGGATATCTGTTGCCTTGAGGAAGGGGATCAACCCGGCCTCGCCGGAATAGGTCGCCACCCCTTGCATCGGCCGCTCGGTGCGCGACCAGCCATTGACCGCGAAGCCGAGCGACAGCAGCACCGAGGCCGCAGCACGGCCGAGATTGCCGAGCCCCATAATGCCGACGGAGATGTCGCCGGCTGGCCGCTGCGGCGGCTCGTGCCAGATCTTCTTTTGCTGCTGCTGCCGGTAGAGCAGGCCCTGGCGATGATGATCGAGCACCCGCCAGACGACATATTCGGTCATGTATTGCGTAAGATTGTCGGCGACGACCTTGACGATCGGCACGTCGGGCAGGCCTGGATCGGCGAAAATATGGTCGACGCCGGCGCCGATGGAGAAGATGGCGCGCAGATTGGGCAGCGAAGACAACAAATTGGGCTTCTGCTTCCACACCACCGCATAGGTGATCGACGGATCCTTGGCGCCATCCGGCTCCAGCACTACCTCGCGCTCGGCCGACAGCAACTCGCGCCAGCGCTGCGGATGAAAGCCGGTGACGGCAAGCAGGATGCGGCCTTTTTCCATCGCGATTCGTCTAGTCCCTCTTTACGCAAATTACTGGCTGACGATGCCGACCGGCGCCGTCTCTATCTTGAAGGCGGCCGAGATCAGCGCCCGAGTATAGTCGGTTTGCGGATTTTCAAAAATCTGCTGGGAGGGGCCGGCTTCGACGATCTGGCCGTTGCGCATGACGATGACATCGTTGGCAAGCGCCCGGATGACCTTGAGGTCATGGCTGATGAAGAGATAGGCGAGGTCATGCTTGGCCTGCAGATTGCGCAGGAGGTCGACGACCTGCGCCTGCACGCTCATGTCGAGCGCCGATGTCGGCTCGTCCAGCATGACGAAGCGCGGGTTGAGCACCATGGCGCGCGCGATCGCGACACGCTGGCGCTGGCCGCCGGAAAACTCGTGCGGATAGCGGTTGCGGGTCGCCGGATCGAGGCCGACCTCCTTCAGCACGTCCGCAACCTTGTCGTCGCGTTCATCGGGCGACAGTTTCGGCTCGTGGATCTTCAGCCCTTCCTCGATGATCTCGGCGATCGACATGCGCGGGCTGAGCGAACCGAACGGGTCCTGGAACACGATCTGCAATTCGCGCCTGAGCGGCCGCATGGCGTTGAAGGTGAGCTGGTTGATGTCGCGGCCGTTGAACCGGATGGTTCCCGTCGACGAGATCATGCGCGCCAGGGCCAGGCCGAGCGTCGTCTTGCCGGAACCGGATTCGCCGACCACGCCCAGCGTCTGGCCGGCGCGCACGGTGACATCGATGCCGTCGACCGCCTTCACATGGTCGACCGTGCGGCGGAAGAAGCCCTGCTTGATCGGGAACCAGACCTTGATGTCCTTTCCGGTCATCACCGGCTTGGCGTCGGCGTTGGCGGCCGGCGGCTTGCCCTTCGGCTCGGCTGCCAGCAGGTGGCGCGTATAGGGGTGCTGCGGATTGGCGAAGATGTCCTTGGTCGGTCCGGTCTCGACGATCTTGCCCTTGGTCATGACGCAAACCCGGTCGGCGATCTTGCGCACGATGCCGAGATCGTGGGTGATGAACAGCATCGACATGCCTTTGCGGCTTTTGAGGCCCGCCAGCAGTTCGAGGATCTGCGCCTGCACGGTGACGTCGAGCGCCGTCGTCGGCTCGTCGGCGATCAGCAGTTCCGGTTCGTTGGCCAGAGCCATGGCGATCATGACGCGCTGGCGCTGGCCGCCGGACAGCTGGTGCGGATAGGCGTCGAGCCGCTTCTGCGGATCGCGGATGCCGACCTCGTTGAGGAGCGCCAGCGTGCGCGCCTTGGCCGCGCGGTCGGCCATGCCCTGATGCAGCTTCAGGATCTCGACGATCTGCTGCTCGATCGTGTGCAGCGGATTGAGCGAGGTCATCGGCTCCTGGAAGATCATGGTGATCTTGTTGCCGCGCACCTGTCGCAATTGCTTCTCGCTCATCGCCAGCAGGTCGGCGCCCTCGAACTGGATCTTTCCCGAGGGGTGGCTGGCACTGGGGTAGGGCAGGAGTTTCAACACCGACAGCGCCGAGACCGACTTGCCGGAGCCGGACTCGCCGACCAGCGCGATCGTCTCGCCCTTGGCGATGTCGAAGGAGATGTGGTCGACAGCGACAGACTGGCCGCCGCCCTGGCCGAAGGCGACGCTGAGGTCCTGGACGCTGAGCAGAGGCGCTTCGCTCATTTGAACGTCTTGCGCGGATCGAAGGCGTCGCGCGTCGCCTCGCCGACAAAGACCAGCAGCGACAGCATCAGCGAGATGACGACGAAGCCGGAAATGCCGAGCCACGGCGCATTGAGGTTGCGCTGCGCCTGCTTCAGCAACTCACCGAGCGAGGCGGACCCCGGCGGCAGGCCGAAGCCGAGATAGTCGAGCGAGGTCAGCGTCGAGATCGAGCCAGAGAGCAGGAAGGGCAGGAAGGTCAATGTCGCCACCATGGCATTGGGCAACAGATGCCGGAACATGATGGTGCGGTTGGGCACGCCGAGCGCGCGCGCGGCGTTGACGTACTCGAAGTTGCGGGCGCGCAGGAACTCGGCCCGCACGACGCCGACCAGCGCCACCCAGGAGAACAACAGCATCAGCCCGAGCAGGATGAAAAAGCCCGGTGGCAGGATGGCGGCGACGATGAGCAAGAGGTAAAGCACCGGGATCGCCGACCAGATTTCGATGAAGCGCTGGAACAGCAGGTCCGTCCAGCCGCCGAAATAGCCCTGCAAGGCGCCGGCGCCGACGCCGATCAGGGCCGAGCCGGCGGTCAGGATCAGCCCGAACAGCACCGATATACGGAAGCCGTAGATGACGCGCGCCAAGACGTCACGCGCCTGGTCGTCGGTGCCGAGCCAGTTCCAGTTGCCGACGATGCAGGCGGGGTCGGCGGCCCCTTGCGGATACTGGTTGCAGCGCTTCGCGGCGTCATACTGCCAGGACGGCTTGGCGGGTGCCGCTTCCGGAATGGCATTGTTGACGGTCTGGTAGGAATAGCGGATCGGCGGCCAGATCATCCAGCCATTGGCGTTGATCTCGTCCTGGATCACCGGATCGCGATAATCGGTGACGGCATAGAAGCCGCCGAATTTTTCCTCGGGGTAGGCGACCAGCACCGGAAACAGGATTTCACCCTTGTAGGACGCGATGATCGGCTTGTCGTTGGCGATGAATTCGGCAAACAGCGACAGCGCGAACAGGACGAGGAAAATCCACAACGACCAGTAGCCGCGCCGGTTGGCCTTGAAATTCTGCAGGCGGCGCTTGTTGAGCGGCGACAGGAACGGCCGTGGCATCCGCTCCGGCACCACGCCGGCAGTGACGCTTGCCTCCGACATCAGACGTCTCTCCGCTCGAAATCGATGCGCGGATCGACCCAGGTGTAGATGAGGTCGGACAGCAATCCGACGAACAGGCCGAGAAGCGAGAAAATATAGAGATTGGCGAACACCACCGGATAGTCGCGCTCGACCACCGAGCGGAAGCCGAGCAGGCCGAGGCCATCGAGCGAGAAGATGTTCTCGATCAGCAGCGAACCGGTGAAGAAGGCCGAGATGAAGGCGCCCGGGAAGCCGGCAATGACGATCAGCATGGCATTGCGGAAGACATGGCCGTAGAGCACCTGTCGCTCCGACAGGCCCTTGGCCCGCGCCGTCACCACATACTGCTTGCGGATTTCCTCCAGGAACGAGTTCTTGGTGAGCAGCGTCGTCGTGGCGAAGGCCGACAGCACCAGCGCCGTCAGCGGCAGGGTCATGTGCCAGAAATAGTCGGCGATCTTGCCTGGCCAGGACAACTGGTCCCAATTGTCCGAGACGATGCCGCGCAACGGGAACCAGTCCCAGAAGGATCCGCCGGCGAACAGCACCATCAGCATGATGCCGAACAGGAAGCCCGGAATGGCATAGCCGACGATGACGACGCCGCTGGTCCAGACGTCGAAAGGCGTGCCGTCCTTCACCGCCTTGCGGATACCGAGCGGGATGGAAATCAGATAGGACAAGAGCGTGATCCAGAGCCCGATCGAAATCGACACCGGCATCTTCTCGAGGATCAGGTCGAGCACCGAGATGTCGCGGAAGTAGCTGTTGCCGAAATCGAACCGGATATAGTTCCACAGCATCATGCCGAAGCGCTCGAGCGGCGGCTTGTCGAAGCCGTACTGCTTCTCCAGCTTCTTGATGAATTCCGGATCGAGCCCCTGCGCGCCGCGATATTTCGAGCTGACGTCGCCAGCGACGTCGAAATTGGAACCGCCCGCATCGCCGCCGCCGCCTCCGAGGCGGTCGCTGCCGCCCTGATTGGTCAGCTTGGCGATCACCTGCTCGACCGGGCCGCCGGGCGCGAACTGGATGACGGCGAAGGAAATCGCCATGATGCCGAACAGGGTCGGGATCATCAAAAGGATGCGGCGCAGTATATAGGCGCCCATCAGGCTTCCTGCCCTCTGCGGACCGATACTTTAACCTTTGCCAATTTTTGCCGCCTTGCCCTTATCAAACCACCACAGCGTCTCGACCGGAAAGCCGAAATCGGGCTTTTGCTCGACAAAGCCGAACATGTCCCAATAGGCGACGCGGTGATTCGCCAGATAGTATGTTGGAATCCAGTCTAGCCGCGCGCGCAAGACCCGGTCGAGCGCTCTGAGCGCGGTGACGAGTTCTGTTCGGCTGCGCGCCTTGCCGGCGGCCACGATCAGCGCGTCGATGGCCTTGCTTTCGGTCCCCGGATAATTTCGCTGCCCCGGTGTGTTCGCCATGCGGGAATCGTAGAGCATTTCCAGGCTGTCGACCGTGGGCGTTGCTCCGATCGACCAATGCAGGACGTTGAGGTCGAAATCGAAATCACTCTGCCGCTGTTCATATTGCGCCGAATCGACCTGCCGGATCGAAGCATCGATCCCGATCGCCTTCATGTTCTCGGACCACGGAGTGAAAATGCGAACGATGCCATCGTCCTCCGCCAGCATTTCCACCCGCAGCCTCTCGCCCTTGTCGTTGACGACGAAACTGCCCGTGCGTTTCCAGCCGGCTTCGGCAAGCAGTTTCGAAGCCGCGCTCAGCAGCTTGCGGTCATGACCTGAACCGTCCGAGAGCGGCTGCGTTACCGCCTCGCCAAAGACCTCCGGCGGCAACTCGGCCCGCAATGGCTCCAGTAGGGCCAATTCGCCTGGCGAGGGCAGGCCCTCGGCCTTGTAGTCCGAACGTTCGAAATTCGATTGCGCGCGCTCGTAGGAGCCGTAAAACAGCGCGCGCTTCATCCATTCGAAATCGAAGCAGTTGGCGATCGCCCGTCGCACCCGTTCATCGCGGAATTGCGGACGGCGCTGGTTCAGCGCGACGCCCTGCATGTCCGGAGTCTTTTCGCCGGGAAATTCCCTTTTGACGACCTTGCCGTCGTTCAACGCCGGAAAATCATATCCGGTGGCCCATACACGCGAGGTGAATTCCTCGCGAAAATGCGTATCGCCTTTCTTGAAGGCCTCGAATGCGGCCTGCCGGTCGAGATAGAAGTCGATGCGGATGCGGTCGAAATTGTACTGGCCGCGGTTCACCGCGAGATCGCGGCCCCAATAGTCGGCGACGCGTTCATATTCGACGGCCTGTCCGGCGACCACGCGTCCGATCTTGTAGGGTCCCGAGCCAAGCGGCGGTGTCATGGTCGAGGCATCGAACTCATTGGCCGTATAATAGGCCTTGGACACGATCGACATGGCCACGACCGCCAGGATGTTTTGCGCCGACTGTTCGCCATTGAAGGTCAGCTCAAGGGTGACGGGATCGACCGCGACCGCGTCGGTCATGTATCGCAATGCCTTGGAAAGGTTTGGGTGACCCTTGTCCTTGTAGAGCTTCAACGCGAAGACAACGTCTTCGGCGGTCAGCGGCGAGCCGTCGTGGAAGCGCGCCTGCGGCCGAAGCACAAAGCGAAAGCCATTACGGTCCGACGACAAGGTGACGGACTCGGCGAGCAGGCCATAGACCGTGTCCGGCTCATCGAGCGCGCTTGCCATCAGGGAATCGAAACAGAGTTCGGCGCGCGGCGGCGCCTCCCCCTTCAACACCAGGAAGTTCAGTGTGTTGAAAGTCAGGAAGCTCTGATTGAGGGTTGCGTTGGGCGGCGTGAAATTCATCTGGCCGCCCTTGGGCGCGTCCGGATTGACATAGTCGAAATGCGTAAAATCCGGTCTGTATTTGAGGTCCCCGAAGGCCGACAGGCCGTGCAATTTCACGCCGGTCGCAATGTCGGCGAAGGCTCTTCCCGGCAGCAGGGCCGCGGCAGCGGCGGCCCCGCTCAGTGCCAGGAAATCGCGGCGCGGCAGCCTCGCCATCAATTGCCGCCCTTGTATTTGGCCGCCAGTGCCTTCTCCTTGTCGAGGTCAATCCACCAGGAATCGATGTCGACACCGACATAGGCAGGCTGCTTGTCGGGGAATTTGAACTTGTCCCAATAGGCCAGCCAGACCGCCGACCGATAATATTGCGGCACGACGTAGAAGTTCCAGAGCAGCACCCGGTCGAGCGCATGGGTGGCGGCGACAAGATCCTCGCGGTCGGTGGCGAAGATGACACGGTCGACCAGCGCATCGACGGTCGGATCCTTGATGCCCATCAGATTGCGCGAGCCCGGCATGTCAGCGGCTTTCGAGCTCCAGAAATCGCGCTGCTCGTTGCCGGCCGAGTCCGATTGGCCGAACAGGCCCGTGACGACATCGAAATCGAAATTGTTGACGCGGTTGATGTACTGCGTCTGGTCGATGATGCGCAGCGAAGCGTCGACGCCGATCTTGCGCAGATTGGCGATGTAGGGACTGGCGATCACCTGGTCGGTGTCATTCCAGCCGAGGATCTCGAACTTGAACGGCGCGCCTGACTTGGCGTTGACCATCTTGCCGCCCTTGATCACCCAGCCTGCCTTGGCGAATAGATCGACCGCCTGTTTCAGGTACTTTCGCTCCGCTTGTGGCGAATCGTAGACCGGCAGCTTGAACTCTTGCGTGAAGAGCTCGGGTGGTAGCTTGTCGCGATATTTATCGAGGATCTCCAATTCCTTGCCTTGCGGCAGCCCGCTCGACGCCAATTCGGTACCCTGGAAATAGCTTGACGTGCGGGTGTTGAAGCCGAAGAACAGCGTGCGATTCATGCTCTCGAAATCGAATGGGATGGTCAGTGCCTCGCGAACAAGCCGGTCCTGGAACAGCGGCCTTCGCTGGTTGAGGACAAAGCCCTGCATCGGCTGCGGCGATTGGGTCTGGAAGTCCTTCTTGACGACGTCACCGGCCTGGATGGCCGGGAAATTATAGGCGGTCGCCCATTTGCGGGAGCTGTACTCGCGGTTGATGTCTTCCAATCCGCCCTTGGTGAAGGCCAGCCAGGCGGCATTGTCGTCGAGGATGTAGGTATATCGGCGCGTGTCGAAATTCTCGCGACCGATCTTCACCGGCAGCTTGGCCGCCCAATAGTCCGGCACGCGCTGCCAGACGATTTCCGAGCCCGGCTTGAAGCTGGCGATCTTATAGGCCGCCGATCCCAGCGGAATTTCCAGCGTCGGCTTGGTGACGTCGCGCTTCTTGCCATTGGCGTCGGTGCCTTCCCACCAGTGCTTCGGCAGCACGGCGAGGTCGCCGATGATCTTCGGCAGTTCCCGGTTGCCCTTCTGGTTGAAATGGAACTCGACCTCGCGGTCGGAGATCGCCACTGCGTCGGTGACGTTCTCGAAATAGCGGCTGTATTGCGGACTGTTTGCCTTCAACACCTGGAACGACCAGATCACGTCGTCGACGGTGATCGGCTGGCCGTCATGCCATTTCGCGCGCGGGTCGAGCCGGTAGGTCGCCGAGGAGTAGTCAGCCGGATATTTGTAAGCGTCGGCGATCAGCGGGTGGCTGGTGCTGCCCTCGTCGGTCGCCTGCTCCATCAGCGTGTCGTAGAGCAGGCCGCCGCCGAAGCCGACGAGGCCCGCCGCCGGCGATCCCTGGACGATGTAAGGGTTGAAGCTGTCATAGGTACCGAGCAGCACCGAATTCAGCGTCCCGCCCTTGGGCGCGTTCGGGTTGACGTAGTCGTAGTGCTGGAAATTGTCGCCGTACTTGGAATCGCCGATCAGCGATGAGGTGGTTCGCCACTCGTCGGCCCGGGTCGTCTGCAGTCCCGCTACCAGCAGGGCCGCCGCCAGCAGCGACCTGAGAAGCGTTCGGCCAACCGTCATGCACTGTCCTCTTCGCGATGCGTTTCTCCGGACCATCCAGAAAAGGCAATCTAGATGATTTGGCGCTCCTGAAAACCGCCATGCGCGGCTTTGTCGCCGCATATGCGTTTTTCCTAACAAAAAAGCCGGGCAGAACCCGGCTTTTCTATGAACGCTTTGATGACAATTCGGTTATTTGGCCGGCGCGGCTGGTGCCGGAGCCGCGGGCGCGGCAGGCTTGGCCGGCGCCGCGCCGTCAGCCGGCTTGGCCGGAGCGGCGCCATCGGCCGGCTTGGCGGGCGCGCTGGCGTCGGCGGCGGCGCCTGGTGCCGGCAGCGGCTTCGGATTGTCCGACAGCGTGCGCAGATAGGCGATGACGTTGGCGCGGTCCTCGTCCTTTGGCAGGCCGGCGAAGCCCATGGCCGTGCCCTTCACGAATTTCTTCGGCGAGGTGATGAAGTGGTTGATGTTGTCGTAGGTCCACTTCTCGGTGCCGCCCTTGGAAAATTCCTTCATGCCGGCCGAGTAGGCGAAGCCTTCATGTTCGGCGACAGGACGATCGACGAGATCCCACAGATCGGGGCCGACCTTGTTGGGGCCACCCTTTTCACCGGAATGGCAGGCCTGGCATTTCTTGAAGACCGCAGCACCCGCCTCGACATTGGCGGTCGCCAGCAGGTCGGCGATCGGCTTGGCTTCGGCGGCCGGGGCGGCCGGGCCACCTTCGGCCGGCTCGGCTGCCTCGATGGCAAAACCGGGCTTTTCAGGAGCCGGCGAGGCAAACAGCGCGTCAGATACCAGGCCGACCGAGAAAACGACGAAAACGGTTCCGAGCAATCCGGCAAGCAGCTTGTTGACTTCGTTGGAATCCATACGCCCCTTGCTCCCTTTTCCGGCGGACCGAACCGTCCACTCCGTCCGTCGGTATCGAGACCCGCCCTCCAGAGCCGGTCAAATCGGGCGGAAACTAGGTCTTTTGCTCCGGCGTTGCAACACCTATAAGGGCGCTGCCAGTGAGACCTTTTGCCACTTTTCCCCTCCTCTTTTCGAACGCCTTGCCACCGCCATGTCCACCCTGATCCTGATACCGGCCCGCATGGCCTCCACCCGCCTGCCGGGCAAGCCGCTGGCCGACATATCCGGCGCGCCGATGATCGTCCATGTCGCCCGTCGCGCGGCCGAAGCCGGCCTCGGCCGCGTGGTTGTGGCGACTGACACGCAAAGCGTCGCCGAAGCGGTGCGCGCGCATGGTTTCGAGGCGGTGATGACGCGCATCGACCACGAATCCGGCTCCGACCGCATCCACGAGGCGCTGGCCGCGCTTGATCCCGGACGCAAGGTCGAAACGATCGTCAATGTGCAGGGCGACCTGCCGACCATCGATCCCGGCATCATCGCCGCCTCGCTCAGGCCGTTCGAGGACGCGGCGGTGGATATCGCCACGCTTGGTGTCGAGATCGTCCGCGAAGAGGAAAAGACCAATCCGAACGTCGTCAAGATCGTCGGTTCGCCGCTGTCAGCCACGCGGCTGAGGGCGCTCTATTTCACCCGCGCCACAGCGCCTTGGGGCGAGGGCCCACTCTATCATCATGTCGGTCTCTACGCCTATCGCCGCTCGGCGCTTGAGCGCTTTGTCGCACTGAAACCGTCACCGCTGGAGCGCCGCGAACGGCTTGAGCAGTTGCGGGCGCTGGAAGCCGGCATGCGGATCGATGCCGAGATCGTCCGGTCGCTGCCGCTCGGCGTCGACACGCCGCAAGACCTTGAGCGCGCCCGAACCATCCTTTCAAACTGAGAAATCCCTTCGACACCCGTGAATCGAGACCCGGCCATGCCTGAAAAGACCAACAGAATATCCTTCCAGGGTGAGCCGGGCGCCAATTCCGACACCGCCTGCCGCAACGTCTATCCCTCGATGGAGCCGTTGCCATGCCCGACCTTCGAGGATGCCTTCAACGCGGTCGAGACCGGCAAGGCCGACCTCGCCATGATCCCGATCGAGAACACCATCGCCGGACGCGTCGCCGACATCCATCATCTTCTACCGGAATCGCGGATGCACATCGTCGGCGAGTATTTCCTGCCGATCCATTTCCAGCTGATGGTGCTGCCCGGCGTCAAGCGCGACGAGATCAAGACGGTTCACAGCCACATCCACGCACTTGGCCAGTGCCGCAAATACATCCGCAAGAACGGCTGGAAGGCGGTCGTCGCCGGCGATACGGCCGGTGCCGCCAAGATGATCTCCGAGGTCAAGGACCGCACCATGGCCGCGCTGTCGCCGGCGCTGGCGGCGACGCTCTACGGGCTCGATATCATCGAGGAAAATGTCGAGGACACGGATTCGAACGTCACCCGTTTTGTCGTCCTGACCAAGAGCAAACAATGGGCCGAGCGGCCTTCAGCCGACACCAAGATGATGACGACTTTCATCTTCCGCGTCCGCAACGTGCCGGCGGCTCTCTACAAGGCCATGGGCGGCTTCGCCACCAACGGCATCAACATGACCAAGCTGGAGAGCTACCAGCTCGGCGCTTTCACCGCGACCCTGTTCTACGCCGACATCGAGGGCCATCCCGACGATCCGCTGGTCAAGCTGGCGCTGGACGAGCTTCGCTTCTTCTCACGCGAGGTGCGGATCCTGGGCGTCTACCCGGCCAGCGAGTCGCGTGAGCAGTGGAAAGTGGCGGATTAGAGCAATTCCAGGAAGCCATGACTTAAAAGCCTACGCCTGGATGTCCCACGGATTTACCAATGTTACTCCCGTTCCCTCGAAATCGCCAATGTTGCGCGTCACCAGCGTCATCCGCCGGGTGAAGGCCGTGGCCGCGATATAGGCATGATTGATCGGTTTGGGATTGGGCACGTGCCATTGTGCCGCCTGAACGGCCGCTGCGTCGTCCAGCGGCAAGATACGACCGGAAAATGTTGTGAGAACCGCATTTTCCAACCAATTGCGCAGCACTTTGCCAGCAACGGCGTCGTTGTGTTCTACTAATCTTACGGCAATCTCCAGTTCGTGCAGGACTACGGACGAAATGAAGGTTTCGGCTGGATCGACGGTTTCGTTCCAGAGCACGACATTGGGATGCGCCCTACCGCTCGATACCTTGCGCAATTCGGACACGACATTGGTATCGAGCAACAGCATCAGGACAGGTCTACTGGTTGGGCGTGTTCCGTGCGGGGCGGCAGCGGCAAGTCAACGTCACCCGCTTCCGGTGTGGCCAGCATGTCACCGAGCGACCGCGTTTTACCGGTGAGCCGTTTATATTCATCGAACGATAAGAGGACATGCACTGGCCGCCCTCTGTCGGTGATGATCACGGGGCCGTCCTTGGCAGCGCGTTTTGCACGGCCTAGATCCTGATTGAGTTCGCGACCTGAAAGCGTGGTGATCATACCAATTCCGCAAATGTGGTTACGTAACCACATTTAATCCGTTTGAGCGGAAATTGCAAGGTTGAGCGCACGAATGGCAACCCATCGCAAGTTCACGGATAGGGTTGGGTCGCGCTTGCCAGGAGCGCTATGGCGCTTGCTGTTGTTCGACGCTGGCTGCGCTTAAATCACCGCACCCAGCGGCACATAGTCGATCTCGAGAAATTTCTCGACCTCAGGCACCCAGCGGTCGCGCACGAAGGCGACATGGTCGGGATGATCGTTGTATCTGGTGTAGGCGGCCTGGTCGGCGAACTCCATCGAGAAGCCGAACTGATAGTCGTTCTTGGGGCTGATCTGCCGCAACTGTTCGAAATGCGTGACGCCCCGGATCGTCGAGAGGGCTTTCTTGGCATCGACCAGGAAACGCTTTTCCTCCAGCGAATGCGGCGGATGCTTCAGCGTGAAGACGACGGTGTGACGGATCATTTTCTACTCCTGCAATGCTTCCAAAAATTTTCCCAACTTCTCAGCCTCGCTGGAAGGAGGCCTATGGAAAGGAGAATCTTACTGCTTGGGTTGTCGAATGACATCTATGCCCTCCAATTTGCCAATGATCTCGATGAGTTTCCTCATGAGTTTGACATCGGATTGCTCTATTGGACCAGAATCGAACCTCTTTGATATCTGTGTCAATTTTCTGATGGTATATAAGCAGTTATCGCTTGAAAGGTTTCTATCTATTCTTAGATCTATGGAGCAATAGAAAAATCTTCGCTCTATCCGGCCAGACATTTGTAAATTGCTTATGAAGCCTTCTGGATCTGACGCTGTAGGGCCGCCGAAGGTATGGCCGGCTGCAGGATCGACTGACAGCAACCCAACCAAAACAGACGCCCACATATGACGCAGAATAAATTCGCTCATTCGCTGTCGACCCAGGCGCGGATGAGATGGTGCGCGATCGCCCCTTTCGGCGGCGTGACCAGATTGTCGGCATGCTCCCTGGCCAGCATGAGGCGCACCTCGTCGCGGCCGAACCAGCGGCAGTCCTCTAGCTCGTTGAGGTCGGCCTGGATGTCCTCATTGAGCGGCTCGCCGAAGCAGCCGATCATCAGCGAATAGGGAAATGGCCAGGGCTGGCTGGCGTGGTAGACGACGCGGCCGAGCCGGATGCCGGCCTCCTCCAGCGTTTCGCGGCGCACCGCCGCCTCGATCGTTTCGCCCGGTTCAATGAAGCCGGCGAGTGCTGAATACATGCCCGGCGCGAAATGTCGGCCGCGCCCGAGCAGGCATTTTTCCCGCGTCGCCGTCAGCATGATCGCTACCGGGTCGGTGCGCGGAAAATGCTCGGTGCCGCAATTCGGGCAATGGCGCTTGTAGCCGCCGGCCCGCATTTGCGATTGCGTGCCGCATTTGCTGCAAAAACGATGGCTGGCGTGCCAGGCAAGCAGGGCCGCCCCTTGCGCCATCGCCCCCGCCGCCGCTTCATCGATCAGCCCTTGCATGTAGACAGAGCGGTAGTCGATCGCCTTGACGGTCTCGGGCAGCTGTTCGGCCTCGATTCCGACAGGCATCGCCAGCACCGGCCCCTGTTCGGAAAAGCCGAGCAGCACGCCCTGCGCGAAGAATGGCTTGAAGGGTTCGCTCCCGGCGGCGTCGAACCAGGGATCGAGACTGCCGCTGTTACCAAGCTTCAGGTGGAGCCGGCCGCCATTCATCAGCAAAAGCCGCGTCGTCGGATCCGCCAGCGCCTTGTCGACCGAATCGTCGGCTCGATTCTCGGATTGCCGGTCGATCATGTTGCCGGCAAAGCCGACGAACTGGCTCGGCTCGCGCAAAGGCGCGTCAAACAGGCGGAAGCTCATGCGGTCTCTGATGCTTTGGAATGGACATGTCCGGGAATGAACGTGTTTCGGAACAACACCGGGGAAGGCTTATAGCGCCGCCCTTACGGTTTCGGCAAACCGGCGCAGGTCGGAACGCTGATAGGGCTCGCGCAGGCCATACCCCCATACCGGGCCGGGCCAGCCGGGATCGCCTTCGGACCGTGCGACGATATGGATATGCAGTTGGCGCACGATATTGCCGAGCGCGCCGGTGTTGATCTTGGTGCAGCCGCTGACTTTCTTGAGCGCCTGCGCCACCATATTGGTCTCGAAGGTCAGCATCGCCTGGTCGAGCGGCGTCATGTCGTGGATTTCTTCCGCGCCCGGCCGCTGTGGCACCAGGAGCAGCCATGGCCAGCGGCGGTCGTTCATCACCCGCAATTCGCACAGCCCAAGCCACATCAACTGCTCGCTGTCCGCCTCCAGCCGGGCATCCAGAGTGAATCCGGCCTTCAGGCCCGGCAGCATCGGCGTTTCCCTTGCTTTTCTTGTTTTCATCAAACCACGAACGCTAGAGCGGCTGCATCGGGGCTGCAAGTGAATCTCTCTTGTGATGGCGCCGATTTGCCTGCGCACTTGCATTTCGTCGCGCAATTGCCGATATGGACATCGGGAGGTTGGTGGTGGACGATCCACTCGCCAACCGGGTCAGGTCCGGAAGGAAGCAGCCCTAACGAGCCCGGAACGGGTCATTGTTCCAGCCTCCCACCTCATCGGCCCTTCCTCGCGACATTGACGACGCATTGCAGCGCGGGCGAGACTATGCGCAGGAATCGGCGCCTTTGGGCGCGGCCTTTTGGAGCTTAACGGGCGAATGAGCGAAGCCGGAAATTCGGGGCCAAAAAGCCCGGAGAATGGAAAGGCCGCCGCCTACCGCGTGCTGGCGCGCAAATACCGGCCGTCGAATTTTTCCGAGCTGGTCGGCCAGGAGCCGATGGTGCGCACCCTCACCAACGCCTTTGCCACCGGCCGCATTGCCCAGGCCTGGATGCTGACCGGCGTGCGCGGTGTCGGCAAGACCACCACGGCGCGCATCCTGGCGCGGGCGCTGAACTACAAGACCGCGACCGTCGACCAGCCTTCCGTCGACCTCGCCGTGCTCGGCGAGCATTGCCAGGCGATCATGGAAGGCCGCCATGTCGACGTCATCGAGATGGACGCCGCCTCGCACACCGGCATCGACGACATCAGGGACATCATCGAGCGCGTGCGCTACGCGCCGGTCTCGGCCCGCTACAAGGTCTACATCATCGACGAAGTGCACATGCTGTCGACGCAGGCCTTCAACGGCCTGCTGAAAACGCTGGAAGAGCCGCCTCCGCACGTCAAATTCATTTTCGCCACCACCGAGATCCGCAAGGTTCCGATCACCGTCCTGTCGCGCTGCCAGCGCTTTGACCTCAGGCGCATCGACGCCGGCGCGCTGGTGGCGCATCTCTCCTCGATCGCCGCCAAGGAAGGCATTTCGGTCGACGACGACGCGCTGGCGATGATCGCGCGCGCGGCCGAAGGCTCGGCTCGCGATTCGCTCTCCATCCTCGACCAGGCGATCGCGCACGGCGCCGGCGCCGTCAGCGCCGAAGCGGTGCGGACCATGCTGGGCCTGGCCGACCGCGCCCGCATCGTCGATCTGTTCGAACATGTGATGAAGGGCGACGTGGCGGCGGCACTCGCCGAATTCCGCGCGCAATACGACACCGGCGCCGATCCGGCCGCGGTGCTGACCGATCTTGCCGAGTTCAACCACCTCGTCACCCGGTTGCGTTTCGTGCCGACCGCCATGGACGATGCATCGCTGTCGCAGGACGAGCGCCAGCGCGGCGCCGATTTCGCCAGGGCGCTGTCGGTCCGTGTGCTGTCGCGGACCTGGCAGATGCTGCTCAAGGGAATTCCCGAGGTGCAGTCCTCCAACCGGCCGGTCAGTGCCGCCGAAATGGTGCTGATCCGGCTGGCGCATGCCGCCGACCTGCCGACTCTGGACGAGGCGTTGCGATCACTGGACGGGGCAGCAACAGTTCAGAATGGCGCATCGCGCCCGAATGGCGCCCCTGCCGGTCCTGGCAATGGCGGCGCGGCCAGCGCGGTGGCGCAGGCGCGCATGCCATCCGGTTCCGGTGGCGCGCAGACCATGCGGCTGGTCGAGGCTACGCCGGCGCCGGCCGCCTTCGTCGCGCCGCCCGCGCCGGTGTCCGAGCCGCAGCAGGTGCCGGTCAGGTCGCTGGCCGACATCGTTGCGCTTGCCGACGCGCAGCGCGACATAGCCTTCAAGGTGCTGGTCAAGCGTTGCATCCGTCCTGTCCGCTTCGAGCCCGGCCGCATCGACGTCAGCCTGACCGACGATGCGCCCAAGCTGCTGCTCAACGACCTGACGACGAAACTGCGCGCCTGGACCGGCCGCAACTGGCTGGTGTCGCTGTCGAAGGAAGAGGGCGGCCAGACACTGGCCGAAATGGAATCGACCAAGCGCGAAAACGCCTTCCTCGATGCAAAGAGCGATCCGACGGTTGCCGCCATCCTGGCGCGCTTCCCCGGCGCCAAGATCATCGACGTGCGCATTCCCGACGCGCCGGAGGCAGACGCGACCGCAGCCGAAGTGCCGGTCGAGCCGCCGGCGGATGACGACGAGACCTGATAAACCAAGACAAGGATCGGACCATGAAAGATCTTCTCGGCCTGATGGGCAAGGCGAAGGAAATGCAGGCCAAGTTCCAGGCCATGCAGGATGAAATCGCTACGGTCGAATCCGTCGGCCAGGCCGGCGGTGGCCTGGTCAGCGTCACATTGAGCGGCAAGTTCGAGATGAAGTCGCTGAAGATCGACCCGTCCCTTTTCAAGGAGGATGAGGTCGAGATCCTCGAGGACCTGATTCTGGCCGCTCACAATGACGCCAAGGCCAAGGTCGAGCAGATCATGCAGGAAAAGACCAAGGCGCTGACATCAGGCCTGCCGATCCCGCCGGGAATGAAACTGCCGTTCTGATGCGTCTCGCTCAAGACCGTGCAGCGGTTTTGGGGTAACGGCATGCATGAAAGTTTAAACCAGCGGCGATGCGCCCATGACCGAAGAGCCGTCCGAAAGACTGATCGAGCAGCGTATCCGCAACAGGATCTACGAGATTCTGGAAATTCTCGCCGATTGCGATGCCGGCGTCGATATTGTCGGCATCAAGGGCTACTTCTACCTGTTCGAGGATTTCGTGCACCGGCCGTCGATCGAGGCCGGCACGTCGGCGCTTTCGAAGGACGAACGCGCTGTCGTGCTGGAGATCGCCGAATTCCTCGAGGCGGCCTCCGAAACAAATCCCGATTTCACCAAGGCCGAATTCATCGACAGCGACTGGCCGGGAAAGATCGCGCCGGCGGCCAGGGACGCGCGGGCGCTGTTTCTCAGGCGCGGCCTGTTTTCGGAGAAGGTCGAGGAGGCTGAGCCAGGCCAGCCGGCGGCGATTGCGACCGCGCGGTAGCGATTCCCGGAAAAACGGGACGAGGTTTTCCCTCGGCAATTGCGGCGAAACCAAGAGAGAGCGGTCATCGCTTTCGTGAAATGACGGCTCGATCTATCTGGAAAGGCTCAAAATTGTGCCTTTTCGGCAACAGTACTTTGTTAATAACGTTTTGGCCATCATTTTGCCCGAAAGTGTCTCATTCTTGCCGCAGCCTGGGGGCGGGCATCGAAGTGAGAGGGTAGCCTGTTGATCGTCACGCGATGGAAGACGCCGCTGTTGCTCGGCGTCATCACGTCTCCCCTGTTTTTGGCCGCCTGCAGCCAGACCACTTCGCACGGCATGTCCGTTGCAGGCCTGACCGATGCCATCACGCCGAGCTTCCTGACGTCGCGCGCCTCCAGCCACTCGCCGAAGGACAGGGAGTGCCTGGAGAGGGCGATGTTCTTCGAATCCAACCGCTCGAGCCGCGATGGCATGATCGCTGTCGGCACCGTGGTCATGAACCGGCTGCGCTCGGGCAACCACGGCAGCACCATCTGCCAGGTGGTCGGAGAGCCGGGGCAATTCGCGCCGGGCGTCATGACCAGGCCGATGAATTCGCGCGCCATGCCCGATGTCGAGGAAGCGGCCGATGCCGTGCTCAAAGGCGAGCGCAAGGCCAAGCTGAAGAACACGATGTATTTCCACACCGCCGGCCTCCGCTTCCCCTACAAGAACATGCACTACACCATGGTTGCCGGCGGCAATGCCTTCTACGAGAAGCGCGGCCGCAACTGGCAGCCGCTGCCGGATGAACCAATGGTGGCGGTTGCCTCGGCCGGGTCCGAGATCGTGAAGCCGGCCGCGCCGGTGACGATGGTTGCCTCGACGGAGCCGGCGCGCCCCGCCAAAACGTCCCGAACCGCTCCGGCGCAGCAGGCCTATATGACCGCCGCCGCGGAACCGGCTCATCAGCCCAAGATCAGGACCGCCGCCCCGGCTCAAGAGACCTATGTGACCGCCGCCGCGGCGCCCACGGCCAAGTCGGCGCGGGTGACCGTGAAGCCGACAATGGTCGCGATGCAGGAGCCGATGGAAGAACCGGACGCCGCCCGTTTCGGCGGAACCTTGAACACCCGCGTCATTTCCTCGGTTCAGGGTGCGCCGCAAGAGGCGGCGATGGGGTTCCAGTCGACGCCTGAGAACACCGACGCCATCGGTGCCATGATCGCCAGCCAGTCTCGACCGCTCGAGGTCAACTGATTCGCATCGCACGGCTTCGATTGGCAGTATGGCGACCATGCGCGACGCCGGATGTTCCAAAGCGCTCTGAAAAACCCTAGATCAGAGCAATGTCCAAGCGAATCGCCGGTCCCGAGATCGAACGCCTGATCCAACTCCTGGCCAAGGTGCCGGGACTTGGCCCCCGTTCGGCCAGGCGCGCGGCGCTGCATCTGATCAAGAAGAAGGAACAGTTGCTGTCGCCGCTCGCCGCCGCCATGGGCGAAGCCGCCGACAAGGTGCGCATCTGTTCCACTTGCGGCAATGTCGACACATCCGACCCTTGCATGATCTGCACCGATCCGCGCCGCGACGCCGCCACGCTGATCGTCGTGGAGGACGTGTCGGATCTCTGGGCGTTGGAGCGGGCAGCCGCCATGAATGTGCGCTACCATGTGCTCGGCGGTACGCTGTCGCCGCTCGATGGTGTCGGCCCCGACCAGCTCAACATCCGCTCGTTGATCGACCGCGTCGCCGGCGGCGAGGTCAAGGAGATCATCCTCGCTGTCAACGCAACGGTCGAGGGCCAGACGACCGCGCACTACCTCACCGACCAGCTGTCCGGCTTCGACATCAAGGTGACAAGGCTGGCGCATGGCGTGCCGGTCGGCGGTGAACTCGACTATCTCGACGAGGGCACGCTCGCCGCCGCGCTGCGCGCACGGACGGCGTTTTGATGCAATTGGCGGGAAGGGTGCGGATAATGATTGTTGCGCGTCCTTCGAGGCTGGTGCCAAGCACCGACACAGAACGCGGACGTCGCCAGCTCTGTCTTGCATTTTTCCTGGCTGCGCTTGCCTTCCTCGTCTTTTCTGCCCCCGCCTCGGCCGCCAAGATCGACGACCAATTCCGCGCCTGGCTGCAGAACGACCTCTGGCCCGAGGCCAAGGCCAAAGGCATTTCCAAGCAGACTTTCGATGCCGCCTTCGACGGCATAAGGCCTAATTTGAAGCTGCCCGACCTTGTCATGCCCGGCGAGAAGCCGAAGACGCCGCAGAAGCAGCATCAGGCCGAGTTCGGCTCGCCCGGCGCCTATTTCGCCGAGAAGACGGTTCGTGCGGTGACGTCGGGCGGCCGCGCGCGCGAAGCCGCCAACGCCAGGACGCTTGCGGCGATCGAAAAGCGCTATGGCGTGCCCGGCGAGATCCTTCTGGCGATCTGGGGCCGCGAGACCGGCTTCGGCGCGGCAAAGATGCCTTACGACGCCTTCGAGGTGCTGGGCACCAAGGCGTTCATGTCGACGAAGAAGGATTTCTTTCGCACCGAGCTGTTGGCCGCGCTGGAAATCGTCCAACGCGGCCTCGCCCCGGTCGGCGCGATGAAATCGTCCTGGGCCGGTGCGCTTGGCCAGCCGCAATTCATGCCAACCTCCTTTCTCAAGCACGCGGTGGATTTCGACGGTGATGGGCGCGTCGATATCTGGAACTCGACGCCCGACGTGCTCGCCTCGATCGCCAACTATCTCGTCCATTATGGCTGGGTGAGGGGACGCGGCTGGGGCTTCGAGGTAACCGTGCCCGACAGCGTCTCCTGCTCGCTGGAAGGTCCCGATCAGGGCAAGAAGATCTCCGAGTGGGTTGGCATGGGCATCAAGCGCGTCGGCGGCAAGCCGTTTCCGGCGAGCGAGCTGAAGGTGGAGGGCTTCCTGCTGATGCCGGCCGGCCGCAGCGGGCCGGCTTTTATCGCTACCCCCAATTTCTATGTGCTGAAGGAATACAACACCAGCGACCTCTACGCGCTGTTCATCGGTCACGGCGCCGACCGCATTGCGCATGGCGACCAGAATTTTTCCGGCAACTGGGGTCCGGTCGGCGATCTCCATCGCTCCGACATCGCCGCCTTGCAGCGGGCGCTGGAGGCCAAGGGCTATGATGTCGGCAGCGCCGACGGCCTGCCGGGCTTCAAGACCCGCCGTTCGATCGGCAAGTGGCAGTCCAAGAACGGCCAGGCAGCGACCTGCTTTCCCGATGCCGGCCTGGTCGCCGTGCTGAAATAACTCGAATAATTGGCAGATTTTCTCGTCCGGCGGCCCCGATCGGCTGGCCCGTGCGTCGACGTGCTGCCCGCCATTCTGCTCCAATGGGCCGTTCTGCAAATGCTCGTTGCCCGTCACAAAGCGGCCGGATATGCTGTTGACCAATTGGACAAAAACCACGACGGTAAGGGGCTTGAGGGCTGTCGTTCGGCCCCGACAAGAATTCTGCAACCCTGAGCCGGGAACTCAGGTCAACAACCAACAAAACAGGGAACAATCACGATGATGATGGAAAAGTTTGCTCTTCGCTCGCGTGCCTTGCTGGCGGGCGCGGCGGTGTCCGCGTTGCTCATTGGCGCAGCGCCTGCCTTCGCCGTCACGCCCGCCGACACGCTGGTCGAGGGATTCGCCATCGACGACATCATCTCCATGGATCCGGGCGAAGCGTTCGAGCTGTCGACCGCCGAAGTCACCGGCAACACCTATGACCTGCTGGTCCGTCTCGACCTCGGCGACACCTCCAAGGTCAAGCCGGATCTCGCGGAGAGCTGGACCGTCTCCGACGACGGCCTGACCTACACTTTCAAGCTCAAGCCGGGCCTCAAATTTGCCTCGGGCAACCCGATCACCGCGGCTGACGTCGCCTATTCGTTCGAGCGCGCCGTCAAGCTGGACAAGAGCCCGGCCTTCATCATCGACCAGTTCGGCATCAGCGGCGACAACGTCGCCGAAAAGGCCAAGGCAATCGACGACACCACATTCCAGTTCACCGTCGACAAGGCGTATGCGCCGAGCTTCGTGCTGAACTGCCTGTCGGCCACCGTCGCCTCGATCGTTGATGCCAAGCTGGTCAAGGAGCATGTCGCCGCGGTGACGCCGAGCGCCGACTACAAATGGGACAACGACTTCGGCAATGCCTGGCTGAAGACCGGCTATGCCGGCTCCGGCGCCTACAAGCTGCGCGAATGGCGCGCCAACGAAGCCGTCGTCATGGAGCGCAACGACAACTATCACGGAGAAAAGGCCAAGCTCGCCCGCGTCATCTACCGCAATATGAAGGAGAGCTCGGCCCAGCGCCTGGCGCTCGAAGCCGGCGACATCGACGTTGCCCGCAACCTCGAGCCGAATGATCTCGACGCCATCGCCAAGAACGACAAGCTCACCACCACCAGCGCGCCGAAAGGCACGGTCTACTACATCAGCCTCAACCAGAAGAACCCGAACCTCGCCAAGCCCGAGGTCCGCCAGGCCTTCAAATATCTGGTCGACTACGATGCGCTGAGCTCGACCATCCTCAAGGGTATCGGCGAAATCCACCAATCATTCTTGCCCAAGGGCGATCTCGGCGCCATCGACACCAATCCCTTCAAGCTCGACGTTGCCAAGGCCAAGGAATTGCTAGCCAAGGCCGGCCTGGCAGACGGCTTCAGCGTCACCATGGACGTGCGCACCGGCCAGCCGACGACCGGCATGGCGGAATCGATCCAGCAGACGCTCGGCCAGGCCGGCATCAAGCTGGAAATCATCCCCGGCGACGGCAAGCAGACGCTGACCAAGTACCGCGCCCGCAACCATGACATCTATATCGGCAATTGGGGCCAGGATTATTTCGATCCGAACTCCAACGCCCAGACCTTCGCCTCCAACCCCGACAATTCGGATGCCGGCAAGTCGCACACGCTCGCCTGGCGCAATTCCTGGGACATTCCGGACCTGACCAAGGAAACCGAAGCGGCACTGCTGGAGAAGGATACGGGCAAGCGCGCCGACATGTACAAGGATTTGCAGCAGAAGATCCTCGACACCAGCCCCTTCGTCATCATCCATCAGCAATTGGAAGTGGCCGGGCTGCGCAAGAACCTCAAGGGCTTCGCGCTCGGCCCGAGCTTCGACACCAACTTCGTCGGGCCGGTCTCGAAAGAATAGCGCGCGGACGCGCCGCATGAGCGCGGTTGAAAACGAGAGCGGGCGCGGCAGCGCCCGCGCCGTCGCCATTGCGTCGGCGATCGGCCGTTTCCTGGTCATCGCGGTGACGACCTACCTTGGTCTTCTCGCGGTCACCTTCTTCATCGGCCGTGTCATCCCGATCGACCCGGTGCTGGCGGTGCTCGGCGACCGGGCGCCGGCCAATGTCGTCGAGCGCACGCGCCGCGAGATGGGCCTCGACCTGCCGCTGATCGAACAATTCTACATCTATGTGAAGAATGCCCTGAGCGGTGATTTCGGCACCTCGGTGCTGACCACCAATCCGGTCATGACCGACATCCGTCGTGCTTTTCCCGCAACCATCGAACTGGCGACGTTGGGAACACTGATCGGCTCGTTCATCGGCGTGCCGCTCGGCGTGCTGGCGGCGGTCAGGCGCGGCAGCATCATCGACCAGATCGTGCGCATTATCGGCCTGATCGGCTATTCCGTGCCGATCTTCTGGCTCGGCCTGCTGGCACTGGTGCTGTTCTACGCCAAGCTGCAATGGGTGGCTTTCCCGGCGCGGCTCGATGTCGTCTACGAATACACCTTCACGCCGATCACCGGTTTCTACCTTCTCGATTCGGCGATGCAGGGGCAATGGGATGTCTTCTGGGACGCCTACCGCCACATTGTCCTGCCGGCCTCGCTGCTCGGCTATTTTTCGCTCGCCTATATCAGCCGCATGACGCGTTCCTTCATGCTCAACGAACTCGCGCAGGAATACATCGTCGCCGCGCGTGCCAAGGGCTTGTCGGAACGGCGCATCATCTGGGCCCACGCGCTGCGCAACGCCGCCGTGCCGATGGTGACGGTGATCGCGCTCTCCTATGCCAACCTGCTCGAAGGCTCGGTGCTGACCGAAACCGTTTTTTCCTGGCCCGGCATCGGTCTCTACATCACCAATTCGCTGCAGAATGCCGATATGAATGCCGTGCTCGGCGGCACCATCGCCATCGGTTCGGTCTTCATTGGCATCAATCTTCTGTCCGATCTTCTGTACCGCGTGCTCGATCCAAGGACGAAGGCAGGATGAGCGCCGAGGCGATCCAGAGCCGTCGCGATTGGCTGCTCAGCGAGCGGCCGGCCTCCCGCATGCAGGCAAGGCTTGGCCGCGCCTATGTCGCGTGGCGGCGTTTTTCCGCCAACCGGCTGGCTTTTGTCGGGCTGCTGATCATCATCGCCCTGCTGGTCATCGCGGCCCTCGCCGGCGTGCTGGCACCCTATTCGCCGACCTTCGGCGACCTGAAGAACGCGCGGCTGCTGGCGCCGAGTTCCGGGCACTGGTTCGGCACGGACGACCTCGGCCGCGATATCCTTTCGCGCATCCTCTACGGCTCGCGCTGGACGCTCTACGTCGTCATCCTGGTCGCCATCATCGCCGCACCCATCGGCCTGCTGGTCGGAACCGTCGCCGGTTATGCCGGCGGCTGGACTGATGCCATCTTGATGCGCATCACCGATGTCTTCCTCGCCTTCCCCAAGCTGGTCCTGGCGCTGGCCCTCGTCGCCGCCCTTGGACCCGGCATCGAAAACGCGGTGCTCGCCATCGCCATCACCTCATGGCCGCCCTATGCGCGAATTGCGCGCGCGGAAACGCTGACCGTGCGCAATTCCGATTACATCAAGGCAGTACAACTGATGGGTGCCTCGCCCTTCCGCATCGTGCTGCGCCACATCATGCCGCTCTGCATCTCCTCGCTGATCATCCGGGTGACGCTCGACATGGCCGGCATCATCCTGATCGCCGCCGGCCTCGGTTTCCTCGGCCTCGGCGCGCAGCCGCCGCTGCCCGAATGGGGCACCATGATCGCGTCGGGCCGCCGCTTCATTCTCGACCAGTGGTGGGTGGCCGGCGCGCCCGGCTTCGCCATCCTCATCGTCAGCCTCGGCTTCAACCTGCTTGGCGACGGCTTGCGCGATGCCCTCGATCCGCGGAGCGGTGACCAATGAGCGACACCCTGCTCGACGTCGACGATCTTAGGGTCGATTTTCCGACGCGCACCGGCCTGGTCCGGGCGGTACGCGGCGTGTCCTTCACGCTAGGCCGCGAGCGGCTCGGCATCGTCGGCGAAAGCGGCTCGGGAAAATCGCAGACCGGCCGCGCCATCATGGGCCTGACGCCGCCGCAGGCCAGGATATCGGCCAAAAAATTGGCCTTCGACGGCATTGACCTGCTCGGCATCTCGCCGCGTCAGCGCCGGGCATTGCGGGGCAACCGCATCGCCATGATCCTGCAGGATCCGAAATACTCGCTCGACCCGGTGATGAGCATCGGCCGCCAGATCGTCGAAACGCTGCGCACGCATGAAAAGGTCTCCAAGGCCGAGGCGCGCGAGCGCGCGCTGGCCATGCTGGAGGCGGTCCAGATCCGCGATCCCAAGCGGGTCTTCGAGCTGCACCCGCATGAAGTCTCCGGCGGCATGGGCCAGCGCGCCATGATCGCCATGATGCTGATCGCCGGACCGGAAATGATGATCGCCGACGAGCCGACCTCGGCGCTCGACGTCACAGTGCAACTCGACGTGCTCGGCATTCTCGATAAATTGGTCAGCGATCGCGGCATGGGCCTGATCTTCATTTCGCATGATCTGCGCCTGGTCTCGTCCTTCTGCGATCGCGTCATTGTCATGTATGCCGGCAAGGTGGTCGAGCAGCTCAAGGCTTCCGAACTAGGCCAGGCCCAGCATCCCTATACGCGCGGCCTGCTCAACTGCATGCCCAGGATCGGCTTCGAGCGTCACCCTCTGCCAGTGCTCGACCGCAAGGCGGAGTGGGCGGCATGACAGCTGCGATCACCGTCGACGGGCTGGAAGTGATCTTCGACCGCTTTCGCGCGCTGAAAGGCGTCAGCCTCGAAGTCAGGTCAGGCGAATCCTTCGGCCTGGTCGGCGAGAGCGGTTCCGGCAAATCGACGCTGCTCAGGGCGATCGCCGGCCTTGCGCCGGTCGCTTCGGGCAGCATCACCGTCAACGGCAAGACGCTCGGCGCGCGCCGCGACAAGGCCTTTTATCGCGAAGTGCAGATGGTCTTCCAGGATCCTTATGGCTCGCTGCACCCGCGCCAGACCGTCGACCGGCTGCTGCAGGAGCCGCTTGCCATCCATGGTTTTGCCGATGGCGAAAAGCGCATAGAACGCGCGCTCGATGAAGTCGGTCTCGGCAACGGTTTCCGCTTCCGCTACGCACATCAATTGTCGGGTGGCCAGCGCCAGCGTGTGGCGATCGCACGCGCGCTGATCCTCGAGCCGTCAATCCTGCTGCTCGACGAGCCGACCTCGGCGCTGGATGCCTCGGTGCAGGCCGAAGTGCTCAACCTTTTGGAAGAGGTCCGCCGACGGCGCAAGCTGACCTTCCTGATGGTCAGCCATGACCTCGCCATCATCACCCATATGTGCGAGCGGCTGATGGTGATGCAAAGCGGCGAGGCGGTCGAGAACCTCACGGCAGCCCAACTTGTCGCGCACCGCGTGACCGAGGATTACACGCGCAATCTGCTGAGAGCGAGCGATGGCTTCGTGAGGGCGTAGCCAAATTTATTAAATCGACTTCTTGGCGCCAGGCGAGCCTCAGGCTGCTCCGCCTTCTGGCAAGGCTTCGCTGTGTCCAGCTTGGCTCGATTGCTTCGGCTCCTTGATCCTGAACCACGTCACATAAAGCGCCGGCAGGAACAGCAGGGTGATCGCCGTGCCCGCGATGATGCCGCCCATCATGGCATAAGCCATCGGCCCCCAGAACACTTCGCGTGCGATCGGGATGAGCGCCAGGCTGGCGGCGGCCGCCGTCAGCGCGATCGGCCGCATGCGGTGTTCGGTCGCCTCGATGACGGCCGCCCAGCGGTCCTTGCCCTCGGCGACGAGGTCCTCGATCTGCACGATCAGGATGACCGAGTTGCGTATCAGGATGCCGATCAGCGCCAGCACGCCGAGGATGGCGACGAAGCCGAGCGGCGCGCCGCTCGGCACCAGGGCCGCGACCACGCCGATCAGCCCGAGCGGCGCCACCGCCACCACCAGGAACAGGCGCTGGAAGCTCTGCAACTGGATCATCAGGATCGTGGCCATGACGAAGAGCATCAGCGGCACCACGGCCGCGATCGGACCCTGGCTCTTGGCGCTTTCCTCGACCGAGCCGGCGGTCTCGACAGAATAGCCCGGCGGCAGCTTGGCGATGAAGGCATCGACCGATGGCTTCAGCTCGTTGACCACGGTGGCCGGCAGCACGTCGCCGACCAGTCCGGCGCGCACGGTGATCGTCGGAATGCGGTCGCGTCGCCATACTGTCGGCTGCTCCAGCTCGTAGCGGAAGTTGGCCACCGCCGCGAGCGGGATCGCCTCGCCGGTGCTGGTCGGCAACTGCATGTTCTGCAGCGTCCCGATCGAGCCGCGTTCGGCATCGCGTGAGCGCGCCACGACATTGATCAGATAGGTGGCGTCGCGCACCTGCGTGATGGTGGCGCCGCCGACCGTGCTGTTCAGCGCGCTGGCGATGTCGGAAGAGGTGATGCCGAGCTGGCGGGCCTTGTCCTGCAGCACGTCGACCCTCAGCACGCGCTGCGGCTCGTTCCAGTCGAAGGTGGGGGCTGCCAGCTTCGGATTGGCCGAGATCACGCCGGCGAATTGCTGTGCCAGCTCGCGCACCGTCTGGATGTCGGGACCACCGACGCGGTACTGCACCGGACGGCCGACCGGCGGCCCGAGTTCGAGCAATTTGACGAAGGCGTCGGTGCCGACGAACTCCTCGCGCAGCAGCTTTTCCAGCGCCGGCTTGACCCGGTTGCGCGCCTCGATGCTCTTGGTGACGATCACGGTCTGGCCGAAATAGGGGTTGGCCGGCTGCACGTCATAGGCCAGCACGAAGCGCACCGCGCCCTCGCCGATATAGGACGAGAAATGGTCGATATCGGGATTGCCGACCAGCGCCCGCTGCTCGAAGCGCTCCATCTGGTCGCGCGTCTCGGCGATCGAGGAATTCTGCGGCAGGTTCCAGTCGACGATCAGCTCGGGCCGGTCGGAGGGCGGGAAGAACTGCTGCTGGACGAGACCGAAGCCGGCGATCGAGGCGGCAAACAACAGCACCGTGGCGATGATGGTCAGCCAGTGGTGGCGCACCGAGCCGACAAGGACGCGCCGGAACAGCGAAGTGAAGCGTCCCGGCTGGTCATGGTGTTTCGTCTTCATCGTCGCCGGCAGGATGGTGACGCCGAGCAGCGGCGCGAACAGCACCGCCACGATCCATGACACCAAAAGCGACACGGCGATGACGACGAACAGGGTGAAAGTGTATTCGCCGGCGGCACTCGAATTGAGCCCAATCGGGATGAAGCCGGCGACCGTCACCAGCGTGCCGGTCAGCATCGGGAAGGCGGTCGAGGTGTAGACATAGGTGGCCGCCTTGCGCAGATTGTCGCCGACCTCCAGCCGCGCCACCATCATCTCGACGGCGATCATCGCGTCGTCGACCAAAAGGCCGAGCGCGATGATCAGCGCGCCGAGCGAAATGCGCTGCAGCGAAATGCCGAGATAGGCCATGACCGTGAAGGTGATGGCCAGCACCAGCGGGATCGACAGCGCCACGACGAAGCCGGCCCGCATGCCGAGGCTGATGAACGATACTGCGAGCACGATGGCCACCGCCTCGAACAAAGCGCGGGTGAAGCCCGAGACGGCCTCCTCGACGATGACCGGCTGGTCGGCAACCAGATGCACGCCGACACCGACCGGCAGGTCGGCCAGCACCTTGTTCATCTCCTCATGCAGCGCCTCCCCGAACTGCAGCAGATTGGCGTTGGGCTTCATGCCGATGGCGAGCCCGATCGCGTCCTGGCCGTTGAAGCGGAACAGCGCCGTTGGCGGATCGGCATAGCCGCGCGTGATCGTCGCCACGTCGCTCAGCCGGAAGAAGCGGTCGTTGACGCGCAGGTTGATGGCGCGAAGGCTGTCCTCGGAGGTGAACTGGCCGCCGACGCGCACGCTGATGCGCTCCGGTCCAGACTGGATGACGCCGGACGGCGTGATCGCGTTCTGCGCCTGCAGGCTTGCCACGATCGCCTGCTGGTTGAGGCCGAGGGCGGCGATCTGGCGGGTCGAGAACTCGAGATAGATGGCTTCGTCCTGCGCGCCGACGAGATCGACCTTGCCGGCATTGGGCACGGTCAGGACCTTGGCGCGGACATCCTCGACATAGTCGCGCAATTGGCGCGGCGTCAGCCCGTCCGATGTGAAGGCGTAGATGTTGCCGTAGACATCGCCGAAGCGGTCATTGAAGAACGGTCCCTGCACGCCTTGCGGAAGCTGTGCCTTGATGTCGTTGACCATGTTGCGCACCTGAATCCAGTTCGGCACGACATCGCGCGCCTTGGTGGTGTCCTTCAGGTTGACGAAGATGACGGTCTGGCCGGCGGTGGTGACGGATTTGGTGTAGTCGAGGCTGTCGAGTTCCTCGAGCTTCTTCTCGATGCGGTCGGTGACTTGCTGCAAGGTCTCCTTGACGGAGGCGCCCGGCCAGTTGGCCTGGATGATCATCGTCTTGATGGTGAAGTTAGGGTCTTCCTCACGGCCGAGATTGAGGTAGGAGAAGATGCCGGCCACCACGAAGACCAGCATGAAATACCAGACCATGGAGCGGTGGCTTAGCGCCCAGTCGGAGAGATTGAAGCCCTTCATCAGACGCCGCCCTCCGGCACTTTGACCTTCTGGCCTTCGCTCAGGCTGTGGACGCCCGCGGTGACGACGCGCATGCCGGCCTCCAGCCCTTCGGCGACGGTAAAGGTTGCGGCACCCTTGGCGGCCACCTTGATCTCTTTCGTGCTCACGCTCGATGTCTGCGGATCGACGATCCACACCTTGTCGGCACCGTTCTTTTCCAGCAGCGCCGAGATGGGCAGTTCGATCGTCGGCGCCACCTTGGTCACGCGGGTCGCCGTCACCGTCGAGCCGAGCCGGAAGGCCTGCGGCGGATCGGTGAGCGTCAGCTTGACTCGCCGGGTACGGGTCGAGCCCTCGGCCTGCGGCGCGATCTCGCGCAGCTTGGCCTGGGTCTCGATCGTCGGCAGCGATTGCAGGATGACCTGGAACGGCGTGCCGGCCGTCAGATCGCCGGTCAACTGATCGGGAATATCGACCACGGCTTCGCGCAGATCCGAGCGTGCCACGGTGACGACCGTCTGGCCGGCCGAGACGGTCTGCCCGACTTCGGCGCCGACAGCGGTGACGACGCCGTCGAAATCCGAGAACAGCCTGGCGTAGCCAAGCTGCTCCTGCGATTTGGCAAGCGAAGCCTTGGCCCGCTCGACATTGGCTTCCGCGGCCTTGCGTGCCTGCTGGGCGGCGTCGAAGACGGCCTGCGAGGCGTTGGCCGAGGCAAGCAGCTGGCGCTGGCGCTCCTCGCTGGCGGCTGCGTTGGCGAACTGGGCCTCGGCATTGGAGAGCTCGGCCTTGGCTGCTTGTACCGCCAGCTCCAGCGCGGTCGGGTCGAGTGCGGCGATCGTCGTGCCCTTGCTGACGATGTCGCCGACCTTGACGTCGCGCGAGACGACCCGGCCAAGCAGGCGGAAGGCAAGGTCGGCGCTGACCTGCGGCTCGACCGAGCCGGCAAAGCCGAAGGTCTGCGTGGTGCGCGGCTCGACCACTATCGACAGGACCGGCCGGATGACCTCCGGCGGCTTTTCCTCCGATTTCGAGCAGGCGGCGAGCGCGCCAAGCGCGAACAGGCCAAGCATGACAGGCCGGTTCATTGGGCCGCTCCCGATATCTCGACCGTCTGGCCAGGACTGAGCAACTGCCCGCCCGCGGTCACGACGCTCTGGCCCTCGTTCAGTCCGCCGGTGATGACGACCGTGCCTGAATCGAAGGCTTGCACCTCGACCGGCGTCGGCGCCACCGCCTTGGTCGAGGGGTCGACGATCCACACCGCCGGCTTGCCGGCGCTGGATGTCAGCGCCTGCCAGGGCAGCAGGATCGCCTTCGCCGGCTTGGCGCTGACCGAGCCGATGACGGCCGCCCCCAGCGGCATGCCGGCTGGCGTGTCGGCAATGCCGACCTTGACCCGGATCGAACCGGAAGCCTGGTCGACCGCCGGCGAGATTTCGCGCACCTTGCCTGTCGCCCGGACCTGCGGGTCGGACAACAATGTGATCGTCACCGCCGGCGAGGCCGGCGTCCTGGCGACCAGCGTCTCCTGCACGTTGAACACCGCATCGCGGTCACCGTCCTCGGCGACGGTGAAGACGGTTTGTGCCGCCTGCACTACCTGGCCGGTTTCGACCTGGCGGGCGGTGATGACGCCGGCGGCACCCGCCTTGAGCTCGGTGAAGGACAGATTCTGCTGGGCGTTGGCGAATGCGCTCTGCGCGGCATCGACGCTGCCTTGCGCCACCTTCAGCGCCTGGTCGGCGGCGTCATAGTCGCGCCTTGTGGTGAAGCCCTGGGCAAGCAGCGTCTTCTGCCGGTCGAAGGCGGCGGCGGACTGGGTCAGCTGCGCTCGTGCTGCATCGAGATCGGCCTGTGCGGAGCGCAGGTCGGATTGCTGCTCCTGCGGATCGATGCGGGCAAGCACCACCCCCTGGTCGACATGCTGGCCGACATCGACAAGCCGCTCGGCAATGCGGCCGCCAACCCTAAACGACAGATTGTTCAGCGTGCGCGCGGCGATCACCCCGGTCAGCGAGGTTCTCGGCGCATAGTCGGCCATCGCCACCGTTTCGGTGCGCACCATGATTGGCAGTTTCTTGTCCGCCGCTTCCTGCTTCTGGCAGCCGGCCAGCAGCAATGCGGCTGCGCAGGCGCACACTGCCGAGGCAATTGGAAATGACAAAAGGCTGGAGGTTTTGATGGATGGCGGCGAGACGGACGATGTCGCGTTCCTCATCATGGGCTCCCCCAGCCGCAGGTCGCTGATCGCGATGCCTCGCGGATGTCGGGAGGATAATCGATCCCCGCAAAAAGGAAACCGGCCTCGTACGCGTATCGTCCGACTGGTTAAGGCCCGGATCTTCTCGTCGCAGGCCCAATCGCCCGCCGGTGGTGCCGACTTGAGGAAAACGTGAAATAAGGTCAGAAGACACCTGATCAACGAGGACGGGCGCCGGCCCGATGAGGGATATCATGAAGAATTCAGCCATTTCCGAACGCAAAAACCAGTCGATCTCGCGCGGCGTCGGCATGACCACGCAAATCTATGCCGACCGGGCCGAAAATTCGGAAATCTGGGATGTCGAAGGCCGTCGCTATATCGACTTTTCCTCTGGCATCGCCGTCGTCAACACCGGCCACCGCCATCCCAGGGTGATCGAAGCGGTCAAGGCGCAGCTCGACCGTTTCACCCACACCTGCCACCAGGTCGTGCCCTATGAAAGCTATGTCAGGCTGGCCGAGCGGCTGAACGCAATGCTGCCCGGCAAGTTCGACAAGAAGACCATCTTCGTCACCACCGGCGCCGAGGCGGTCGAGAACGCAATCAAGATCGCCCGCAATGCCACCGGACGCCCGGCCGTCATCGCCTTCGCCGGCGGCTTCCATGGCCGCACCTTCATGGGCATGGCGCTGACCGGCAAGGTCGTGCCCTACAAGGTCGGCTTCGGCGCCATGCCGGGCGACGTCTATCACGCGCCGTTCCCGGTGCCGCTGCACGGCGTGTCGGTTGCCGATTCGCTTGCCGCACTCGACCGGTTGTTCAAGGCCGATGTCGATCCGGCCCGCGTCGCCGCCATCATTGTCGAGCCGGTTCAGGGCGAGGGCGGTTTCTACGAGGCGCCGCGCGAATTCCTGACCGCGCTGCGCAAGCTCTGCGACCAGCACGGCATGCTTTTGATCGCCGACGAGGTGCAGACCGGCTTTGCCCGCACCGGCAAGATGTTCGCGATGGATCACCACGACGTCGCGGCCGACATCACCACAATGGCCAAGAGCCTGGCCGGCGGCTTCCCGCTGTCGGCCGTCACCGGCCGCGCCGAGATCATGGATGCGCCCGGCCCCGGCGGCCTCGGCGGCACCTATGGCGGCAGCCCGATCGGCGTTGCGGCCGCGCATGCCGTGCTTGATGTGATCGAGGACGAAAAGCTGTGCGACCGTGCCAACACGCTGGGCGCGCGGCTGAAGCAGCGCCTGCAGTCGATCCGCGACGACGTGCCCGAGATCGTCGATATAAGAGGCCTCGGCTTCATGAACGCGGTCGAGTTCAACGACGTCAAGAAGGGCCTGCCGTCGGCCGAGATCGCCAACGCCATCCGGCTGAAGGCGCTCGACAAGGGCCTGATCCTGCTGACCTGCGGCGTCTACGGCAACGTCATCCGTTTCCTCGCGCCGATCACCATCCAGGATGAGGTCATGAACGAGGCCCTCGACATACTGGAGAGCTCGATCCGTGAAGTCTGCGCTGCCTGAACCACCTTACCTCCCTCTGGTGGGGAGGTCAGACCGCAGGTCCGGGTGGGGGCATTGCGCCGACCCCCACCCCGCTGCTTCGCAGCGACCCCTCCCCACAAGGGGAGGGTAAGCGCGGCTATCCCGCAGCTCTTGCCGGCTCATCCTGCTGAAAGGCAGCCAGAGCCGCCTTCAACCCTTCGGGACCCATTGCCACGGTCTCCGGCGTCGGCGAGAAGCCGGCGCCGAGCATCTTGCGGCCAAGCATGTGGTCGCCGGGGCGGTTGACGGATTCGATGCCGAGCAACCGGTCGCCGGCATAATGGTAGATCGAGAACTTGTTGTCGGGCAGTTCGGCCAGCACGACTTGGCTGTCGCCGCCGGCGGTCAGTCCGACCATCTGCAGCTTCATGTCGCCAATATCGGACCAGAACCATGGCACCGCCGAATAGGCATCCGCGTGACCGGTGATCGTGCGCGCCGCGAGGCGGGCCTGGTCGGTGGCGTTCTGCACCGATTCCAGCCGCACATCGCCGCCGGTGAACCAGTGCCGGTAAGAGGCGACGTCGCCGATGGCCAGGATTTCTGGCACCGAACTGCGCATCTGGTGATCGACACGGATGCCGTTGGCGATGGCAAGACCGGCGTCCTGCGCCAGTTCGACATTGGGCACGGCGCCGATGCCGACGATGACCATGCGCGCCGGCAGCCTTTCGCCTGACGAGGTGATGGCGGCGACGACATGGCCGTTTTCGCCTTCGAGGCTTGAAATCGAGGTGCCAGTCAGGATGCGCACGCCGGTCGCTTCCAGCCTTTGCCGGACATGGCTCGCCACCACCGGCGCCACGGCGCGGCCAAGCAGCCGGTCCACCGCTTCCACCACCGTCACCGTGCGGCCGGCCGCGCGCAGCGTCGCGGCGATCTCCAGCCCGATGAAGCCGCCACCGAGGATGACGACATCTTCGCTCCGTGCGCTCAGGTCGCGGATCCGCCGTGCATCGGCCAGCGAGCGCAGCGACAAGACGCCGGCCAGATCAGCGCCTGGCAGCGGCAGGAGGCGCGGGCGCGACCCGGTCGCCAGGATCAGATGGTCGAAGGCAAGCATGCCGCCGCCTGATATCTCCAGGCTGCGGCCGCCGACATCGATGCGCTCGATCCGCACGTCCGACCGGTAGTCGATGGCGCTGCCGGTATAGAAGGCCTCACCCCGAAGCGGTTGCGGCTTGGCGTCGGCATCCTTGATGAAGGTCTTCGACAGCGGCGGCTTATGGTAGGGCAGTTCGTTCTCGTCACTGATGAGGATCACCGGCCCGTCATAGCCGTCCTCGCGCAGACTGGCGGCCGCTTGCACGCCCGCATGACCCGCACCGACAATGACCACGCCGTTCTTCATCGCGTCCCAAATCCTGATTCGATCCTAGGATCTCTCGGCAGGTGGCAATTGTCTGGCGCCGCCGCAAGAGAGCGTTTGCGGGTCGCACCCGGAACGGCGGCTGTCAATCGTACAGTTCGACAGCGAAGCCGGCGCAGTCGAGGTGTAAAGTTGACTTCTGTAGTTTAGAATAATTCTAAACTATTGTTTCAATTGGCTTTTCCCGCAGATTTTCGTTGACTTCCATCGGCGTCGAAGCTTTATGGAAGCCTGCGTATTGGCGCATCCCTTTGATGTCTGGGCCTTGAACCCGTTCGATTGGAGGCATTTTGGTGTCTTTCTTCCCTGAACCGCGCAATGGCGCGGCAAGTCTTGGCGCTCTTGGCAACGACGTGGCCTCGCGCCGGTCGCCGCGCGCGCCGCTTATGGAATTTCCGAGAAACTGGAGAGTGATGATGACAGCACGATATGGCGGCAGGCTGGCGGCGATTGGTGCCACGGCGCTGCTGACGGCGGCGGTGTTCGTGCTGCCTGCCAAGGCGGAAACCGACGCGAAAGCGGTCATCAGGACCTATTCCGACATCGCGCTTGCCAAATATGAGGATTCGTTGACCACGGCGCAGGCTCTCGACGAGGCGGTCGATGCGCTGCTGGCCAACCCGTCGGCGGAAACGCTCAATGCCGCCCGCGCCGCCTGGAAGGCATCGCGCGTTCCCTACCAGCAGACCGAGGTCTACCGCTTCGGCAACAAGATCGTCGACGACTGGGAAGGCGAGGTGAATTCCTGGCCGCTGGACGAAGGCCTGATCGACTATGTCGCCAAGAGCTACGGCACGGAATCGGACACGAATTCGCTCTATACGGCCAATGTGATCGCCAACAAGGAAATCGAGATCAACGGCAAGAAGGTCGATGCCTCGAAGCTTTCGCCGGAATTCCTCTCCGGCACGCTGCAGCAAGCCGGCGGCGTCGAGGCCAATGTCGCCACCGGCTATCACGCCATCGAATTCCTGCTCTGGGGCCAGGACCTGCACGGCACCGGCCCGGGCGCCGGCGAGCGCCCTTACACCGACTACGACCTCAAGAACTGCACCGGCGGCAATTGTGACCGCCGTGCCGAATATCTGAAGTCCGCCACCACCCTTCTGGTTTCGGACCTGCAGAAGATGGTCAACGACTGGAAGGAAGACGGGGCCGCACGCAAGAACCTGGTCGATGGCGAGCCGAACACGGCGATCTCGGTCATCTTCACCGGCATGGGCTCGCTGTCCTACGGCGAACTGGCCGGTGAACGCATGAAACTCGGCTTGATGCTGCATGATCCCGAGGAGGAGCAAGACTGCTTCTCCGACAACACCTACAATTCCCACCTCTATGATGCGATAGGCATCCGCGCCGCCTACCTGGCCAGCTACAGGCGCCTCGACGGCACCGTCGTTTCCGGACCTTCGGTGCATGACATGGTCAAGGCGGCCGATCCTGCGATCGACAAGGAGCTGTCTGACAAGCTCGACGTCACCGTCGCCAAGATGGAGGCGATCAAGGCGCGGGCCGAGGCCGGCGAGGCCTATGACCAGCAGATCGCCGAGGGTAACGCTGCGGGCAACGCCACCGTGCAGGCAGCGATCGACGCCCTGATCGATCAGACCAAATCGATCGAGCGTGCCGTCGGCTCGCTGAAACTCAACGCCATCGCCTTCGAAGGCTCCGACAGCCTCGACGCACCCGACAAGGTGTTCAAGTAAGCGCCGAAACCTGGAGCCCGGTCGGAAGCTGATAATCGGCTTCGAAATGGGCTCCGGGACCAGAACAAGCCACACGGCGCGGGAGGCGCCGTCAGCCATCCGAGCCCTGTAAATGCTGATCTGCCATTGCAATGTCATCACCGAGAAGGAGATCGAGCAGACGATCATCGGGCTGCTGGACCTGGACCCCTGGCAACTCATCGTGCCGGCCAAGGTCTATCACGCGATGCAAAAGCGTGGCCGCTGTTGCGGCTGTTTCCCAAATGTGGTCGAAACGATCATTCGGGTTACCGAAAATTACCACGCCCGCTCGGAGGCGAGCGGCGCCGATGTCGTTTCACACCTGGATCGCGTCAGAGGCCTGCGCGTCCAATACGGGAGCAGAACCCATGAAAGGCGAAAGTCTGATCATCGAGCGGCTTAACGAGGCGCTTTTCCTGGAGCTTGGAGCCGTCAATCAATATTGGGTGCATTTCCGTCTGCTGGAGGATTGGGGGTACACGAAGCTGGCCAAGAAGGAGCGGGCGGAATCGATCGAGGAGATGCACCACGCCGACAGGCTCATCGCCCGGATCATCTTCCTTGAAGGCCATCCGAACCTGCAGTCCGTGGCGCCGCTGCGCATCGGGCAGAATGTCAAGGAAGTGCTCGAATCCGATCTTGCCGGCGAATATGACGCGCGCACGGCCTACAAGCGTTCGCGCGAAATCTGCCATGAGGTGGGCGACTACGTGACGATGAAACTGTTTGAGGATCTGCTGGCTGACGAGGAAGGTCACATCGACTTCCTCGAGACGCAGCTCGACCTGCTCGCCTCGATCGGCGAGGAGAAGTACGGCCAGCTCAACGCCGACTCGGCCAACGAGGCGGAGTAAAGGCATGCGGGAATGCGGCGCCTGCTAGAATTATCCCGCCGCTTGCGGCGGGCCGATGGCTCGCCGCTTCACCTGAAGAGACCAGCCGGACTGGCTCGTCGGCGCTGCACCATTCTCGTGTTGGCGCTGACATCGCCCGCGATTGCCGGCGAGCTTCAGCCGGCCGGACTCGCCACGACGCGCAGCGACCTCAATGCCAAGGATCAGGCGCGCGTCACCGCCGTCACCAGGTTGACCACGGATTTCTCCAAACCCGAGCCGTTCGAACTGATGCAAGGCGGCGCCGGCACGTCTGAGAAAGACGTCAGCCGCGACGCCTTCTCGCAATCCTCGGCCAACATCAGCTTCGAGCAACAGGGCACTTTCAAGCTCGGCGACGCCCTGTTCCGCAAGAACTGGGTGTCGTCGCCATCTTCGACGCAGGCGTCGGACGGGCTGGGTCCGCTGTTCAACGAACGCGCCTGCCAGAACTGCCATCTGAAGGACGGCCGCGGTCGCCCGCCGCAAGGCGATATCGGCACCACCTCGATGTTCCTGCGGCTGGCGCGCGACGCCAGCAGCGCAGAGGAAAAGTCGGCCATTGCCGACCGCGATCTGCCCAATTTCCCCGACCCGGTCTATGGGACGCAGTTGCAGGAGCTGGCCGTGCCCGGCTTGCGCGGCGAAGGCCGGATGCGCGTCGATTATCAGGAACGGCAGGTGACGCTGGCGGACGGCACGGCGGTTTCCCTACGCAAGCCCAGCTACTCCGTCACCGATCTCGCTTATGGGCCGCTTGATCCGCGCACCACGCTGTCGCCGCGCCTGACGCCGCCGATGATCGGCCTTGGCCTGATCGAGCAGATCGCGCCGGCTGACATTCTTGCTCATGCCGATCCGGAAGACCGCGACAATGACGGCATCTCCGGCAAGCCGAACATCGTGCGTGACAGGCTGAGTGGCGAACTGACGCTTGGCCGTTTCGGCTGGAAAGCACAGACCGCGACGATCCGCCAGCAGGCGGCGGACGCCTTCGCCGGTGACATCGGCATCTCGACGCCGGAACAACCAAAGCACTGGGGCGATTGCACCACCGCACAGGCAAAATGCCTGGCCATGCCGAATGGCGTGCAGGCGCGCCTCGGCCCGGTCGAGGCGCCGCCGCCAGTGATGGATCTCGTCACCTTCTATTCGCAGAACCTGGCGGTGCCGGCGCGCCGCGATCTCGCCGCGCCTGGCGCGCTCGCCGGCAAGAAGCTCTTTTACGAGATCGGCTGCGTTTCCTGCCACACGCCGAAATTCGTCACTCGTCGGGATGCGCCTGACAAAGCGCAGGCCTTCCAGCTGATCTGGCCCTATTCCGATTTCCTGCTGCACGACATGGGACCCGACCTGGCCGACGGCCAGGCGGTGGGCGATGCGACGGGAAGCGAATGGCGCACCCCGCCGCTGTGGGGCATCGGCCTCACCGAAACCGTCAACGGCAATTCCTTCTTTCTGCATGATGGCCGCGCGCGCAGCCTGACCGAGGCGATCCTGTGGCATGGTGGCGAGGCGCGGAAGGCGCGCGACCGCTTTGCCGCCGCCAACGCGGCCGAGCGCGATGCGCTGGTCAAATTCCTGGAGTCACTGTGATGCTGAAGCGCTCTGCACTGGTTCTCGTTCTTCCGCTGGCTCTGCTCGGTGTTTTCCCGGCCTCGGCGGCGGTGAAAGCCTCCGACATCATCCAGCGGGCAATCGACGGCTTTGTCCGTCCGGCCTATGCCGATCTGCACCAGCATGCGGAAGCGTTGACGCATGCGATGCACAAGCTCTGTGAAGCGCCCTCGCAAGGAGAGCTGGATGCGGTGCGGGCCGAATTCTCGGCCACGGTCTATGCCTGGTCGTCGGCCGAAATCATCGGTTTCGGCCCGATCAAGGAGAACAATCGGCTGGAGCGCATCCTCTACTGGCCGGATCGCAAGAGCATAGGCCTGAAACAGGTGCAGGCGGCGCTGGCGGACAAGGATTCGACGGCGACCGATCCGAAACAACTGGCCGGCAAGAGCGTCGCCATGCAGGGGCTCGGCGCGCTGGAGTTCGTGCTTTTCGGCGACGGCGCCGACGCGCTGGCGGGCAAGGACGATCCCTATCGCTGCGCCTATGGCGCGGCGGTTGCCGGCAATATCGAAACCATGGCCGGTGACGTCAGCGCGGCCTGGAACAAGCCGGACGGCTTTGCCGCGCTTTGGGCCAATCCGGGACCGCAGAACGCGCTCTACCGCGACGGCAACGAAGCGGTCACCGAACTGGTCGGCGTTTTCATCAACGAGCTGGAGATGGTCAGGGATGTCCGCCTGAAAGGTTTCCTTGGCGGCAAGCCGGATTCGGACAAGCCGAAACAGGCAATCTACTGGCGCTCGCAAAACACCGCCAATGCGCTGGCCGGAAATCTCGCCGGCGTCGACGCGCTGTTCCAGGCCTCGAAACTTGGCGATGCGCTACCGCTCGATGCACGCTGGATGGCGGAGTCCCTCCACATCCAGCTGGTCAACGGCGTCGCCACCGCGAAATCGATCCAGGGTCCGATCGACAAGACGCTCGCCGACCCCGCGCTGCGCGAAAAGCTCGAGCATTTCGCGCTGATCACCTCCAGCCTGTCGACCCTGATCGGCACCCGGCTGACCGCCGAATTCGGCCTGACCGCCGGGTTTTCGTCATTGGATGGGGACTGAGCATGCGCACGCCGCTCATCGATCGCCGGGATTTCCTGAGGGTTGCGGGCATCGGCTTCGCTGCCGCGATGGCGCCGTCGGCCTGGGCGAAGACGCTTGCTGTCGACGCCGTCTTCGCCACCGCTTTCCTCAAGCGCGACGGCGGTTTTGGCGCCGCCGTGCTGTCCGAGGCCGGCAAGGTGCTGCATGCGATCGACCTGCCCGATCGCGGTCACGACGTCGCTTTTGATCCCCTGTCGAAGCGCTCGGTGGTCTTCGCCCGCCAGCCCGGTACCTTCGCCGTCGTTTTCGATCATTCGGGCCGTGAGGCGCCGCAGACCATCGCCAGCATCGCCGGCAGGCATTTCTTCGGCCATGGCGTGTTCTCGCCCGACGGCGCCCTGCTCTATGCCACCGAGAACGATTTCGACAATGCGGCCGGCGTCGTCGGCGTCTACGATGCACGCGCGAAATTCAGTCGCATCGGCGAATTCCCGACCTATGGCGTGGGCCCGCACGAACTCCTGCTCATGGGCGACGGCCGGACGATTGCGGTCGCCAATGGCGGCATCGAGACCCATCCCGATTATGGCCGCGCCGAGCTCAACATCGCCACCATGAAGCCGTCCTACGTGCTCATCGACCGCGTCACCGGCGACCTGATCGAAAGGCATGAATTGCCGGCTTCCCTGCACCAGCTGTCGATCCGCCACATGGATACCGACCCGTCCGGCACCATCTGGTTTGGCTGCCAGTACCGGGGGCCGGGCACCGATCGTCCGCTGCTGGTCGGCCGCGCCGTGCGCGGCAAGGAGTTGCAGCTTCTCGACATGCCGCAGGACGTGCTGTCCGGCTTCCGCAACTATATCGGCTCGGTCGCCACCAACGCGACCGCCGGCACCGTCGCCGTCTCGTCGCCGGAAGGCAATTCGCTTGTCGTGATCGACGCGGCCAGCGGCCGGGTCGTTTCGTCCAGCGCGCTGGTCGAGGTCTGTGGCCTGGCGCCGGACGGATCGGGCTTCATGGCCACCACCGGCGCCGGCGAGATTATCGAGGGCAGCGGCGCGACACGGTCAGAGCCGGACTATGTCTGGGACAACCACATGCTGCGCATCGAACAGGTCTGACAGCGCGCTGGCGGAACCGAAGCCGCTTAACAAATTATGCTTGCGGTGGCGCGCCCTGGCGGGCACAGGGAAGTGTTTCTCGGAACCGGTCGTTTCATGAAAGTGCTTGCCATCGACTGTGCCGCCAGCCTCTGCGCCGCCTGCGTCTACGACGCGGCGGCCGGGCGGGAGCTTGGCCGTGCGGTGCTCGATCTCGGCAAGGGCCATGCCGAGCACCTGATGGCGGTCATCGCCGAGGCGCTGAAGGCCGCCGCAACCGACTACCCTGGCCTTGGCGCCATTGCCGTTTCCGTCGGCCCCGGTTCCTTCACCGGCCTGCGCGTCGGTGTCTCCACGGCGCGTGGCCTGGCGCTGGCGCTGAAAATCCCGGCGATCGGCGTGACGACGCTCGAAGCTTTGGCCGCCGAGGCCGCACTGGCATTTCCCGGCCGCGCCGTGCTGGCGGCGCTGGATGCCGGTCGCGAGGAAATCCATGCAGCACTGTACGATAGAGCGTTAGTTTTGACTTACGGTCCAGCAGTGACCACGCTGCCGGAAGTCAGTGCCTTGGCGAGGGAGACCTCTGCGGCGCTTGCCGGAACTGCGGCAGTGCAGATCGCCGAATCGGTGGGCCGGCGTTCCGATATCGGGCCTCAGACGGCGACCGCTGATGTTCTCACCTACGCCCGTCTGGCCGCCGCCAAAGGCGAGGGCGAAAGGCCGAAACCACTTTACCTGCGCGGCACGGATGCAAAGCCGCAAGCCGGATTTATTCTTTCGAGGCAACAAAATTGATGCGCATACCTTTTCTGCAGCCGCGCCGCCGGGACTATGCTCTCGAGCCGCTCAGGATCACCGACAGCCCTGCGGTCTCGGTGCTGCATCGCGAGGACTTTGTCCGTCCGTGGACCGATGGCGAGTTCGCCGCCCTGCTCGAGCAGGACACCGTGTTCGGTTACGCAGCGCGCGAGACCGGGCAGGGGGCCAAGCCGCCCGTCGGCTTTGTGCTCGCCCGCCTGGCCGCCGGCGAGGGCGAGATCCTGACGGTCGCGGTGGCGCGATCGCACCGCCGCCAGGGACTGGGCTGGCAATTGATGGATGCGGTGCTGCGCGAACTGCACGCACAGCGCGCCGAAGCGCTGTTCCTCGAGGTCGACGAGACCAATGTCGCCGCGATCGCCCTCTACCGTCGGCTGGGCTTCCGCGAAGTCGGCAAGCGCCCGGACTACTACAAGTCGCCCGATCGCGGGCCGACCGGCGCGCTTGTCATGCGCCGCGATCTTCGCTAGCCAGAGGTCGGGTAGGGCCAGGACAGCATGATCGGAAAAATCAGGATTTTCCTGGCCTTGGGCCTTGTCGTCGCCGGCTCGCTGGTCCTGGTGCCATTGCAGATCCTGTCGATGAAGACCGGCTGGTGGCCGGAAACCGTCATTCTCAAGATCTGGCACCGGCTGATCCTCAGGGCGCTCGGCATGCGCGTCCATGTCAAGGGAACGCTGTCCGACAAGCGTCCCTTGCTGGTGGCCTCCAACCACATCTCGTGGACCGACATCATGGTGCTTGGGTCCTTTGCCGATGTGAAGTTCATCGCCAGGGCCGATATGGAAGGCTGGCCGCTGATCGGCATGCTGTCGAAACTGCAGCGAACCGTCTTCATCGAGCGCGAACGCAAGCGTTCTTCCGGCGACCAGGCAAGCGAGATCGCCAGTCGCATGGCCAAGGGCGATGCCATGGTGCTGTTTGCCGAGGGGTCGACCGGCGACGGCAATGCCGTCCTGCCGTTCAAGAGCACGCTGTTCGGTGCGGCCTCGATGGCGCTTTCGGAGGGCGCGGCCGAGCAGGTGTTCATCCAGCCGGTGGCGATCGCCTATACGCGCCTGCACGGCGTGCCGCTCGGCCGCCGCCATCGGCCGATCTCGGCCTGGATCGGCGACGAGGATCTGATGCCGCACCTCAAGGTGCTGATGGCGGAGGGCGCGCTCGACGTGGAAGTGCATTTCGGCGAACCGGTCGCGTTTGCCAAGGGCTCGAACCGCAAGGAAACGGCCAGGCTGATGGAAAGCCAGGTGCGCGGGATGATGCAGGCGGCACTCGCCGATCCGCGCCCGAGCCGCTAGCCTGGATCCTGCGCCTGCGCGTGCACGCCGAGAATCGTCTGTTTTTTGTCACGGAAAGGCGTTAGAAGCCGCCGGATGGACTTGAACACGATTGAAAGCGACGACATCGGCAGTGTGGCCGGACAGCCGGCAGTGCGCGCCAAGGCAGCGAAGAAGGTCTTCATCAAGACCTATGGCTGCCAGATGAACGTCTATGATTCACAGCGTATGGGCGATGCGCTGGCCGCCGACGGCTACACCGCGACCGATGCCATCGACGAGGCCGACCTGGTGCTGCTCAATACCTGCCACATCAGGGAGAAAGCGGCGGAGAAGGTCTATTCCGAGCTCGGCCGCATCCGCGACATGAAGGCGGAGCGCGCCATTGCCGGCCGCGAAATGCTGATCGGCGTCGCTGGCTGCGTGGCGCAGGCCGAGGGTGCCGAGATCATCAGGCGCTCGCCGGCCGTCGACCTTGTCATCGGGCCGCAGACCTATCACCGTCTGCCCGACGTGCTGGCGAGGGTGCGCGGCGGCGAGAAGATCGTCGAGACCGACTACGCCATCGAAGACAAGTTCGACCATCTGCCGCAGCCCAAGCGCGCCGAGGTCATCAAGCGCGGCGTCACCGCCTTCCTCACCGTGCAGGAAGGCTGCGACAAGTTCTGCACCTTCTGCGTCGTGCCCTATACAAGGGGCTCGGAAGTGTCGCGACCGGTGGCGCAGATCGTCGCCGAGGCCGAGCGGTTGGCGGAGGCTGGCGTGCGCGAGGTGACGCTGCTCGGCCAGAACGTCAATGCCTGGCACGGCCAGGGCGCAAACGGCGAGGAATGGGGCCTTGGCCGCCTGCTGTTCCGGCTGGCCGAAATTCCTGGACTGGCGCGGCTGCGCTACACCACGAGCCACCCGCGCGACATGGATGACGAGCTCATATCAGCCCACCGCGACCTGCCGTCGCTGATGCCTTATCTGCATCTGCCGGTGCAATCGGGGTCCGACCGCATCCTCAAGGCGATGAACCGCAGGCATACGGCCAGGGATTATCTGGCCCTGCTCGATCGCATCCGTGCCGCACGTCCCGATATCGCTTTGTCCGGTGACTTCATCGTCGGCTTCCCCGGCGAGACGGAGGCCGATTTCGAGGCGACGATGGACCTGGTGCGCCAGGTGAACTACGCCTCGGCCTTTTCGTTCAAATATTCGCCGCGCCCCGGCACGCCGGGCGCCGAAATGGCCGATCATGTGCCCGAAACAGTCAAGGACGAGCGCTTGCAGCGGCTGCAGGCACTGCTGTTGAAGCAGCAGCAGGACTTCGGTTCCAGCCTGGTCGGCAGCACCATCGACACGCTGATCGAGAAGCCCGGCCGGCAGGCCGGCCAGAAGGTCGGCCGCTCACCTTGGCTGCAGCCGGTTATTGTTGATGAAAAGGCCGGCGAAATCGGTGACATTATCCAGGTGCGAATCACGAAGACGGGCTACAATAGCCTGTTCGCCGAATTGGCCTGATGGTCTCGGCAGATGAGGAGAGACGGTTGAGCGCAGCAGAGCTGAAGAACCTGCCCCCGGTACCGGCATCTGGGGCTTCTGACATGGCGCACATCGTTCTGACTTTCGACAACAACAAGCTTGCCAGCGCCCTTTACGGTCAGTTCGACGAGAACCTCGCCCGGCTCGAGCAGAAGCTCGGCGTCGACATCCGTTCGCGCGGCAACCAGCTGACCATCAAGGGGTCGGCTTCGGCCGCTGAACAGGCGCGCCGTGCCTTGGACAATCTCTATGGCATTCTGCAGAAGGGCGTCGATATCGGCCAGTCCGACGTTGACGGCGCCGTGCGCATGGCGGTCGCCGCCGACGATCAACTGACCCTGCCGACGCTGGAGCGCAAGGGCAAGGTCTCCGCTGCCCAGATCTCCACCCGCAAGAAGACCATCTATGCCCGTTCGCTGAACCAGGACGCCTATATGCGGGCCCTGGAGCGGTCGGAACTGGTGTTCGGCATCGGTCCGGCAGGCACCGGCAAGACCTATCTGGCGGTTGCGCATGCGGCGATGCTGCTCGAGCGCGGCATGGTCGAGCGCATCATCCTGTCGCGGCCGGCCGTCGAGGCCGGCGAGCGGCTGGGCTTCCTGCCCGGCGACATGAAGGAGAAGGTCGATCCCTATCTGCGGCCGCTCTATGACGCCCTCTACGACATGATGCCGGCCGACAAGGTCGAGCGCGCCATCGCTGCCGAAGTCATCGAAATCGCGCCGCTCGCCTTCATGCGCGGCCGCACGCTGGCGCATGCAGCGGTCATCCTCGACGAGGCGCAGAACACCACGCCGATGCAGATGAAGATGTTCCTGACCCGTCTCGGCGAGAATTCGCGCATGATCGTCACCGGCGATCCCACCCAGATAGACCTTCCCCCGAGCACGAAATCGGGCCTGGTCGAAGCCTTGCGCGTCCTCGACGGCGTGGCCGGCGCGGTCACCGTGCGTTTCAACGATGTCGATGTCGTTCGCCATCCGCTGGTGGCGGAAATCGTCAGGGCCTATGACCGCGACGCCAAGCTGGCGCGCGGCCTCGGCGCCGAGAATTGATTTTTGACGATGCCGCTTCATGCCTGAGGACAATTTATCCGGCGACGGGGAGCCTCCCGTCGACATCGATATATCGGTCGAAGCGGGTGATTGGCCCGATGAGGCAAGCCTGACACGGCTGGTCGATCGTGCGGTTGGCGCTGCTTTCACCGAGACCGGCGTGACTGGCCGTTCCGAACTCAGCGTCGTTTTTTCCGACGACGCTCATATACGTACGCTCAATGCCGAATGGCGGGGTAAGGACAAGCCCACCAACGTCTTGTCTTTCCCGGCTTTTCCGTTTGTACAAGGCGGCCCGCTGCCGCCGATGCTGGGCGATATCGTGCTCGCCGCCGAGACGGTTTCTCGCGAGGCGGCGCTGGAAGACAAGCCAGTGCAGAACCATATCACCCATCTCGTCATCCACGGCCTGCTGCATTTGCTGGGCCATGATCACGAGACCGACGCCGAGGCTGAGGAGATGGAGGCCATCGAACGCGCAGCGCTCGCAAGGCTTGCCATTCCCGATCCCTACGCGTAACTACATCTGACAATTGACCGGACGACGATGAACGACAAACCAGAGACTGCCGCCCGCCCTGACGCCGGCAGTGCGCCCAAGGCTTCCGATACGTCGGAAGAGGGATCAAGTCCGAGTACCGTTACCTCTGGTGCTGCCAGCGCCGGCAGTGCAGCCAGCGAGCTTTCGCCTGCCGGACCCTCCCTGTTCGATCGTGTTTTGGGCCTGTTCAGGCAACGTAATGGCACCAGCCTGCGCGAGGAAATCGCCGACGCTCTGGCCGAGACGGCGAGCGATGCCGGCGCCTTCTCGCCCGGCGAGCGCGCCATGCTCAACAACATCCTGCGCCTGCGTGAAGTGCGCGTCGAGGATGTCATGGTGCCGCGCGCCGATATCGAGGCGGTCGAGATCACCACGACACTCGGCGATCTCCTGGGCACCTTCGAACAATCCGGCCATTCCCGCATGCCGGTCTATTCCGAGACGCTCGATGACCCGCGCGGCATGGTCCATATCCGCGACGTTCTGGCCCACATCACCAAGCTCGCGCGCGTCAAGAAGGGGCGCACGACCAGGAAGACGCCCGTCGCCACGCAGCTCGATCTTGCCCAGGTCGACCTCGCGCGCACCATCGGCGAGCTCAATCTGATCCGCCAGGTTCTTTTCGTGCCGCCCTCGATGCTTGCTTCCGACCTGATGGGCCGGATGCAGACAACGCGCACGCAGATGGCGCTGGTCATCGATGAGTATGGCGGCACGGACGGGCTTGTCTCGCTCGAGGACATTGTCGAAATGGTCGTCGGCGACATCGAGGACGAGCATGACGACGACGAGCCGATGATCACCCAGGCCGGCGACGGTGTCTTCATCGTCGACGGCAAGGCCGAGATCGACGAGGTCGCCAAGATGATCGGCGAGGATTTCGCTGCCGGAGAACATGGCGAGTATGTCGACACCATCGGCGGCATGATCTTCAACACGCTCGGCCGCGTGCCGGCGCGCGGCGAGGTGGTGCAGGCCATTCCGGGCTTCGAGTTCCATGTCCTCGATGCCGATCCGCGCCGCGTCAAGCGCGTGCGCATCGTGCAAAGCCAGAAGGGCGAACGCCGTCGCCGCGCCACGGCCCGCACCGAACAGGCTTGAGTTTCCGCTGCAGATGACGGTGGACGACCCGTTCAAGCATTCAAGTCTGGGTTCCGGTGTCTTCTACAGAGATCCGCGCGCAGCGCTGGCGTGGCTCGAAGCGGCTTTCGGCTTCGAGCGCAGCATGGTGGTGAGCGATGCCGACGGCAACCTCGTCCACGCCGAGATGCGGTTCGGCGACTGCTACATCATCGTCGATTCCGAATGGAGCGATTATGTCGCGAGCCCGGCTTCGGTCTCGGGCAAGAACACGCAGTCGGTCTATGTCAGGCTCAGGGATGGCCTGGCGGCGCATTGCGAGAAGGCGCGGGCGGCCGGCGCCGACATAATCCAGGAGCCGACGGACCAGTTCTACGGCAAACGCCAGTATCGGGCTCGCGATCGCGAGGGCCATGTCTGGACCTTCACCCAGCCCATCCGTTGCGTTTCCCGCGAAGAGGCCGAGCGGCTGAGCGGCCTGCGCATCGACGGCTGGCACCGGTAATGCATGTCGCCCAAAAGTCACCTCGGTTTTGGGAGAACGACATGCATAAAAACAAAGCTCTAAAGCGCGTCGCATGAATCCGTTTCAACGCGACGCCCTCCAGAGCGTGATCGGATCATCGCGACTGACAGGCAGGCGTTTGGAGCGCGGACCGCGGCCTGATAAATCTTACGTCCTGATTCGCGCGACTCGGAAGTACGCATGGAGCGCCTGACCGGCCGGATAATTCTGCTTTGGGGTTGGCGGCGTGCGCTCGTGGCCTTTCTTGCCGGGGCGCTGGCGGTGCTGGGCCAGGCGCCCTATGATTTCTTCGCCGCCTGCTTCATCTCGTTTCCGCTGCTGGTCTGGCTGCTCGACGGTGCGACCGGCGAAGCTTCAGGCAGCCTTTTCAGACGCTTGCGGCCGGCCTTTGCCGTCGGCTGGTGGTTCGGCTTCGGCTATTTCCTCGCCGGCCTCTGGTGGATCGGCTCGGCGTTGCTGGTCGAGGCAGACGACTTTGCCTGGGCGCTGCCCTTCGCCGTGGTCGGCATTCCCTTCGCGCTCGCCTTTTTCTACGGCTTCGCGACGATGGTCGCCCGGCTTCTGTGGAGCAGCGATATCGGCCGCATCGCCGCCCTTGCCTTCGGCTTCGGGCTGATGGAGTGGCTGCGCGGCTTCCTGTTCACCGGTTTCCCCTGGAATGCCATAGGCTACGCAGCAATGCCGGTGCCTCTCCTCATGCAGAGCGTGTCGGTGACCGGCATGATCGGCATGAACGTGCTTGCCGTGTTCCTCTTTTCATTGCCGGCGCTGCTGGCGGCGCGCCGGCATCTGCGCCTGGGTGCGGTGCTGTTCGGCCTGCTTGCATCGGCCCATGTCGGTTTCGGCTACATCAGGCTTGCCGCTCCTGAAAAACCGACGGAGCGCAGCCTCGATGTCCGCATTGTCCAACCGGCCGTCGACCTCAGTGAAAAATGGGATGCCTCGGTGCGCGACCGTATCTTCGCCACCTTGCTCGGCCTGTCCGCCAAGGCGCCGGACCCCGGTCACGCCAAGCCACAGCTCATTCTTTGGCCGGAAACCTCGGTGCCGTTCCTCTTCACCGAGCGCCCCGACGCGTTGACGGCGCTGGGCGACATGCTGGCCGATGGCCAGATGCTGATCGCCGGCGTCGTTCGCGAGGAAGGCGGCTCGGCGGCCAGCACTGACAGCCGCTATTACAATTCCGTGGTGGCGATCAACGACAGGGGCGAAATCGTCGATGCCGTCGACAAGGTCCATCTGGTGCCGTTCGGCGAGTACCTGCCTTTCGCCGACCTGCTCAACCGTTTCGGCATCGCGCAGCTTGTCGCCGGACCGGTGACGTTCGCTGCCGGCAACGAGCGCCACGCCATCACACTGCCGGGCGGCATCCGTGCCCTGCCTTTTATCTGTTACGAGGTGATCTTTCCCGATCTTGTGGCAGTTGACGCAACGTCAGCACAGCTTATTGTGAACGTTACCAATGATGCCTGGTTCGGGGACACACCGGGACCGTATCAGCATTTCAGGCAGGCCCAGATTCGCGCGGTGGAGAACGGATTGCCCTTGCTGCGTGCTGCCAACAACGGCATCTCGGCCGTCGTCGATCCACACGGACGCATCGTCGATGCACTGGGCATCGACGCGCGCGGAGCCATCGATGTGAAGGTGCCGATTGCCGGACAGACGGTCATTTCCTCGGGACAGAGGCGCATTAACGGAATGCTGATCATGTTGCTGTTTGCGCTCGGGGGAGCGCTGTTGAGCGTAAGGCAAAGGCTACGGGTGAATTGACAGTCGACACATTAGAAACTCATACTGTATCGCCTGAAAATTTCTCGAAGTCGGTGGATCGATCTGTTGGGGCAGTCGCCTCCGGCTTTTTTTGGGCGGGAAAAAATCACAAAGCCGAAAAAATTCGGCGAGGAAAAAATGACAGAAGAAAACAAGAAGAAACCCAATCCCATAGACATTCACGTTGGAAGCCGCATCCGGCTTCGCCGCAACATGCTCGGAATGAGCCAGGAAAAGCTGGGCGAAAATCTCGGCATCACATTTCAACAGATCCAGAAATATGAAAAGGGCACCAACCGCGTCGGCGCCAGCCGGCTGCAGGCGATAGCCTCGATACTCGGCGTGCCCGTCGCCTTCTTCTTCGAGGATGCGCCGGGCCAGGAGGCGGCGGTCGGCCGCGGCTTTTCCGAGGATGCGTCGATGGCTTTCGCCGTCGAATTCTGCGGCAGTCCCGAAGGCCTTCAGCTCAACCGGGCCTTCGTCAAGATCGCCGACGTCAAGGTCCGCCGCAGGATCATCGACCTGGTGAAGTCGCTCGCCGCCGAAGATCTCGACTGACCCTCGATGCACCTCGAACCGGCGGCATTCGCCGCCGGTGGCACAAGATATCGACATCGACAGTCGTGCCAGCATGGCGGCAACGCTTGACGAGCGACGCTTTGCCCCGCTAACACGTGGCGCGCCAAAATCGGCAGCCTGCCGATCGTTTTTCAAGAGGGGACACCCGTGACGCGGCAGAACTACTTCTTTACCTCGGAATCCGTTGCCGAGGGCCATCCCGACAAAGTCTGTGACCGGATCTCCGACGAGATTGTCGATCTGGTCTACCGTGAGGCCAAAAAGACCGGCATGGACCCATGGAAAGTCCGTGTCGCCTGCGAGACGCTCGCGACCACCAACCGCGTCGTCATCGCCGGCGAAGTGCGCGTTCCCGAGACGCTGCTGAAGAAGGACAAGGCTGGCAACATCCTCAAGGACGCCGCGGGCCACCCGGTGGTGAATCCGGCAAAATTCAAATCCGTCGCCCGCAAGGCGATCCGCGAGATCGGTTACGAGCAGGCCGGGTTCCACTGGAAGACGGCCAAGATCGAGGTTCTCCTGCACGGCCAGTCGCCCGACATCGGCCAGGGCGTCGACAACGCCGCCGACCGCCAAGGCGAGGAAGGTGCGGGCGATCAGGGCATCATGTTCGGCTATGCCTGCCGCGAGACGCCGGACCTGATGCCGGCGCCGATCTACTACAGCCACAAGATCCTCGAACTGCTGGCCGCCGCCCGCCACCAAAACAACGGCGAGGCCGGCAGGCTCGGCCCGGACGCCAAGAGCCAGGTCACCGTCCGCTACGTCGACGGCAAGGCCGCCGAGGCAACGCAGATCGTGCTGTCGACCCAGCATCTCGACGCGACATGGGACTCCAAGAAGGTCCGCAAGGTCGTCGAACCCTACATCCGCGAGGCGCTTGGTGAGCTCAAGATCGCCGACGATTGCATGTGGTACATCAACCCGACCGGCAAGTTCGTCATCGGCGGCCCGGACGGTGACGCCGGCCTCACCGGCCGCAAGATCATCGTCGACACTTATGGTGGCGCGGCACCGCATGGCGGCGGCGCCTTCTCGGGCAAGGACACGACCAAGGTCGACCGTTCGGCAGCCTATGCAGCGCGCTATCTCGCCAAGAATGTCGTGGCAGCGAAGCTTGCCGACCGCTGCACCATCCAGCTTTCCTACGCCATCGGCGTCGCCCAGCCTCTGTCGGTCTATGTCGACCTGCACGGCACCGGCAAGGTCGACGAGGCGAAGCTCGAGGATGCGCTGCGCACGGTGATGGACCTGTCGCCGTCGGGCATCCGCCGCCACCTCGACCTCAACAAGCCGATCTATGCCAAGACGTCGTCCTACGGCCATTTCGGCCGCAAGGCCGGCCGCGACGGGTCTTTCTCCTGGGAAAAGACCGATCTCGCCAAGGCGCTCAAGGATGCTGTCGCGGCCTGAACGCTGCGACAGACCCAGCGCCGCCAGATGAGCCCGCAAGACAGGCCAAGCCGTACGACCGAAGCCTTTTTCGGTCGTCGGCGCGGCAAGCCCGTCCGTCCGCAGCAGGCGGCGGCCCTGGAAAGCGGGCTTGGCGCCTACCGGCTCGATCTGACGGCTGATGCGCCGTCGGATCTGCACACTCTGTTTGAAAGTGACGTTGCGGCCGTCAGGCTCGAGATCGGCTTTGGCGGCGGCGAACATCTTCTGCACCGCGCCATCGAGGCGCCGACAACAGGCTTCATCGGTGTCGAGCCCTTCGTCAACGGCATGGCCAAGATGATGATGGCGGTGCGGGCAACGCCGCTGGCCAATTTGCGGGTCCATGACGATGACGCCACCCGGCTGCTCGACTGGCTGCCGCCGGCCTCGCTCGACGGCATCGATCTTCTCTATCCAGATCCATGGCCGAAAAAGAAGCACTGGAAGCGGCGTTTCGTCAGTCCGGTCAATCTCGAGCGTTTCGCGCGGGTCTTGAAACCGGGCTCAAAATTCCGCTTCGCGTCCGATATCGACACCTATGTGAACTGGACCTTGCTGCATTGCCGGGCGCATGGCGCCTTCGCATGGCAGGCGGCCGAAGCCGCCGACTGGCATCGCCCCTATGAGGGCTGGCCAGGCACGCGTTACGAGGCGAAGGCCGTTCGCGAGGGCCGGCGGCCTGCCTATCTGACCTTTGTGAGGAAATAGGCGCGCCCCTCGCCAGATTTTCAGAAACGGCCGATTCTGTTGAAGATGGCCGGATCCATGCCGAGCTTGCGCAAATCGTCGGCGCGAGGCTTGCGCCCGGCTTCCACCGAGCGTGACGCGGCAACGGCGCCGCCGAATGCGGTGAAGATCTCGCCCAAGGCGGAAAACAGTCTGCGATTGCTCATGATCTTGTCCTTTCGCGCGCCACCGCGCGCCTCTTCTGTTCGTGTCGTGGCTAACAAATAAGAGCGCTCCGCCGGCTCTCACAGGGGGATTGGCGCATGGTGGCCATGCGCCTGGAGCAATGCTGACGCTGTCAGCCCTTTTGCCGGTTCGGCACGGCGGGCTTGAAACACAGGCCATGTTCGTTTATATCAACCTCAAATTCTTGGTCGGTATGACGAAGAGTGGGTCCACCCGGTCCCGCTCTTTTTTATTACCTGCCGATAGGTTCGAAACGACAGGTACTTGATGACTGCAACGGCAAGCGAAGGTGACGACCGCATCATCCGCGAAAGCGGCATCGATGCGCGCATTGCGCTGATCGTTCAGCCGGTGCTGCGCGGCATCGGCTTTCGCCTCGTGCGGGTGCATCTGTCCGGCCAGAACGGACTGACGCTGCAGATCATGGCCGAACGCGAGGACGGCACTATGACCGTCGAGGATTGCGAAGAGGTCAGCCGCGCGGTGTCGCCGGCGCTCGACGTCGATGATCCGATCGAAAAGGCCTATCATCTCGAAGTCTCTTCGCCCGGCATCGACCGGCCGTTGGTGCGCAAATCCGATTTCGTGACCTGGACCGGTCATCTGGTGAAGATGGAAACATCGGTCATCGTCGCGGATCGCAAGCGCTTCAAGGGCAAGATCGCCGAGGCTGGTGAGAACGACGTGCTGATCGAGCGCGACAAGGCGGCCTATGGCGAGGAACCGACGGTGCGCGTGCCTTACGACGCCATTGCCGAAACCCGGCTGATCCTGACCGACGATCTCATCCGCGATGCGTTGTCGAAGGACAACAGGGCGCGCAAGGAAGCCAAGAAACGCCGCGGCGAACCGGATGACGACGCGCCCGAGGGTGCGGAAGCGGACGCCACGGAAGAACACGAACAGGAAAGTTGATTGAGCTGCCGGGCCGAAAAGTCCGGCAAACAGGCTCGGGAGAAAAAACATGGTTGTAAGCGCCAATAGACTTGAACTGCTGCAGATTGCCGACGCCGTCGCGCGTGAAAAGTCGATCGACAAGTCGATCGTCATCGCCGCCATGGCCGATGCGATCCAGAAGGCGGCGCGTTCGCGTTACGGCCAGGAGACCAACATCCGCGCCGACATCAACCCGAACACCGGCGAGATGAAGCTGCAGCGGCTGATGGAAGTGGTCGAAAAGGTCGACGACTACGCCACCCAGATCGCCATTTCCTCGGCTCGCGAGCGCAATCCCGACGCGCAGCTCGGCGACTTCATCGCCGAACAGCTGCCGCCGATGGATTTCGGCCGCATCGCCGCGCAGTCCGCCAAGCAGGTCATCGTGCAGAAGGTGCGCGAGGCCGAGCGCGACCGCCAGTATGACGAATACAAGGACCGCATCGGCGAGATCGTCAACGGCACCGTCAAGCGTGTCGAATATGGCAATGTCATCGTCGATCTCGGCCGTGGCGAGGCGATCATCCGCCGCGACGAGCTCATTCCGCGCGAAAACTACAAATATGGCGACCGCGTCCGCGCCTATGTCTACGACGTGCGCCGCGAGCAGCGCGGCCCGCAGATCTTCCTGTCGCGTACGCATCCGCAGTTCATGGCCAAGTTGTTCACCATGGAAGTGCCGGAAATCTATGACGGCATCATCGAGATCAAGTCGGTCGCCCGCGACCCGGGCTCGCGCGCCAAGATCGCCGTCATCTCGCGTGATAGTTCGATCGATCCGGTCGGCGCCTGCGTCGGTATGCGCGGCAGCCGCGTCCAGGCCGTCGTCGGCGAACTGCAGGGTGAGAAGATCGACATCATTCCGTGGTCGCCCTCGGCCGCCTCCTTCATCGTCAATGCGCTGCAGCCGGCGGAAGTCGCCAAGGTCGTGCTCGACGAGGATGCCGAGCGTATCGAAGTGGTGGTTCCCGACGATCAGCTGTCGCTGGCCATCGGCCGCCGCGGCCAGAACGTGCGTCTCGCCTCGCAGCTCACCGGCTGGGATATCGACATCCTGACCGAGGCCGAGGAATCCGAGCGCCGCCAGAAGGAATTCGTCGAGCGCTCGGCGCTGTTCATGGAAGCCCTCGATGTCGACGAGATGGTCGGCCAGGTGCTGGCCTCCGAAGGCTTCACCAGCGTCGAGGAGGTCGCCTATGTCGACGCCGGCGAAATCGCCTCGATCGACGGCTTCGACGACGACACCGCTTCCGAAATCCAGACCCGCGCCCGCGAGTACCTCGAAAAGATCGAGGCCGAGCACGACGAGAAGCGCAAGGCGCTGGGCGTCAAGGACGAACTGCGCGAAATCCCCGGCATCACCACCGCCATGATGGTGACGCTCGGTGAGGATGGTGTGAAGACGATCGAGGATTTCGCCGGCTATGCCGCCGACGACCTGACCGGTTGGAAGGAACGCAAGGACGGCGAGACCAAGGTCTATCCGGGCGTGCTGGCCAATCACGGCGTTTCGCGCGCCGATGCCGAACAGATGGTGCTCAACGCCCGTCTCAAGGCCGGCTGGATTTCCGAAGACGAGCTTGCGGCCGAAGAAGCATCGGCTGACGAAGCCGTTGGTGCGTGAGGTGAAACCGCATCGCACACAACCCGCCCTTGGACGAGATGAACGATCGCACCTGCATCGTTACCCGCAAGCAGGCCGAACCGGATGAACTGATCCGGTTCGTCGTCGGCCCGGATTCGGCCGTCGTTCCCGATCTCAAGAGAAATCTGCCCGGCCGCGGTTGCTGGGTGAGTGCCGACCGCCTACATATTGAGAAGGCGGCGGCCAAGAATCTTTTTGCCCGCGCCTTCAAGGCACAGGTGGTTGTGCCGTCGGATCTTGGCGGCATGGTCGATGGGCTGCTTTCCAGATCCGCTCTGGGCATGTTGGGTCTCGCCCGCAAGGCAGGCGCAATTTCTCTTGGCGCCACCAAGGTTGAGAGTGCCGTGCGCGGCGGACTGGCGCTTTTCGTGCTCCACGCGACCGAAGCGTCGGACGATGGCGTGCGCAAGATCAGCCAGGCGCGGCGGGCGACCGTCCATATCGGCGGCCCTTCCATCCTTGCCTACAAACTTTTCTCCGAGGCCGAGTTGAGCTTGGCATTGGGGGGTACAAATGTGATACATGCTGCCGTCCTCGCGGGAGACGCGGGTAAGGCGGTCCAGAAGCGCATGGTTGCGCTCGACCGGTATCGGGGCGGTACCCCGGACGATCTGGCAATGCTTGCGGCCGTTGCTGACGAAGATGAGGCCGCAGAGGATATGGAATGAGCGATACGAAATCGGGCGACGACAAGACGTTGAGTGTTACACCTAAGAAGACCTTGACGCTGAAGCGCCCCGGCATGGAACAGGGCACCGTGCGCCAGAACTTCTCGCATGGCCGTACCAAGTCGGTCGTGGTCGAGACCAAGAAGCGCAAATTCTCCCTGCCCGGCGACAAGCCGGAGCCGGCTGCCGCGGCCCCTGTGCCCGTCTTCACGCCGAAGCCGCCGGTCGCGGCGGCCCCCGTCGTGCAGGAAGCGCCGAAGGCTGCGCCTCCGCCTGCCCCGCCGGCTCCGGTCGAGCGCAGCGGCATGGTGCTAAACGAACTGTCGCGCAGCGAAATGGAAGCCCGCCGCAGGGCGCTGGAAGGGTCCAAGGTCCGCGAGGTCGAAGACCGTCAGCGCGCCGCCGAGGAAGCCAAGCGCCGGGCCGAGGACGAAGAGCGCCGCAAGCGCGAGCGCGAGGAATCCGCACGCCGCCAGGCCGAGGAAGAGGCACGGCTGCAGGCCGAGGCCGAATCGCGCCGCCGTGCCGAGGAAGAAGCACGCCGCCGCGCGCCGCTGGCCGCGGAACTGGCAACGGCGGACGAAGAAGAGGTCAAGCCGAAGCGGGCTGGCGCGGGCGCGCCAGTGCGTCGCCTGGTTACGCCCGAAGTGGCGCGTCCGGCCAAGCCGACCAAGGGCGAGGAAGATCGTCGCCGTGGCAAGCTGACGCTGAATTCCGCGCTTTCCGACGAGGATGCGCGGGCCCGTTCGCTGTCGTCGATGCGTCGCCGTCAGGAGAAGTTCAAGCGCGCGATGCACAATGAGCCGCGCGAGAAAGTCATGCGCGAAGTGATCCTGCCCGAGACCATCACCATCCAGGAACTGGCGCAGCGCATGTCCGAACGTGCGGTCGATGTGGTCAAGTTCTTCATGAAGCAGGGTCAGATCCTGAAGCCGGGCGACGTCATCGACGCCGACACGGCCGAACTGGTCGCCACCGAATTCGGCCACACGGTCCGCCGCGTCGCCGAATCCGACATCGAGGAAGGCCTGTTCAACATCGCCGACAACGCCGAGGACCTGGTGCCGCGTCCGCCGGTCGTGACCATCATGGGCCACGTCGACCACGGCAAGACCTCGCTGCTCGATGCCATCCGCAACGCCAATGTCGTCTCCGGCGAGGCCGGCGGCATCACCCAGCATATCGGCGCCTATCAGGTCGAGAAGAACGGTCAGAAGATCACCTTCATCGACACGCCCGGCCACGCTGCCTTCACGGCGATGCGTGCCCGCGGCGCCCAGGCCACCGACATCGCTATCCTGGTGGTGGCGGCCGACGACAGCGTCATGCCGCAGACGATCGAATCGATCAGCCATGCCAAGGCCGCCGGCGTTCCGATCATCGTGGCCATCAACAAGATCGACAAGCATGACGCCGATCCGCAGAAGGTGCGCTCCGAACTGCTGCGCCATGAGGTCTTCGTCGAATCGATGGGCGGTGAAGTGCTGGACGTCGAAGTGTCGGCGACCAAGGGCACCAATCTCGACAAGTTGCTCGAGGCGATCCTGCTGCAGGCCGAAATCCTCGACCTGAAGGCCAATCCGGACCGTACCGCCGAGGGTGTCGTCATCGAAGCGCAACTCGACAAGGGCCGTGGCCCCGTCGCCACCGTGCTGGTGCAGACCGGCACCTTGATGCCGGGCGACATCCTCGTCGCCGGCAACGAATGGGGTCGCGTACGCGCTCTGGTCAACGATCGCGGCGAGCAGATCAAGGAAGCGCCGCCGGCGATGCCGGTCGAGGTGCTCGGCCTTCAGGGCACACCACAGGCCGGCGACCGCTTCGCCGTGGTCAACAACGAGGCCCGCGCTCGCGAGATCACCGAGTATCGCCAGCGTCTGGCGCGCGAGAAGGCGGTGGCCAAGCATGCCGGCCAGCGCGGCTCGCTCGAACAGATGATGTCGCAGTTGCAGACGAGCGGGTTGAAGGAATTCCCGCTGGTCATCAAGGGTGACGTGCAGGGTTCGATCGAGGCGATCAACGCCGCGTTGGACAAGCTCGGCACCGACGAGGTGCGTGCGCGCATCGTCCATGCTGGCGCCGGCGCCATCACCGAAAGCGACGTCTCGCTGGCGGAAACGTCTGGTGCGGCAATCATCGGCTTCAACGTCCGTGCCAACGCACAGGCACGTGCCGCGGCAGCCGCCGCGGGCATCGAAATCCGCTACTACTCGATCATCTACAACCTGGTGGATGATGTGAAGGCGGCTTTGTCGGGCCTGCTGTCGCCGGAGCGTCGCGAGACCTTCATCGGCAATGCCGAGATCCTCGAGATATTCGACATCACCAAGGTCGGCAAGATCGCCGGCTGCCGTGTCACCGAAGGCAAGGTCGAGCGTGGCGCGGGCGTGCGCCTGATCCGCGACAACGTCGTCATTCACGAAGGCACGCTGAAGACGCTGAAGCGCTTCAAGGACGAGGTTTCGGAAGTCCCCGGCGGCCAGGAGTGCGGTATGGCATTCCAGAACTACGAGGACATGCGCGTCGGCGACGTCATCGAGTGCTTCCGCGTCGAGATGGTGACCCGGACGCTCTGAGTTCGCGTGACTTGTCCATGCCAGGCGGTGGTCGAAAGACCGCCGCCTGGAGTTGATTGTGAAATTGCGCATCGTGCTTTTCGAAACCGAATTCGATTTCGGGCCGATGCGTTGACATATGAGACATGCGGCACGGTCCTATCCCGTGCCTCACGCTTTCAGGATTGAGAAAAATGTCCCGTCCAACCACATCCAGCCCGTCTCAGCGTATGCTGCGCGTTGCCGAACAGGTGCGCCACGCGCTGTCCGAAACGTTGCAGCGCGGGGAGATCATCGATCCGCTGATCGAAAATACCGTTGTGTCGGTCTCGGAAGTGCGCATGTCGCCCGACCTGAGGGTTGCCACCGCTTTCGTTTCGCCGCTTGGCGCCAAAGACGCGAATGCTGTTGTGGAGGCGTTGAACAAGCATGCGAAATTCGTCCGCGGCCGTGTCTCCGGCGCTCTGCGGCAGATGAAGTTCATGCCGGAGTTCCGCTTCAAGCTCGACACCTCCTTCGACAATTTCGCCAGGATCAACGATCTGCTGAAGTCGCCTGAAGTGGCGCGCGATCTCGATGCGGACGACGACAAGACCAGAGACGACAGGGCCAGAGACGACAAGGCCAAAGACGACAGGGGCAGCGAATAATGGGGCGCCGCGGCAAGAAGAAGGGCCGGCCGGTCTCCGGCTGGGTGGTGCTGGACAAGCCCGTGGGCATGGGCTCGACCGAGGCCGTGTCCAAGATCAAATGGCTGTTCCAGGCGGAAAAGGCCGGTCATGCCGGCACGCTCGATCCGCTGGCTTCCGGCATGCTGCCGATCGCGCTCGGTGAGGCCACCAAGACCGTTCCCTATGTGCAGGACGGCGCCAAGATCTACCGCTTCACCGTCGCCTGGGGGCAGGAGCGCTCGACCGACGACCTTGAAGGACCGGTGACGAAGAGTTCAGACCTCCGTCCGGCGGAGGCCGAGGTCAAGGCGCTGCTGCCGAAATACACCGGCGTCATCATGCAGACGCCGCCGCAATTTTCGGCCATCAAGATCGCGGGCGAACGCGCCTACGACCTCGCCCGCGAAGGTGAGACAGTCGATATTCCCGCGCGCGAGATCGAGATCGGCCGCCTCGACGTGGTCGAACACCACGCCGACCATACCGTTTTCGAGGTCGAATGCGGCAAGGGCACCTATGTGCGTTCCCTGGCCCGTGACATGGGCCGCGACCTCGGCTGCTTCGGCCATATCAGCAATTTGCGCCGGGTCGAGGTCGAGCCGTTCACATCGGAGGATTTCGTCACCATCGCCGAGCTGGAAGCGGCCCGTTTCGGTGCGCAAGGCGAGGACAAGCCGGAGCCTGCCGACGACGCCGATGCGATTGACGTGCCGGTGGACTTCGGCGCGATCGACGCGCTTCTTGTCGACACGTCGGCGGCTCTCGACTGCCTGCCGCAGATCGCCATCAGCGACGATGCGGCGACCAAGATCCGCCTCGGCAATCCGGTCATCATTCGCGGCCGCGATGCGCCTGTCGAGGCCGAGGAAGCCTGCGCGACGGCTCGCGGCAAGCTGGTGGCCATCGGCGCGATCGAACAAGGCATGTTCAAGCCCAAGCGGGTCTTTGCCGGTTGACGGCTCTCGGCTAACTTCACATCGACTCTACGCTCGAGGGGCACATGGCAAAGGCCGAGGCGGTGAAGAAGCGGGCGCCTGTAAAGATGAGGCGGCCGCCGGTAGGCGCTTCGCCGGGCACGCTGATCGCCGATCCGGCGGCGCGACGCTCCGAATTGCGGCTGACCTTGATCTCGCCGCAGAAGTTCAAGACCATCGACAATGCCAGCATCGACGATGTCGAGGCCAATTGCCACAAATGGCCGGTGATCTGGCTCGACTGCACCGGCCTCGCCAACATCCAGCTGATCAAGGAGATCGGCCGCATCTTCAGCCTGCATCCGCTGGCGCTGGAGGATGTCGTCAACACCGGCCAGCGGCCCAAGGTCGACTTCTTCGAGGATCATGCCTTCGTCGTCGTGCGCATGATCGACGATGTCACCGCGCATCGCTACGAGCAGATCGCCGTCTTCGTCGGCGAGAACTTCGTCGTCACTTTTCAGGAGCGCGAGGGCGATCCGTTCGACCCGGTGCGCAAGCGCATCGAGAGTTCGGCGCCCAACCGCTTGCGCACGCGCGGCGCCGACTATCTGGCCTACGCGTTGATCGACGCCATCGTCGACAGCTATTTCCCGCCGATCGAGGCGGCCGGCGACCTGGTCGACGGCATCGAGGATGAGATGCTGCATTCGCCGCACAAGCATCAGATGCGGCAACTGCACGAATTGCGGCGCGACGCCAACGTGCTGAAGGGCGTGCTGTGGCCTATGCGCGATGCATTGGCGACGCTGATCCGCAACGACGTGCCCTATGTTGGAGCCGAGACCAAGGTCTTCCTCAATGACACGCTCGACCACTCACTCAGGCTGATCGAACTGGTCGAGACCCAGCGCGATATGCTGACCGGGCTGATCGAGATGCATCTGTCGCTGAGCCAGGCGCGCACCAACGACGTCATCAGCTATCTCACCATCGTCTCGGTCATCTTCATGCCGCTCACCTTCCTGGTCGGCGTCTGGGGCATGAATTTCAGTCCCGATACCTCGCCATGGAACATGCCGGAGCTGCGGTCTTACTATGGCTATCCGGCGGCACTCGTCTTCATGCTGCTTGTCGCGGTCGGCTTGATTGCCTTCTTCAAATGGAAGAAATGGCTCTGACGCCGATAAAACCGGGCATTTGGGGCTGAAAAGCCGGCTTGGTGAATTGGGCTGGTGTTTTGCCGGGAATTGCACTATATGCGCCGCAGCATAGCGCCACGACGCTTTGCTTGCACCGGCCCCTGCTGGACGACATCCCGGCTGAGGGCGACCCGTTTCCTCAAACAGATAAGGAAAAACACGATGTCGATTACTGCCGAGCGCAAGAAGGAATTGATGGGTGAATTCGCGACCGCCAAGGGCGATACCGGGTCTCCGGAAGTCCAGGTGGCCATCCTTTCCGAGCGCATCAAGAACCTGACCGACCATTTCAAGGACCACAAGAAGGATAACCATTCCCGCCGTGGTCTGCTCGCTCTCGTGTCCCAGCGCCGCAGCCTGCTTGATTACCTCAAGCGCAAGGACGACGCGCGCTATCAGACACTGATCGAGAAGCTCGGTCTGCGCCGTTGACGAATTGACCGGCGGGCTCCCTCAAGGAGTCCGCCGGTCGCGCATTCGAGCACCGGACCAATCCGATCTCGAATGCAGGACTGGAGCGCCGCGCAGCCCATCGGGATGCCGGACGGACGCTCCGAAAAGTTGAATTGCGCATGACGCGTTCCGTAAGCCGTGGGTTTCGGGGTCATGCGCAGGCCGATCGATCGATTGGCCATATCCGGCTTCGAGCGTGCAGAGGGCCACTCGGAGCCGCCCATGGACGGTCATGGGGCAGGATTGCAGGACGCTCGTATGGCCACCGTGCCGACAGACCCGAGCCTCCCGTTGTCTTGCCCGTGGCTGCCCGAGAAAGGAAGCCAGAAGAAAGGGCACCCGCGCACGCTGAAACGGCGCGGCCCTTCCTCATACAAAGGACAAGACATGTTCAATCAGCACAAAGTGGAAATCGAATGGGGCGGTCGCCCGCTCATCCTCGAAACCGGCAAGATCGCCCGTCAGGCTGACGGCGCTGTGCTCGCCACCTACGGCGAGACCAAGGTTCTGGCCACCGTCGTTTCGATGAAGGAGCCCAAGCCAGGCCTCGATTTCTTTCCGCTGACCGTCAACTACCAGGAAAAGACCTATGCCGCCGGCAAGATCCCGGGCGGCTATTTCAAGCGGGAAGGCCGTCCGAGCGAAAAGGAAACGCTGGTTTCGCGCCTCATCGACCGCCCGATCCGTCCACTCTTCGCCGACGGCTACAAGAACGACACGCAGATCGTCGTCACGGTCGTCCAGCATGACCTCGAGAATGATCCGGACATCCTGTCGATCGTAGCCACCTCGGCCGCTCTGACCCTGTCGGGCGTTCCCTTCATGGGCCCGGTCGGCGGTGCGCGCGTCGGCTACATCAACGGCGAATACGTCCTCAACCCGCACATCGACGAAATGCAGGAATCCAAGCTCGACCTAGTCGTCGCCGGCACCGCCGACGCCGTGCTGATGGTTGAGTCGGAAGCCAAGGAACTTGGCGAAGAGCTGATGCTCGGCGCTGTCATGTTCGGCCACAAGGGCTTCCAGCCGGTCATCGACGCCATCATCAAGCTGGCCGAAGTTGCCGCCAAGGAGCCACGCGACTTCACCGCGCCGGATTATTCCGCGCTCGAAGCCGAGATGCTGAAGATCGTCGGCGACGAGCTTCGTGAGGCTTACAAGATTACCGACAAGCAGCAGCGCTATGCCGCCGTCGACGCCGTCAAGGCGAAGGTCAAGGCAGCCTTTGCTCCGGCCGAAGGCGAAGAGGCCAAGTACACCTCCGAGCAGATCGGCTCGGTGTTCAAGGAACTGCAGGCCAAGGTCGTGCGCTGGAACATCCTCGACACCGGCTCGCGCATCGATGGCCGCGACCTGAAGACTGTCCGCAAGATCGTTTCCGAAGTCGGCGTCCTGCCGCGCACCCATGGTTCGGCGCTGTTCACCCGTGGCGAGACCCAGGCGCTGGTCGTTGCCACGCTCGGCACCGGCGAAGACGAGCAGTATGTCGATTCGCTGACCGGCATGTACAAGGAGAAGTTCCTCCTTCACTACAACTTCCCTCCCTATTCCGTCGGTGAGACCGGCCGCATGGGTTCGCCGGGCCGCCGCGAAATCGGCCACGGCAAGCTCGCCTGGCGCGCCATCCGTCCGATGCTGCCGAGCGCTGACCAGTTCCCCTACACGCTGCGCGTCGTCTCGGAGATCACCGAGTCCAACGGCTCGTCCTCGATGGCCACCGTCTGTGGCACCTCGCTGGCGCTGATGGATGCCGGCGTGCCGCTGGCCAAGCCGGTTGCCGGTATCGCCATGGGCCTGATCAAGGAAGGCGAGCGCTTCGCCGTGCTTTCCGACATCCTGGGCGACGAGGATCACCTCGGCGACATGGACTTCAAGGTCGCCGGCACCGCCAACGGCATCACCTCGCTGCAGATGGACATCAAGATCGAGGGCATCACCGAGGAGATCATGAAGATCGCGCTGGATCAGGCCAAGGACGGCCGCCAGCATATCCTCGGCGAAATGGCTCATGCCCTGACCGGCGCCCGCCCCGAACTCGGCGAATTCGCGCCGCGCATCGAGGTCATGCACATCCCGACCGACAAGATCCGCGACGTCATCGGTTCGGGCGGCAAAGTCATCCGCGAGATCGTCGAGAAGACCGGCGCCAAGATCAACATCGAGGACGACGGCACGGTGAAGATCGCTTCTTCGAACGCCAAGGAGATCGAGGCGGCGAAGAAGTGGATCCACACCATCGTCGCCGAGCCGGAAGTCGGCGAAATCTACGAAGGCACGGTCGTCAAGACCGCCGACTTCGGCGCCTTCGTCAACTTCTTCGGTCCGCGTGATGGCCTCGTCCACATCTCGCAGCTCGCCAACGAGCGCGTCGCCAAGACCTCCGACGTCGTCAAGGAAGGCGACAAGGTCTGGGTCAAGCTGATGGGCTTCGACGAGCGCGGCAAGGTCCGCCTGTCGATGAAGGTCGTCGACCAGGCCACCGGCAAGGAAATCGTGCGCGACAAGAAGGCCGAAGGCGAAGAAGACGCCGCCTGAGCGATCTGACGGAAAAATCGAAGCGGGCGCGGCTTATGTCGCGCCCGTTTTCGTTTGGAGCGGTTCCAGGAAAGTATGAGGCGCTTTCCCTTGGGAATTGCGTAAGACTCTGGGAGCACTTCCATGTCCGCTGAAGCGCTGAAGACACTTTTCCATCCGTTCGAGGCCGAGGCTCTTGCCTTGCCGCGAAAGGGCGAGCGCATCCTCTTCCTCGGCGCCGAGCCCGGCCTGCGCGTGCCGTCGGGTTTCGAGGCCACGCTGCATCTCGTACAGGGCTTTCGGCCATATTTCCGTGCATTGCAGGCAGCGGGCTTTTCCGTCACGCCGCAAACCGAGGGGGACGGATTTGATGCCGCCCTGGTGCTCGCGGGCCGTCACCGCGGCCAGAACGAACTGCGTATCGCCGAGGCCCTCAAGCGCGTGGCGCCAGGCGGGCTTGTCGTCGTCGCCGGCGGCAAGGACGACGGCATTGCTAGCCTGCGCAAGCGCGTCGACGAGCTCGTGCCGCTCGACGGCCATATGCCGAAATATCACGGCATCGCCTTCTGGCTGCGCCGCCCTGTGGATATGCAGGCCGCAGCCACGCTTCGCGCCGCCAATCCCGCCTTGCTGATCGAGGAGCGGTTCCACACCGCACCTGGTATGTTCTCCTTCGATCGCGTCGATGCGGGTTCGAAACTGCTGGTCGACAATTTGCCCAGTGACCTGCGCGGCAATGCGGCCGATTTCTGTGCTGGTTGGGGATATGTCGCGGCTGAGATGGCTGCCCGCTCGTCAGGCCTGTCGGGTCTCGATCTCTATGAGGCCGATTTCGATGCGCTGGAGGCGGCCAAGGGCAACTTGGCCAACACAGTGGCGCAAGGCTTCTTCTGGATGGATCTGCTCGCCGAGCCTGTCGAGCGCCGTTACGACGTCGTCGCCATGAACCCGCCCTTTCATCGCAGCCGTGCTGCGGAGCCGGAGATCGGCGCCGGCATGATCCGCGCGGCGGCCAAGGCGTTGAAGCCCGGTGGCAGGCTGTTCATGGTCGCCAACCGTCAGCTTCCCTACGAGCCCGTGCTGTCGGCCGCCTTTGCCAGCCACGCGGAGCTTGCCCGCGACGGCATGTTCAAGGTGTTTTCCGCTCGGCGCTGACTTGCTCAATGCAGGTTGGCGACGCGCCGGACCTCGTCGGTGGCGTGCTCGTCGCCAAGCCTGAACTGGAGCGGCGCCGGCCGGCCGAACAAATAACCCTGCACCACCTCGCAGCCGGCCGCCCGCAACAGCGTCGCCTGGCTCTCGGTCTCGACGCCTTCGGCGATGATGCTGACGCCGAGCGCGCGCGAAAGCCCGACAATGGTCGAGACGACAGCGCCGGAGCTGGAATCGGTATCGATGCGGCTGACGAAGGAACGGTCGATCTTCAGCTTGCCGAATGAGAAGTCGATGAGATAGCTGAGGTTCGAATAACCGGTGCCGAAATCGTCGACGGCAACGGAGATGCCCATTTCGGCAAGCTCTTTCAGGATAGCGGCCGCGCGGTCGCGGTCCTGCATCATCGCCGTCTCGGTGACTTCCAGCTCAAGCCGCGAGGGCTTGATGCCGGTGGCCCGCATGGTGTCGCGCACGATGCCGACGAAGTCCTTGGTCATGAACTGGACCGGCGAGATGTTGACGGCGACGAAACAGTCGTCCGGCAGATGACGGGCATCGCTGCAGGCCTTGCGCAGAACCCATTCGCCGATCGGGTGGATCATCCCGGTTTCCTCGGCGATCTGGATGAACTCCAAGGGTGGGATCATGCCGCGTTCGGGATGGTTCCAGCGGATCAGCGCCTCGTAGCCGATGATGCGGCCGGTCGGCAGGTCGAGCTGTGGCTGATAGTGCAGGTCGAAGTCTCCGCGCTCGAAAGCGGTGTGCAGTTCGGATTCGACCCATTGACGATGATCGGCGACACGCCCCATCTCGCTGTTGAACACCGACCAGTTGCCGACCCCGCCGGCGCGCGCATTCTGCAGCGCCAGGTTGGAGCGGCGCAGGATAGGGACCGGATCGACGCCATCCTTGGGCATGGCCACGATACCCACCGACAGGCTCACCGATTGCTGATGGGTGCTCAGTTCATAGGGCTCCATCATTTCGTCGATGAGCCTTTCGACCATGCTTTCCATCGTTCCCTGGATCTGATGATCCGCAAGCAGCACCGCGAACTCGCCGGCGCCGATACGCCCGACCAGGGCGCGTGCGGGCACGCAGGTCTGCAGCCGCTTGGTGAAGGCGCGGATCAACTCGTCGCCCTGCGTATAGCCGATCGCGTCGTTGATCTGCTTGAACCGGTCGATGTCGATGTCGATCAGGAACACCGGTTCTCCGGTCCGGCTTGTCGCGCATGCCGCCTCGGCGACCTTGCCGACCATCGCCGGGCGCGCCAGCAGTCCGGTCAGCTTGTCGAAATGGGTTTCGTTGAAGACGAAATCCGCCGATTCATCGACGCCGGCGAAGAACGACATGGCCGCCACCGACGCCGCCAGCGCGCAAAGCGCAGCCATGATCGCGACCATCATGTCCATCGATATGCCGGCAAACCCATCGCCGAGGCCGTGCTTCAGGCCCCAGATGCCGAGGACAAAACTGCCAATGCCCGAACTCGCTATCGTGAGCAGTCGGAACACCGGTGTTCGCTTCGGGTTGCTGACGGCAGTCATTCAAAGGTCCCCAGATTGCGGGACTCTATAGCGGAAATCCCCTTAAAATGAGTTTCCGCGAATGTATCCAATTTTACTGGAGAAGATTATTTTCTTTACTGGAAAGAGAGCCATTTCTCCAAACGGTTGCCCAAAGCGTGGCGCCTTGATCCGTAAGGGCCGGTTAGCCATCCGTCTGCTTCAACTCGTCGAGCGTCGGCATGGAGACGATGTGATAGCCGGAATCGACATAGTGGATTTCGCCGGTGACGCCCGAGGCAAGGTCGGACAGCAAATAAAGCGCGGAGCCGCCGACCTCGTCGATGGTCACCGTGCGGCGCAACGGCGAGTTGCGCTGCTGGTACGAGAACATGTGACGGGCGTCCGAAATGCCGGCGCCGGCGAGCGTGCGTACCGGGCCCGCCGAGATGCCGTTCACCCGGATGCCACGCGGACCGTAGTCGTTGGCAAGGTAGCGCACGCTGGCCTCGAGGCCGGCCTTGGCGACGCCCATGACATTGTAGTTCGGCATGACGCGCACCGAACCGGCATAGGTCAGCGTGATCATCGAGCCGCCTTCCGTCATCAGGGCCGCGGCGTTGCGCGCCACTTCGGTGAAGGAGTAGCAGGAGATCACCATGGTGCGGACGAAATTGTCCCGGCTGGTGTCGGCGTAGAGGCCCTTCAACTCATTCTTGTCGGAAAAGCCGATGGCGTGGACGACGAAGTCCAGTCCGCCCCATTCCTTGCCGAGCGTCTCGAACGTGGCGGCGACCGAAGCGCTGTCCTCGACATCGCAGGGAACGACCAGCGAGGCGCCGAGCTTGTCGGCGAGCGGCTTGACCCGGCGGCCGAAGGCGTCGCCCTGATAGGTGAACGCGAGCTCCGCCCCATGTTCGGACAATTTCTTGGCGATGCCCCAGGCGATCGAATGATCGTTGGCGACACCCATGACAAGCCCGCGCTTGCCCTTCATCAATCCGTCCATGGCAGGCAATCCTTTTAGAAAACCGCTGGCCTTATGCGGCATAGCGCTGGAAAATCAGCGTTGCGTTGGTGCCACCGAAACCGAAGGAGTTTGACAGGACGGTATCGATCTTGGCGTTGTCGATGCGCTTGCGCACGATCGGCATGCCCTCGAATTCGGGGTCGAGGGTCTCGATATGGGCGCTTTCGCCGATGAAGCCGCCTTGCATCATCAGGATCGAATAGATCGACTCCTGAACGCCGGCCGCGCCCAGCGAATGGCCGGTCAGCGACTTCGTCGAGGTGATGAACGGCATTTTTTCGCCGAACACCTCGCGGATGGCGCCCATTTCCTTGGAATCCCCCACCGGCGTCGAGGTGCCGTGGGTGTTGATGTAGTCGACCGGCGTGGACACCGTCGCCAGCGCCTGGCGCATGCAGCGGACCGCGCCTTCGCCGGAGGGTGCCACCATGTCGAAACCGTCCGAGGTCGCGCCGTAGCCGACGATCTCGGCGTAGATCTTGGCGCCGCGCGCCTTGGCATGCTCCAGTTCTTCCAGCACCAGCACGCCGGCGCCGCCGGCGATGACGAAGCCGTCGCGATTGACGTCATAGGCTCGGGAAGCGGCCGAGGCCCTGTCGTTGAACTTGGACGACATGGCGCCCATGGCGTCGAACAGGTCCGACATCGTCCAGTCGAGATCCTCGTGGCCGCCGGCAAAGACCATGTCCTGCTTGCCCCACTGGACCAGCTCGTAGCCATTGCCGATGCAATGCGCCGAGGTCGAGCAGGCCGACGAGATCGAGTAGTTGACGCCGTGGATCTTGAACCAGGTGGCCAGCGTTGCCGACGCGGTCGACGACATCGCCTTCGGCACCGCGAAGGGGCCGATGCGCTTGGGGCTGCCGTTCTTCAGCGTGGTCTCGGCCGCCTCGACGATGGTGCGGGTGGAGGGGCCGCCCGAGCCCATGACGATACCGGTGCGCTCATTGGTGATGTCGCTTTCGCCGAGGCCCGCATCGGCGATCGCCTGGTCCATGGCGACGTGGTTCCAGGCAGCTCCTTGGCTCAGGAAGCGCATCGCGCGGCGATCGATCATGGCCGAGGGGTCGAGTGTCGGTGCGCCCCAGACCTGGCAGCGGAAGCCGTGCTCGGCAAAGGAATCGGAAAAGCTGATGCCGGATCTGGCGTCATGCAGCGAGGTCTGCACCTCGTTGGCATTGTTGCCGATCGACGACACGATGCCGAGGCCTGTGACTACGACACGTCTCATTCGCAACTCCTTCCAGGGATGCTGGCCAGTGGGTCGGCCAAGGGTGCGGTCAACCGACCGCCGACTGCTTGGACAGACCGACCTTCAGGTCCGTCGCCGCATATATGGGCTCGCCATCCGCCTTCATCCAGCCATCGGCGATGCCCAGCACCAACCGGCCGCGCATGACACGCTTGAAATCCACGCCATACTCGACCTTCTTGACCGATGGCGTGACCATGCCCTTGAACTTGACCTCACCGGTCGACAGCGCCATTCCCTTGCCGGGTTCGCCGAGCCAGCCAAGGTAGAAGCCGGTCAACTGCCATAAGGCGTCCAGGCCGAGGCACCCTGGCATGATCGGATTGCCGATAAAATGGCAGGCAAAGAACCACAGGTCCGGCTTGATATCGAACTCCGCACGGATAAAGCCCTTGTCGAAGGCGCCGCCGGTCTCGCTGATCTCGGTGATACGGTCGAACATCAGCATCGGCGGGTAGGGCAGCTGGGCATTGCCCTCTCCGAACAGCTCGCCGCGGGCGCAGGCCAGCAATTCTTCGTAGTCGTAGCTGGATTTACCCGGCATCAATCTCGTCCCCATATCGTCCGGGCGGTAGCGCGCCCTTGTCGTTGGTGTCCTAACACAATCTGTTTCAGGCCGGAAACCGGCGTTTGCGCTTAACCCGCCAGTCTGCCCGGGTCAATGCGCGCTATTGATCGCATTCGGACGACCGAATATATGTCAACAGGGGTCCGGTTTCGGCAGACATTCATTTTTTTGCCATTCTGGGCGTGTCTTGAAGCGGGACTGTTGGCTTGGAAGACCAGATGGACCGGGGCTGCCGGAAGGAAAATGTCGCTGTGGACAAGCGGGTACGTGAGGCCGGCCTGAGGCCGACACGGCAGCGCATTGCGCTGGCCGACCTGCTTTTCGCCAAGGGCGATCGCCATCTCTCGGCCGAGGAACTGCACGAGGAGGCGCTGGCCGCCGGCGTGCCGGTGTCGCTGGCTACGGTCTACAACGCGCTCCACCAGTTCACACAGGCGGGGCTGCTGCGCATCCTCGCCGTCGAGGGCGCCAAGACCTATTTCGACACCAACACCTCCGACCACCATCATTTCTACATCGAAGGCGAAAACCGGATTTTCGACATCGCGAACGGTCCGGTGACGGTCACCAACCTGCCGGATCCGCCCGAGGGCATGGAAATCGCCAATGTCGACATCGTGGTGAGGCTGCGCCCCAAGCGCCAGGAATGACCGGTGAGGCCAGAACAATCGGATCGGCCGGCAGTGATCTGTCAGGCCAGAATAATCTGTCAGGCCAGAGTAATCTGCCAGGGATGAAGCCCCTCGCCCTGATAATCCGCCTCGAATGGGCTGTCGTGGCGGCCGTTGCGATCGTCTTCTACGCTTGGTCAGGCGTTTCCTGGTGGCTCTTCGGATTGCTCATCCTGGCGCCGGACCTGTCAATGTTCGGGTATCTCGGCGGGCCGCGCACCGGCGCCATCGCCTACAACGCCCTGCACATCCTCATCGTACCGGTGCTGCTGCTGCTCGTCGGGTACCTGTCCGGTCATGCGGTCGCGATCGCGGTCGCACTGATCTGGATCGCCCACATCGCCATCGACCGCGCACTGGGCTACGGCCTGAAACTGCCAACCGGTTTTCAGGACACCCACCTCGGCCGCATCGGGCGTAAGCGGGACGAGCTCAGTCCTTGACCCGCTCTCCGGGATAGGCGCCCCAGACCGCGGCCTGGGCGAGCCAGCCGGTGTGGCCGTCGAGCGTCATTTCGCACCACTGGCCGTCGCAGGACTTGATCGTGCCCATGACGCCCGGCTCGACGATCGCCACCACACGAGCATCCTTGTCGGGACTTTTCATAAGGTTGATCTGGGCACCCTTGCCGCGCTGCCAGGGCGCGATGATCGCCGTGCGCCGGCCTGACAGCAGCGACTGGTTGATCCAGCCCTCCGAGCCATCGGCGTCGCGCACGCGGCGCCACGTGTCGAATTCCTGGACGACCTCCATCGGCAGGCCGGCCTTCATATACATCCAGTCGACCGAGTAGTTGGCGCCGGGGCCGACGCGCGAATTGACGCGGCCCGACTTCAGGCTGACGAATCGCGGCAGCGGCAGGCCGCTCGGCCCGAGCGTGACGGCGCTCTGGGCGGGCGCGGCCGCGCCCTGCGCCACGGCAAGCGGGGAATAGAGGAGAGCGCCGAGAAATGCTGCGCTGATGGCCAGGCGAAGCGACGCGAAACCAGACACTTTCGTTCCTTTCGGCGCCGGCCCGGTGGCCTTGGCGCCCCTTTTTCTTTGTCTTCGGCGGCACCGCTTGTTACATGGGTAAATCGGCTACCGCGACCGGCTTTCAGTTTCGCCGGTCTTGGTTAAAGAGGTCTCAACGAGGGAAACAATGGTAGGCAAAAAGAAGCCTCTCGTGGTCATCACGCGAAAGCTGCCCGACCCGGTCGAGACCCGCATGCGCGAGCTGTTCGACGCCAGGCTGAATGTCGAGGACAGGCCGATGACGCAGCCCGAGCTGGTCGCCGCGGTCAAGGAAGCCGACGTGCTGGTGCCGACGGTGACCGACCAGATCGACGCGGCGCTGATCGCCCAGGCCGGCGACAACCTCAAGCTGATCGCCAATTTCGGCAACGGCGTCGACAAGATCGACGTGGCCGCTGCCGCCAAGAGGGGCATCACCGTCACCAACACGCCTAATGTGCTGACCGAAGACACCGCCGACATGACCATGGCGCTGATGCTGGCGGTGCCGCGCCGGCTCGCGGAGGGCGCCAATGTGCTCACCGGCGACAAGAAATGGGCCGGCTGGTCGCCGACCTGGATGCTTGGCCGGCGCATCTGGGGCAAGCGGCTGGGCATCGTCGGCATGGGCCGCATCGGCACGGCCGTCGCGCGTCGGGCCAAGGCTTTCGGCCTGTCCATCCACTATCACAACCGCCATCGCGTTTTGCCGGCGGTCGAGGACGGGCTGGAGGCGACCTATTGGGAGAGCCTCGACCAGATGCTGGCCCGCATGGACATCATCTCCGTCAATTGTCCGTCGACGCCAGCGACCTTCCATCTTCTGTCGGCACGTCGCTTGGCGCTGCTGCAGCCGACGGCCTATGTCGTCAACACCGCGCGCGGCGACATCATCGACGAGGAAGCGCTGGTCAAGCTGATCCAGGACGGCAAGATCGCCGGCGCCGGCCTCGACGTCTACGAGCATGAGCCGGCGCTCAATGCCAAGCTGCTCAAGCTTGCCGCCCGGCACAAGGTCGTGCTTTTGCCGCATATGGGTTCGGCGACGCTCGAGGGCCGCATCGACATGGGCGAGAAAGTCATCATCAACATCCGGGCCTTCGTTGACGGTCACCGCCCGCCCGACCGCGTGCTGCCGCTCAGAACCTGACGGTATCGCGCGCCGCGCTCCCTGTTCTTCAAATGCAAGCCAAGGCTTACGAAAGGGCCTTGCGCATGGTGATCGATGTCGGCTTGGCGTAGCCCTCATGCGCCGTCCGCCCGGTCTCGTGAAAGCCGAGGCGGGCAAAGGCGGCGTGATTGGCGGTAAGCTCGATGCGCGTCTGCAGTTCCAGCGCCGCCTTGCCGCGATCGAGCGCGAGACGTTCGACCGACTGCATCAGTCGCCGGCCGATGCCTTGCCCCTGGCAGTCCGGGGCGACGGCGAGCTTGCCGACGTAAAGATCGTCGGCCCTTTCCTCAGCGAAGACGCAGCCGACGATCCTGTCGCCATCGATGGCCACGAACCCGGTCTCCCGCCGGGCCTTGTCGCGCAGTGTGTCGACGGTGAGCAGGTGAGCCGAGGACGGAGGGTCGATGACGCCGTCCATGAAGGCGAAAGCACGCATGATCAAGGCAAGCACCTCGTCCCAGCGGCCGAAATCGGCCGGAATGCGGTCGATGGAGAAGGGCATGGTCCGCTCCAAGATCAGCGCCTGGCGTAGCGGATCGTCTCAAAGCGCGCGGCGAGCGCGTCGTAGAGCAGCAGTCGGCCGACCAGCGGCTCGCCAATGCCGGTGATCAGCTTGATCGCCTCCATCGCCTGCAGCGTGCCGACGACGCCGGTGAGCGCACCAAGCACCCCGGCCTCGGCGCAGGACGGCACCAGGCCTGGCGGTGGCGCTTCGGGAAAGAGATCGCGATAGCCCGGGTTAGGCCTGCCATCCTTGCCGACCTCGAAAGGCTTCAGCACCGTCACCGACCCATCGAAGCGGCCAACGGCGGCATGCACCAGGGGTTTCCGCGCGCTCGCACAGGCGTCGGCCACCGTATAACGGGTCTCGAAATTGTCGGAACCGTCGACCACGATGTCATAGCGGGTGACGAGGGCAGGGGCGTTGTCGGCGCTCAGCCGGAACGTGTGCGTCTCGACCGCGGTGTTGGGATTGATGCGGGCGATTGCCGCCCTGGCGCTGTCGGTTTTCAGTTTACCGACCGTATCGGTGTCGTGGATGACCTGACGCTGCAGATTGGAGAGCGACACGGTGTCGTCGTCGACAATGCCGAGCGTGCCGACGCCGGCCGCCGCAAGGTATTCGAGCACCGGCGCGCCCAGCCCGCCGGCGCCGATCACCAGGACGCGCGCTTGCTTGAGTTTCTGTTGGCCCGCACCGCCGACCTCCGGCAGCACGATGTGGCGGGCATAGCGTTCGATCTCGTCGGCGGTGAGCGCAGTGGTCATGTCAGGACAATACAGCGGCCGAAAAACCTTGTCAGGCGTCTTCGGTTGGCCCAACCGTGCCATGGTCGACGGTCAGGAATTGCGCACGCCCCCTGAGGCTGGAGAACAGCGCGGCATCGGTTCCCGTCATGAAGGCCTGGCAGTTCAACTCCTCGAGGATCGAGAACAGTGCCGCCCGCCGCCCGCCGTCGAGATGGGCGGCGATCTCATCCAGCAGCAGGATCGGCGTCATACCGGACATCTCGCCGGTCAGTCGTGCGTGCGAGAGCACGATGCCGACCAGCAAGGCCTTCTGCTCGCCGGTCGAACAAAGCTCGGCCGGCATCGCCTTGGGCCGGTGCCGCACCAGGAGATCGGAACGGTGCGGGCCTTCGAGCGTTCGTCCCGCGGCACGATCGCGATCACGTCCACCGGCGAGCGCGCGGCGGAACCGCTCCTCGACATCGACCGCCGGCGCGCTGGAAACCTCGGCTTCCAGATCGCCCGAAAGGCTGATGTCGGCCTGCGGGAACGGCCCCGTGTCGGGCAGCCTGTCGATCATGGCGGCGAGCAGGCGCACCAGTTCGGCGCGCGCCGCCGCAATGGCGACGCCGGTTTCGGCCATCTGCGTCTCGATCGCCTCGAACCAGCGATCGTCGCGAGATCCATCCGTAAGCAGGCGATTACGGCCGCGCATGGCCTTTTCGTAGGCGAGCGCACGCTGGCCGTGGCCGGGATCGATCGCCAGCACCAGCCGGTCGAGAAAGCGCCGGCGATCCGCGGCCGGTCCGGTGAAAAGCGCGTCCATGGCCGGCGTCAGCCACACCACGCGCAGCCATTCCAGCATGTCTTCGGCCGATCGGGCGGTCGCGCCGTTGATGCGAACGCGCCTTCCGCCTTCGCCCTCGCCGACGGAAATGCCCGTGCCGATCTCGACCTGGCCGTCGGGCCCGTCGAGCCGGGCATGCAGCGCAAAGCCGCCATCGCCGCCTTCGCGCGCGACATCGGCGTAAGGGGCACGGCGCAAGCCACGCCCGGGCGTCAGAAAGGAAATCGCTTCGAGCAGGTTGGTTTTGCCGGCGCCATTGTCGCCGGAAAACACGACTGCGCCCGGGGCGAGATCGATCGCCAGCGCCGCATAGTTGCGGAAATTAGTAAGTGTAAGCTTACTTATATGCGTCTGTGCCGGCAACCGCTATCCGCCTGTAGAAGTGCCGCAATCATTGTTCTTGCCGCCGGTCCTGTCGCAGCGCCGGATCGATGATGCAGCGCCGGCTACACCCGCATCGGCATCAGCACGTAAAGCGCGGTCTCGTCGGCCATGTCGTGGATCAGGGTCGGCGAGCCGGCATCGGCCAGCATGAATTTGGCTTCCGTGCCGGTCAGCTGCGCGGCGACATCGAGCAGATATTTGGCGTTGAAGCCGATCTCGATCGGGTCGGACGAGTAATCGGCAGCCAGTTCCTCGGTGGCGCTGCCGGAATCCGGGTTGTTGACCGCAAGCGTCACCTGGCCTTCGCTGATCGAAAGCTTCACCGCGCGGCCGCGTTCGGAGGAAATGGTCGAGACGCGATCGACCGCAGCGGCAAAGCTCTGGCGGTCGAGGATCAGCTTCTTGTCGTTGCCCGTCGGAATGACCCGCTGATAATCGGGGAAGGTGCCGTCGATCAGCTTCGAGGTCAGGACCACGCTGCCGATGGTGAAGCGGATCTTGGTATCGGATAGTTCGGTGGTCACGGCGACATCCGGATCGTCGACCAGTTTCTGCAGCTCGCTCACCGTCTTGCGCGGAATGATGATGCCCGGCATGCCTTCGGAACCTGCTGGCGCGTCGATTTCGGCGCGCGCCAGGCGGTGGCCGTCGGTCGCCACCGAGCGCAGCTTCAGCTTGCCGCCGACTTCATGCGTGTGCAGGTAGATGCCGTTGAGATAATAGCGCGTCTCCTCGGTGGAAATGGCGAACTGCGTCTTCTCGATCAGCCCCTTCAGGGCAACCGAGTCGAGCCGGAAGATATGCGAGAACGATCCGGCCGAAAGTTCGGGGAAATCGGATTGCGGCAGGCACTGCAGGCGGAAGCTCGAGCGGCCCGACGTCACCGTCATGGCGTTGCCGTCCTCGTCCGTTTTCAGCATCACCTCGGCGCCGTCCGAAAGCTTGCGCACGATGTCGTAGAGCAGATGCGCGGGGACCGTCGTCGCCCCACCACGCTCCACCTTGGCTGGCGTTGCTTCCGTCACCTCCAGGTCGAGGTCGGTGGCCTTCATTTCCAGGCTGGCGCCTTCGGCGCTGAGCAGCACATTGGACAGGATCGGTATCGTGTTGCGCCGTTCGACCACACGGTGGACGTGGTTGAGCGACTTCAGGAGATTTGACCGTTCCAGGATAACACGCATGACGAAACAGGCTCGCTTGAAAGGATGAGCGGGTCTCCGGCTGGCGGCGCCCCGCGAAAGGTCTGAACAGGCTCAGAATCTGCGTAAACTGACAGGAAAAAGCTAGCAAACGCAAGCCCGCGACACCGGTTCGGGCCGGCTTCGCGGGCTTTCTGGGGATAAACGCCGCGAAGACCTCCTGCCGGTGTGCTGATTCCGGAATCTGGATCGTCGCCGGTCGATGCCGCGAGCCCATTCCGGACCGACAGCTGGGCAGGCAAGCCGTTGAATTCTAACGCAGTTCCGGCTTGCCTGTTCCGGGCCCGATCAGGCCTGATCGTTGATCAGCCGTCGCAGCAGCTCGAGTTCCTGTGCCAGCGTGTTGTCATTGCCGGAAAGGTCTTCGATCTTGCGCACGGCGTGCAGCACGGTGGTGTGGTCGCGGCCGCCGAAGCGCCGTCCGATTTCCGGCAGTGAGCGGGGCGTCATCACCTTCGACAGGTACATCGCGACCTGCCGTGGCTTGACGATGGTGCGCGTGCGCCGGTTGGAAAGCAATTCGGTCTTCGACACATTGTAGTGGCGCGCCACGATGCGCTGGATGTCCTCAATGCGGACCCGCTTCGGCTCGCCGGTGCGATAGATGTGGCCGAGGATCTCATCGATGCGGTCGATGGTGATCTGCGGCTCGAACGACTGCCGGAACAGCAGCTGATTGAAGGCGCCCTCCAGTTCGCGTCCGCTGCCGGTCACGGTGCGGGCGACGTGATTGAGGATCTCTTCGGAAATATCGAGCGATGCGTCGTCGACCCTGGCCGTGGCCAGGCGCAGCTTGAGCATGCCGAGGCGCATGGCGAAATCGGGCGCCGACATTTCAAGCGCGACGCCGCCATTGAGACGCGAGCGGACGCGCGGCTCCAGCGATTCCAGCTCCGACGGCGGCCGGTCGGCAGCGACAACGACCTGCTTGGCGCTGTCGAGCAGCATGTTGATCAAATGGCAGAATTCATGCTGGATCGACTTGCCCTGCAGGAACTGCATGTCGTCGATGATCAGGAGGTCGATGTCGCGCAGCTGCTCCTTGAGCGTCAGCGCGTTGTTGTCGCGGATCGCCGTGGCGAAGCGCCACATGAAATATTCCGCGGTGAGATAGACGACGCGGGACTTCGGGTTCTGCTTCAGCGATTCCGCCGCGATGGCCTGCAGCAGGTGGGTCTTGCCGAGCCCGACGGTCGCATGCAGGAATAGTGGATTGAAACGCACGGCGCTCGACTGCGATTCCGCCACGGCCTTGGCGGCGGCGAACGCCACCCGGTTCGACGGCCCCTCGATGAAGGAGCCGAACGTGTAGCGCGGATCAAGCGGCGACCCCAGAACATTATGGCGGAACTCGCTCTCGACCGCCGCACCCGGGCGCGGTACCGGGGGCCGTTCGACCCTGCCGGGGCTTACGGTGCCGGCGGCCAGCGCCGTCTGCGTCTGCCGTGTCATCTTGCGAGCCGGCGCCAATTCCGGTTCGACATGGCTGCGCCCCTGACGAGTGGCCGTGCGCACCACGATCTCGATCTTGAGGAGATCGGCATCCTCCTGCTTCCACAGTTCGGAGATGAGGTCGAGGTAATGGCCATTGATCCACGAGCGCAGGAACGCGGTGGGGACCGAGATGCGGACAATGCCCTTGGACGCTTCCGCGACCTTCATGCGGCCGAACCAGCTCGAATAGACTTCAGCTCCCAGACGCGCCTTCAACTGGGCTTTGACCCGGTCGAACTTCTGTTCCGCGTCGCTGGAGACCGCCATCTCGTTTGCTCCGATCAAAGTTCCAGGAAATGGGAGGTCGCCCGTAAGCTCCCTTTCGATGCCGCTCTGCATGATCGAGTTCCTTGTCTTTCTGTACCTGTTTTCCGCCGGGGATGCGCCTCCTGCATCCTTGTTCCAGCGACTGTGTCTTCGCTACGATGCCCGTTGCCGCCGCCGGCAATGAACGTCGCCACAATCCGTAGGGAACCGGTGCCGGCCCATGGAAGCCAGTCCGCGTTGGGTATGTCAGGGCAATACAACATCGTCCGGCGAAAAACGCCGGCGCGCTGTCAACCTGCCATGTCTCGTTACGCCAGTCCCCTACCGTATCGAAAAGAGCAAACCAAAGCCGTCCGCGGAATTGATCCGCGTCGCAAATCCCGCCAATTTAAGCTGGCCGCGTCAGGCTGGGTTAAGGACCAGAGGCCCGTCCCCTTCGATGGATGGACATTACCGAAATCGCTGTGGATAGGGCAAGGCCACGTCTAACGGATTTTTAAGGAATCTGGTTACCTCCGGCGCCTTCGGGCGCCATACCGCAGCGGCGTATTTTGACAAAGCCATTGTGATTCAAACCCTTTTCCGGCGAATATGAAAAAGCCGGGCCGATACGAAATATTCTGAAATAATTCGCTTGACAGCCAGTTGTCCTCCCGTCCCTTTGGAGCGCTGTGGACATGCTGTGGATGACCATTGCTAACTGTCTGAAAAATATTGCTTATTTCTGATAGCCAAGGATTTCCTGGGCGACGCTTTTTAAGCGTGCCAACCATCGGCGGGCATGTATGTGCCGGCAAAGCATTTGAAAGCTTGGAAGCCGCCCTAGGCGCCGTTTCCGAGCATTCTTTTTAAGTACTTGCCGGCAAACGAAAAAAACCCGGCGCGATCGGCCGGGTTTTAGACAAGCTAGTCTGTATAGCGATGTTAGGCCGACAGCACCTTGAGCCGTGCGGCCAGGCGCGACACCTTGCGGGACGCCGTGTTCTTGTGGATGACGCCCTTGGTTGCGGCACGCATCAATTCCGGCTCGGCGGCCTTGAAGGCGGCCTGCGCGGCTGCCTTGTCACCGGAGGCGAGCGCCTCTTCGACCTGGCGGACATAGGTGCGCACGCGCGAGCGGCGGTTCTTGTTGATCGCCGCGCGGCGGGCGATCTTGCGCGTTGCCTTTTTGGCCGAGGATGTGTTGGCCATGATGCCTCTCTTCTGATCTGGTCGGCGCACGCGGCATGCCGCAGGGCGCAAAAAACAAACGGGCAGCCACAGGGCCGCCTCGGTTGGTGCGGCTTATAGTTCAGCTTTTCCGGCGCGTCAACGCTGCCTGGCGTTCTTTTTGGCCGACGCCACAGGGTTTCGATCGCGGGCCGGCAAGGCTCTACCGATTGGCGAAATTCGGCTTCCGCTTTTCGGCGAAGGCCGCCATGCCTTCCTTCTGGTCTTCGAGCGCGAAAAGCGAATGGAACAGACGACGTTCGAACCGCAATCCCTCGGCCAGCGTCGTCTCATAGGAACGGTTGACGGCTTCCTTCGCCATCATCACCGACGGCAGCGAGAAGTCGGCGATCTTGGCGGCCGCCTTGACCGCCTCCTCGACAAGCTCGGCGGCGGGCACGACCCGCGACACCAGACCTGAGCGCTCGGCTTCCGCCGCATCCATCATCCGTCCGGTCAGGCACATGTCCATTGCCTTCGACTTGCCGACAAACCGGGTCAGGCGTTGCGACCCGCCCATGCCGGGAATGACGCCGAGCGTGATTTCGGGCTGACCGAATTTGGCCGTGTCGGCGGCAATGATGAAGTCGCACATCATTGCCAGTTCGCATCCGCCGCCGAGCGCATAGCCGGCCACCGCGGCGATAACGGGTTTGCGCACCCGCGTCAGGTCTTCCCAGCCGCCGAACAGGTCCTGCAGATAGGCGTCCGCAAAGGAGATTGCCTGCATTTCCTTGATGTCGGCGCCAGCGGCAAAGGCCTTGTCGGAACCTGTAATGACCACGGCGCCGATGCCGGCGTCGGCGTCGAAGTCCTTCACGGCCCCGACCAGTTCGGCCAGAAGCTGAAGGTTCAGCGCATTGAGCGCCTTTGGCCGGTTCAGAGTGACCAGTCCGACCTTGCCGCGCGTCTCGGTGATGATCGTTTCATAGGCCATGGCTGCTTCTCCTCGCTCCACCCCGGTCTAACTCAGCTCTGACACGTCCGGCAATAGAAGGTCGAGCGTCCGCTCTGCACGACGCGCTCGATATGGCCGCCGCAGCCGGGCTTCGCGCAGGGCTCGCCCTCACGGTCGTAGACGGCGAAGGAATGCTGGAAATAGCCGAGCGAGCCATCGGTGTGCATGTAGTCGCGCAGCGAAGACCCGCCGGCGGCGATGGCATCCGATATGACCGAGCGGATCGCCTCGGCGAGGCGTTCGCTTTGTTGCCTGGCCTTCTTGCCCGGCTTGGCGATGGTGCCCGCCTCGCGCAAGGGCGACAGGCCGGCGCGCCAAAGCGCCTCCGAGACATAAATATTGCCAAGTCCCGCGATCAGCTTCTGGTCAAGAAGTGCTGCCTTCAGCGGCGATCCGCGGCCTTGCAGCAACGAGGCCAGCAGCGCGCCGTCCAGCGTATTGCCCGTTGGCTCGACGCCCAGCCCGGCCAGCATCGGATGCGTCTCCGGCGATCCTTCCGCAAACAGCATGAAGCCGAAGCGGCGCGGGTCGTTGAAGATCACGCGGGACCGGGCGCCGTCGGCACCGACCACATCGAACACCACATGGTCGTGTGCCGTGCTTTTCGAGCGCTCGTGGTGGAACACGCCGGGTGTCTCACCGTCGTCGTCGGTCTCGACGCGAAAGGAGCCCGACATGCCGAGATGGCAGATCAGCACGGGGCCGTCCTGCACATGCATGGTCAGATATTTGGCCCGGCGGCCGAGTGCAGTGATGGTCCTGCCCGTCAGCCTTTCCGAAAACCGTTCGGGAAAGGGAAACCGGAGGTCTGGCCGACGCGCCTCGACCCCGGTCAGACGGGCACCTTCCAGGACCGGCTGCAGGCCACGCCGGACCGTTTCGACTTCGGGCAATTCAGGCATGGCCGCCAATCATCGGATGGAAAGAAGTGCCGTAGCGGCCGGGCGCCAGCCCGAGGTGTTCGGCGACGGTTTCGCCGATATCGGCGAATGTCGTTCTCAATCCGATGTCGCCACCTGCCAGGTCCGGTCCCATGCCGATCACCGGGATGCGTTCACGCGTGTGATCGGTCCCTCGCCAGGTCGGATCGTTGCCGTGGTCGGCCGTCAGGATGAGAAGGTCGCCCTGCCGCAGCTTGGCGAATGCTTCCGGCAGCCGTCGGTCGAAGGCCTCGAGCGCGGCGGCATAGCCGGCGACGTCGCGGCGGTGGCCGAATTCGGTGTCGAAATCGACGAAATTGGCGAAAACGAGATCGCCGTCGCCGGCATCGTCCATCGCACCGAGCGCTTTGTCGAACATGGCCATGTTGCCGGCGGCCTTGCGCACTTCCGAAATCCCGCGATGGGCGAAGATGTCACCGATCTTGCCGACGGCGATGACGCGGCTTCCCCGCGCCGTCAGCCGGTCAAGCAAGGTCGGCTCCGGAGGTGGCACGGCATAGTCATGGCGATTGTAGGTCCGCTGGAAGGTGGCGGCGGTCTCGCCGACGAACGGTCGTGCGATCACGCGCCCGATTCTGAGCGGATCAACCAGCCGGCGCACCACCTGACAGAATTCATAAAGCCGATCCAACCCGAAATGAACTTCATGCGCGGCGATCTGCAGGACCGAATCGACGGAGGTGTAACAGATCGGCTTGCCGGTACGGATGTGTTCCTCGCCGAACCGTTCGATGATTTCGGTGCCCGGCGCATGGCAGTTGCCGAGGATGCCTGGCACCTCGCCCTCGCGGATCATCGCCGCGGTCAGATCAGCGGGAAAGGCCGGAACCGTATCCGGGAAGTAACCCCAGTCGAAACGCACCGGCAGCCCGGCGATCTCCCAGTGGCCGGAGGGCGTGTCCTTGCCGCTCGAAACTTCCTGCGCCGCGCCATGGAAGGCGTTGGCGACCAGATCCGTCCCGAAGTGGGCAAAACCCAACCCTGTCGCCGTCTCCGCTGCCTTGCCAAGCCCGAGCGACGCCATGTGCGGGACAAACAGCGGCCCTTGCCGAAGCCGCTCGCGATCCGCGCGCCCTTCGGCGCAAGCTTCGGCAATGTGCGCAAGCGTGTTGGCGCCGGCGTCGCCATAGCGTTCGGCGTCGGTCGCACCGCCGATGCCGAAAGAGTCCAGGACGAAGAGGAAAGCGCGCGCCATCGGTCATTGTTGCCAGTTTGGACGCCCAGACATAGGGTTCCAAGACGGCATTGGCAATTCGGAAACCAAACGGCAACGGCTTGGCGCGACAGTCCAGTCCATGTCGCCCGAAAACGTGCAGCGGTTTTGGGACAACGGCATGGACAAACCAAGAGAGCATGTCGCCCAAGTGCGCGCGGGTTGGGGCAACGACGACAGATACAATCCGAGATGGAAAGCACGACGCACGGGCTTGGACATGGATCGAAGGAAACGCAGGACGGTCTTGTCATGAGCGCCGCGCAGAAGACATATGCTGCCCTCGTGGTCATGCACGGCGCACTCTGCTGTGGTCCGGCGCGGGCCGACTGGCGCGACGATATCGGCACATTCCGCATCGGCATCGTCGCCGAGCCTGGCGCCGGCAACACTGTCCCGGGGCTGGCGCTGTTGACGCAATCCTTTACCAACGCGCTTGGCATGAAGGTGGAGTTTGTCGTCGCGCGCGACTACGCGGCACTGATCGAGGCGCAGGCCAACGCCCGGATCGAGTACGCCATCTATTCGGCGACGGCCTACGCGACGGCGCTGCAGCGTTGCGGATGTGTCGAACCGCTTGTGGCTCCGGTCGATTCCGATGGTGCGGTCGGCATCCGCTCCGTGCTGTTGACCCGGGACGGCAAGCTGTCAGGCCTGGCGGCGATGGAGACGCACCGGATCGCCATGCCGCCGCCGGACAGCGTCGGGGGCTCGCTTTTGCCGCTGACGGAGCTGGCCGCCGAACACGCAGAGATCGCCGAGGATGCTCCGTTTCTGCTCCATGCCGATACGGCGTCCGCGGCGGAAGCCATGCTCGTCGACGGCCATGCCGACGCCACGTTCGGCTGGGTGAGGGCCGCGGCCGACGGCCAGCCGCTGCTATCCGGCGGCACGCAGGCCAGGCTCGAAGCGGCCGGCCTTTCGCCGTCGGCTCTCCAGGTGGTGTGGATGTCGAGCCTGCTGAGATACGGTCCCCATGCTGTGCGCAGCGATCTCGACCCGGAAGCCAGGCGCCGGCTGACCGTGTTCCTCACCAACCTCAAATCGACGACGCCGGATGTCTACGATCTCCTGGAATCGAAGCACTCCGGCGGCTTTCTGACCGTCGCCCCAAAAGACTATGCGACGGCGCAAGCCATCGTGCGCCTGGTGTCGGCCGATGGCGGCCGGCAGTAAAAGGCTTCAGCAATCGCCGCAGGGGATGGTCAGGCTTCTGCGCGGACGCAGGTAGTAGGTCTCGCCCATCGGGATCGTGGTGGTAAGGGATTGGGTCAATCCGAGCTTCTGCTGGGTGTCCGTCGTCCAGCCGATGATCGGTGTATAGGCCAGATTGCTCTCGACGCGGATGAGGAAGGTTCCGGCGACCCTGAGCGTTGCCGGAACCGTCGTGGTCGTGCCCGCGGCGGCACCGACGCCGTAGACGCCACCCGCCACCTTGCGCGACCACACCACTTTCACCAGCGGCGTTGCGTCGGTCGTGACCTGTATTGCCGTGATCGTGATGTTCGGCGTCGATCGGTTGTAGGGCTGAATGGTCGAGGTGCCGATCTTCATGATGGCGTCGAGATCCGTCTTGACGATGGTCGGCTGCTGCGTGACGAGATCGGCAACCATGCTGCCGATGCGGCTGACCTTCTTGCTGGTCTCGATGGCCTGCGAAGCCTCCATGGTCATGAAGTACAAGACCAGCAGGATCGGAACGATAAGAGCGAACTCGACCGCCGCGATGCCCTTGCGATTAGACCAGAATCCGATGGCTCTGCTCCAGGACTCCGAGATTTTCAGATGTGCCCCCGCACGCATCATGGCATTTGCCTTTTTCTTGTTGGTCGTTCTGAACTCAATTGTCGAACGGCTCGTTCTGCCAGGTCACCGACGCAAAATGCAGCGTCCTGCCACCACTCAGATTGGCCATCGACTTGGCCATCAGATCGGTCATGACAGGCCATTTGTAGAAGACCCGCAGCATGTTCTTAGATTCCGCCAGGCCAGGCGTGTTTGCGAAAGTCTGTGAGTTCGTGCCTTGCATCAGCACGACATCGCCGTTCTGGATCTTGAAGGTCGCGGTGGCCGCGTCCGCGAAGGTCGGATACTCGCGAAGGTCCACGAGCAGTTGTTGCGGGCAATCCGTGGAGACGATGATCTGCAGCCTGCCGCAGATCAGGGTCGTCAATTTGCTCCCGGCGACATCCGCCGGCCGCAGCTGGCCGGTGCGCAACTGACGCGCGACATCGTCGGTGATGTTGGCCATCACTTCCTGGCCGGCAAACGAGATGCAGCTTTCAAGGATGGCGAATATGAGGAGGGCGAACGGCAATGCAAGTATCGAGAATTCGATGGCGGTGCTGCCACGGCGATTGCGAAGGAAGCGCGTCAGAAACCCGGCGCGCTCCGACTTGTGCTGATCTGTCGAGCTGAATTCGTTGCCCATGTCCTGTTCCTGCCACCCCTGGACGGTTCCGACAGGTGTACTAGCGCAAACCAATTGAGGCCCGGTTTGAATGATCGTTAAAGTCGGCGCCGGCGCCTTAACTGGCCGGTAACCTGGACAGGCTGGTGGCGCCGCGCAGCCTATTTGCTCACGCTCATCTCGGCCTCGGAGGATTTTTCAGCCTCGCTCTTGTAGGAGCTTTCGCAATAGGGCGTGCAGGACATGGTCTGGACCTCTGCACGCCGGTAAATGCGAACCGACGAGGCCGCCTGCCGCACGACGGTAACCTGCGCGTCGACGATCGGGCTGCCCTCCTGGTCGAGAACGACGAGATTGGTGACGCCGAAACCCTTGCCGGTGAGCACGATCGTGGAGGCGTCCTGGACCGAGGCATCAGCGATGGCCGGGTTGCCGACGACGATCGTGTCGGCGGGACGCGACAACTTCACGATCTTGGCCTGATTCATCGTCACTTCGATATCGGCGGCGGCCACGGCTGGCGTGATCAAGCTCGTGGCGGCAAGAAGCACGGCAATCAGGATTGAGGATCTCTGCACGGCCATCGATGCGCTCCCGCAAGCAAACTGTTCAACGGAACATGAACGAGATTGGTGAACCAACGGTTAAGTCGGCTTGCCGGCGCCGGATGTGGCGATCGACGTGGCTGTTCACGGGGTTGGATTCGCGCCAGTCGCAAGCTTTGCCAAAGCCTTGTCTTTCGCGGCATTGGCTTGGGAAACAGTAGGTTAGCCAGCGCTTAGCGTCGGGTTAACCACGCATTCCGTTCGAGCCGGGAAAGGAATCGGTAAGGCTGTTTATTAAGCCGATCGAAAGAGCTTCTCCCTAGATTGGCAGCATCCGATCAACCATCACAGAAGTTGACGGAAGTGCTGTAACACGTGGAGTAGGAGCTCTCGAATGTCTAACCTTTTTGCACGTTTCGTGAAGGACGAATCCGGCGCGACCGCTATCGAATATGGTCTGATCGCCGCCCTCATCGCGCTCGCCATCATCACCGGCGCCGGCGCCCTTGGCAATGCAATCAACGCCAAGTTCACGTCGATCGGAACCACCCTGAACAGCAGCGGCAGCTGATCTGCCTATTGCTGAACGCTCAGCTAATGTTCTGGACAGGGGCCGCTACATAGCGGCCCCTGTTTTGTTCTCGTTGGCAAGGGTGGGCGTCTCTCTTTACGGGTCTCATCGAACGTTAATCGAACCGGCCTATATTGAATTGCTTGGAAGCCCCTACAAATAGGCATGAGCGCCGATGCTTGAAGCCCTGATCTTCGTCGTCTTTCCGTTCTGCATGCTGTTTGCAGCGATCTCCGACATGCTGTCGATGACAATTGCCAATCGCGTGTCGGTGCTGCTTGTCGTCGTGTTCGCGCTGGTCGCGCCGCTGACGGGTATGGAATGGGCAGCCTATGGTTGGCATTTCGCCGCCGGCGCCCTGGTCCTTGCCGTGACGTTTGGCCTGTTCGCAATGGGTGGCATGGGAGGCGGCGATGCCAAGCTGCTGGCCGCGACGGCCGTGTGGATGGGGTTGAACATCCAACTCGTCGAATACCTTGTTGTCTCGACACTCATCGGCGGCCTGCTGACGATCGCCATCCTGCTTTACCGGAAGTCGCCGCTGGCGGTTATGACGGGCAGCAATCCGTTCCTGCGCCATTTCGCGGAAGAGTCGGTCGGGATTCCCTACGGGATCGCGCTCGGCCTTGGCGGGCTGCTGACCTATCCGGACTCACCTTTGATGGTGTGGGCGCTGGCCAGGCTTGCGAGCTGAACGCGATCGTTTTCCGTTTCCCCCACCGCATTGCCCGGCCGGCTTTGAAATGAGCCTTCGCTAGGCCCCTTTGATCCGTGGCGGCGCGATCCAGACAATTTATGTAAACCTTAAATTAATCACGATCGTAAGCATTACATTAACCTTGTTTTGACGATTGCCGCTGCAAAGTCCGGCTTGGCTACGTGGTTTGCCAAGGGCGAGGTTCGGACAGATGCCAGCATCCCGACTTATTATTCTTAGCGTGGCGGTGGCCGCGGCGGGTGGCGCTGGCTATGTCGCGAAGAACATGGTCACCGCGCCGCCGCCGCAGATCGTGGTCGATTCCGGCCCCCAGGCTCCCGCCGTGCCCCTGCAGGACGTGCTTGTGCTCTCGGGCGATGTCGCGATGGGCAACGCGCTTCAAAACAACATTTCCTGGCAATCCTGGCCGGCCGACGGGGTCAACGCGAATTTCATCACCAAGGCCAATGCTCCCGACGCCCTGGAGAAATTGAAGGGATCGATCGCCCGCGTGCCGATGTATGCCGGCGAGCCGGTGCGGCGCTCCAAGCTGATCGGCGAGGGGCAGAGCTTCATGTCGTCCATCCTGCCCTCCGGGATGCGGGCGGTCGCCACGACCATCTCGGCCGACACTTCGGCCGGCGGCTTCATCCTTCCCAACGACTTCGTCGACGTCATCATGACCCGCAGGGCGGATGCCAACAGCGGCAGCACCGGCTTCAACACCGAAACCATCCTCAAGAACATCCGCGTCCTGGCGATCGACCAGACGATCCAGGAAGACGAGGAGGGCAAGAAGACCAGGGTGGGCCAGACCGCCACGCTGGAGCTGACGCCCAAGCAGGCGGAGATCATCACCGTCGCCCAGCAGATGGCGGATCGCCTGACGCTGGCCTTGCGCGCGGTCGCGGACACCCAGGAAAAGAATGTGGGCGAGGCCGACTATCTCGTTTCCGGCAATGGCCGCAAGGGAACGGTGAGACTGATCAAGTCGGGCGAAGTCTCCGAAGTAGGGGCAAGGAAATGAGGCTAAGCGGTAAACTGCCGGCAATCGCAGCCGCGGCATTCAGCCTGCTGCTCGTCGGAACGAATGTGCATGGCGTCGTCGAGGCGAAGAGCACGCAGGTGTCGGCCACGACAGCCACGCAGCGCGTCAAGCTAGGCCTCAACAAATCGGTGGTCATAGACCTGCCGAGCGATGCCTACGACATTCTCGTCGCCAACCCGACCGTTGCCGATGCGGTGACCCGCACTGCAAGGCGTATCTATCTGTTCGGCAAATCGGTCGGCGAGACCAACATTTTCGTCTTCGGCCCGAACGGCGAACAGATCGCCAGCCTGGACCTGGCAGTCGAACGCGACGTCGCCGGCCTGGAAGATTATATCAAGCGCTTCCTTCCGACCTCGGACGTGAAGGTGGAACTGCTGAACGACAATGTCGTCTTGACCGGAATGGTCGATACGCCGCTGGACGCGAAGCGGGCGGTCGACCTGGCGACGATCTTCGTCTCAGGCGGTGAAGCAACGACCGGGCAGTATTCGCAGACCGCGGCCGGCGGCTCGGCCCAGAGCGGCGTCGACATCAACAACCCCGACCAGGAACGACGCGTCTCGAAGATCGTCAATCTTCTGCAGATCATCGGCGACGACCAGGTCACGCTCAAGGTGACCGTCGCTGAAGTCAGTCGCTCTGTGATGAAGCAGCTTGGTGTCAACATGGTTGGCAGCGGCAACAGCAACGGTATCAGCTGGAACGCGCTAAGCTCGCCGAATTACGGCTTGGGCAAACCACTATCGCAGAATTCAGGCTTTAGCCTTGGAAGCGCAACCTCACCCTTTCAGGCCTACATAAATGCGATGGAACAGTCGGGAGTCATGAAAACCCTGGCTGAACCGACACTGACGGCTGTCTCGGGTGAGAAGGCGACATTCAAGGTCGGCGGTGAGTTCAATATCATTACCGGGCGCACAAGCAACGTCTCCACGGACAACCAGACCGGCCAGGTGACATACACCAACCAGCAGATTGAATACGGTATTGGCCTCGAGTTCCAACCGGTCGTGCTGTCGGCTGGGCGTATCAGTCTCAAGGTCAGGACGGCCGTTTCGGAGCCGACCACGGAAGGTGGCACGACCTTGGAAGCGGGGGGGTCCTTACCTGGCACCACACTGCTGTCTATCCGTAAGCGCCTTGCCGACACCACGGTCGAATTGCCTTCCGGCGGCTCCATGATGATTGCGGGTCTGGTCCGCGACGACGTGCGTCAAGCGGTCTCCGGACTGCCAGGTCTCACCAAGATCCCGGTCCTTGGCACCTTGTTCCGCAGTAGAGACTTCGTGCGCAACGAGACCGAGCTGGTGATTTTCATCACGCCCTATCTCACCAAGCCAGTGGCGCGCAACGATCTCGCCAAGCCGGACGACAATTTCAACCCTGCCAGCGACGGCGCCGCCAATTTTCTTGGCAAGGTCAATCGCGTCTACGGCACCATGCAGACAGACAAGCCCAACGGCCGTTACCACGGCGTTGTCGGCTACATCTACAAGTGAATGGGGAAGCGGACATGTCTCAGTCAGCGTTGAAGACAAGGACCATCGCCACGACGATGCGCGCCTGCCGTTCGCGGACCGGCCTGCGGGTGCTGCCGGTTCTGGCGGTGACGATGACCGCCGCTCTGCTGGCCGGGTGCGCCCAGCGCGACAGCATCACCGTCGGCGCCGTTCCGGACGACTATCGCACCAACCATCCGATCGTCATCGCGGAGAAGAACCAGAAGATCGACCTGCCTGTCGGCGCCGGCGACCGCGGCATGACCGGTTCGCAGCGCGACACGCTGCTCGGTTTCCTCGATGGCTACGACAAGAGTGCTGCTCCGACATTGACCATCCAGATTCCGAGCGGATCGGCCAACGAGGTCGCCGCGACGGCGGCCGGCCGTGATTTCGCCAGGCTCGCGGTCGCCAGCGGTATCAAGCGCAACCGGATCGTCGTGGTCTCCTACCAGGCCGGCTCGAGTGAGACATCCGCTCCGGTTCGCGTCTCCTATATCGCGGTGAGGGCGCAGACCGACAAATGCGGACGCTGGCCCGACGATGTGCTCGAGACGTCGGAAAACAAGCACTATGCCGACTTCGGCTGTTCCTATCAAAACAATCTCGCTGCCCAGATGGCCAACCCGGCCGATCTGCTCGGGCCGCGCAAGCAGACCACCATCGACGCTGAAAACCGCGGCAAGGTGATCGATGTCTATCGTGCAAGAGGTATTTCGGATGAATTCCTCGGCAATTCGGAAGTGACGTACTGAGCCGAGCCCTCGAGGAAGAGAAGCCACGGAAAAGAGCATGACCATGAGCAATCTTGCCTATGACGCCACCGTGGACGGCGGTGATACATCACCGCAGGACATCGCCGCGATGCAGGCGTTGCGGCCGGTTCCGCGCATCTCGATCCAGGCATTCTGCGAGACCGAGGGCGTCGCCAATCCGGTCGAGCGCGCCGGCGAGGACCGCCGTATGACCAAGGCGCATCTCAAAGTCCATATGGGCGGCATTCCCACGGCGATCGAGTTCTATCAATCGGCGCCGACCCCGAACCTGATCCTGCTGGAGTCACGCAGCGAACCCAAGCAATTGCTGGAGCAGCTCGCCCAGCTCTCTGAATACTGCGATCCATCCTCGAAAGTGGTGGTGATCGGCCATTACAATGATGTCGGTCTCTATCGCGAGCTCATCCGCTCCGGCATCTCCGAATATGTCATCGCGCCCGTTTCGATGGCTGACATCGTCAGTGTCGTGTCGTCGATTTTCGTCGATCCGGAGGCTGAACCCATCGGCCGTTCGATCGCCTTTGTCGGCGCCAAGGGCGGTGTCGGCTCTTCCACCATCGCCCACAATGTCGCCTGGGCGATGTCCTCCCTGTTCAAATCCGAGGTCGTCGTCGCCGACCTCGATCTCGCCTTCGGCACGGCCAACATCAATTTCGACCAGGATCCGGCCCAGGGCATCGCCGAAGCGGTGTTCTCGCCCGAGCGCGTCGACGAAGTCTATCTCGACCGGCTGCTGACGCAGTGCGCCGAGCATTTGTCGTTACTCGCCGCGCCCTCGACGCTGGAACGCGTCTACGACTTCGATCCCGACGCCTTTGCTCAGCTTGTCGATACCGCGCAGCGCAGCGTGCCGCTCCTGGTCCTGGACGTCCCCCATGTCTGGACGGGCTGGGCCAAGAACACGCTGGTCAAGGCCGACGAGATCGTCATCACGGCGACCCCGGAACTGGCCAATCTGCGCAACACCAAGAACATGGTCGACATGCTCAAGCGGCTTCGCCCCAACGACCCGCCGCCGAAGCTGATCATCAACCAGGCCGGCGTTCCCAAGCGGCCGGAAATTTCGCCGTCCGATTTCGCCGAGCCGCTCGGCCTGACGCCGCTGTCGGTCATCGGCTTCGATCCATTGCTGTTCGGCAATGCCGCCAACAACGGGCGGATGCTCGGCGAGATGGATGCCAAGAACCCGGTTGTCGCGATCATCAACGAGATTGCCCACGTGCTGACCGGGCGAAGCGAGATCCGGACGAAAAAGAAGGCCGGCCTGGGCAGTCTGCTCGGCAAGCTCTCGCGCAACAAGAAGTGACGCTTTTGGAATCGGTAGTCGATCATGTTCGGTAAAAGAGGCAACGACGACGGCAACCGGTTCACGCCGGAATTCCGCCAGCCAGCACCGGCGCCGGCCGCGCCGCCGCCAGCGGGTTCGGCGGACACGGCGGTTCTTGCCCGGCCCACGGCACCGCTGCAGCCAAGCGCGCCTGCGGCGCCGCCGGCTCGCCGCGCCGTCGAGGCGCCGCCCATCGCGCCGGAGGCGAGGCGGCCCCAACGCGAAAAGAGCGAAACCTATTACGACACCAAGAGCCAGGTTTTCTCGGCGCTCATCGACACGATCGACCTGTCGCAGCTGGCCAAGCTCGACCCGGAGACCGCACGCGAGGAAATCCGCGACATCGTCAACGACATCATCGCGATCAAGAATTTCGCAATGTCGATCGCCGAGCAGGAGGAATTGCTCGAGGACATCTGCAACGACGTGCTTGGTTATGGGCCGCTCGAACCATTGCTCGCCCGCGACGACATCGCCGACATCATGGTCAACGGCTCCAAGAACGTCTACATCGAAGTCAATGGCAAGGTCGAGCAGACCGGCATTCGCTTTCGTGACAACCAGCAGCTTCTCAACATCTGCCAGCGCATTGTCAGTCAGGTCGGTCGCCGTGTCGATGAATCCAGCCCGATCTGCGACGCCCGCCTTCCCGACGGCTCCCGCGTCAACGTCATCGCTCCGCCCCTCGCCATCGACGGCACCGCGCTCACCATCCGCAAATTCAAGAAGGACAAGCTGACGCTCGATCAGCTGGTCAAGTTCGGGGCCATCTCGCCGCAGGGCGCCGAAGTCCTCAAGATCATCGGCCGTGTTCGCTGCAACATCGTCATCTCGGGCGGCACCGGCTCCGGCAAGACGACACTGCTCAACTGCCTCACCAACTACATCGACCGCGACGAGCGCGTCATCACCTGCGAGGACTCGGCCGAACTGCAACTGCAGCAGCCACATGTCGTGCGTCTGGAAACCCGACCGCCCAACCTCGAAGGCGAAGGCGAAGTGACGATGCGCGACCTGGTCAAGAACTGCCTGCGCATGCGGCCCGAGCGCATCATCGTCGGCGAGGTGCGCGGACCCGAAGTGTTCGATCTTCTGCAGGCGATGAACACCGGCCATGACGGCTCGATGGGAACGATCCACTCGAACAGCCCGCGCGAATGCCTGAATCGTATTGAATCCATGATCGCCATGGGCGGTTATTCGCTGCCGCAGAAAACCGTGCGTGAAATCGTCGTCGGTTCCATCGACGTGATCATCCAGGCGGCGCGTCTGCGCGACGGATCGCGTCGAATCACTCACATCACCGAGGTGATTGGGATGGAAGGTGACGTCATCATCACGCAGGACATCGTCCTCTACAACATCAAGGGCGAGGACGCCAACGGCAGGCTGCTGGGCGAGCATGTCTCGACCGGCATCGGCCGCCCGCATTTTTGGGATCGGGCTCGCTACTACGGCGAGGAGCAGCGCCTCGCCGTTGCGCTCGAGGCTATGGAGAAACGCGCTGACTGACGCGGCGTTGAGGGTTCTGGTCGATGTTTGGAATTGACGGCACCGTATTGGCGTTTGTCGTGCTCGCCGGCTTCAGCGCCGGCGCGGTCGCCTATGCATTCCTGTTCAACCAGATCAGCAACGAGAAACAGGCTGGCAAGCGGCTGGAGACGATCAAGGCCGCCGAGACGGACCGGTCCGTCGTCAAGGCCACCCGCGACCGCGCGACGGATGCAGCCAAGCGCCGGAAATCCGTGCAGGATTCGCTGAAGGAACTCGACGAAAAGCAGAAGACCAAGGACAGCGCCATCAAGAAGCCGCCGCTGAAGGCGCAACTCCGGCAGGCCGGGATGAAGGTCTCAATCGAGCGTTTCTACATCTATTCCGCCATATGCGGTCTCGCGCTGACGGTGGTCGCGTTCGTGGCCGGTGCGCCGATGCTTGTCTTGCCCGGTGTGTTGTTGGCTGGCGCGCTCGGCCTGCCGCGCTGGTTCGTATCGTTTCGCCGCGCGCGCCGGGTCAAGGCATTCCTCAACGAATTTCCAAACGCGCTCGACATCATCGTGCGCGCGGTCAAGTCCGGCCTGCCGCTGAACGATGCCGTACGCCTCATCGCCAACGAATCCCCCGAGCCGGTGAAGATGGAGTTTCGCCGCATCGTCGATTCGCAGCAGATGGGCCTGTCGATCCCCGATGCGACCTTGCGCATGCCCGAAACCATGCCGTGCACCGAGGCGAGTTTCTTTGGCATCGTCATCCAGATCCAGTCGCAGGCCGGCGGCAATCTGTCCGAGGCGCTGGGCAACCTTTCACGCGTGCTTCGTGATCGCAAGAAGATGAAAGCCAAGGTGCAGGCGCTGTCCATGGAGGCGAAGGCGTCCGCCGCCATCATCGGCGCGCTGCCCTTCATCGTTGCCTTTCTCGTCTATCTTTCCAGCCCCGACTATCTGATGCCGCTGTTCAACACCAGCGTTGGCAATCTGATACTGGGCTGTGCCGCTGTATGGATGTCGATCGGCATCCTGGTCATGCGCAAGATGATGAACTTTGAAGTCTAGGGCCGCGGCATGACCGACCAAGTCATCAAATCATTGACGGATCCCAGCCTGCTGATCGCGCTGCTGGTCGCCATCGCCGTGTTCGCGACGGTCTTTACATTGCTGCCGGCATTCGGCGGAAACCAGCTCAAGTCGCGCATGAAGTCGGTCGCGCTGGAGCGCGATGAGCTTCGCGCCAAGCAGCGCGCGCGGCTCGCGAGCGAGGCCGATCGCCGCCGCAAGGGCCTGCGCGAGCAACAGTCGGTCGGCATGCGCAACATTGTCGATCGGCTCGACCTGCGGCGCGCACTGGCCGACGAGAGCACCTTGCAGAAGCTCAAGGTCGCCGGCTTTCGCGGACAGAACCCGCTGACGCGGTTTCTCTTTTTCCGCCTCGTGTTGCCTTTTGTCGGCTTCGCGCTGGGGCTGGTCTACATATTCGTGCTCGGAGGATTGCCCGACAAACCCCTGGTCATCCGGCTGTTCGTCTGCATCCTGGTCGCCTATGGCGGCTTCTATGCCCCGGTCGTCTATGTCAACAATCGCGCCACCAAGCGCAAGCAGTCGATCCAGATGGCGTGGCCGGATGCGCTGGACCTGATGCTGATCTGCGTGGAGTCGGGCATGTCGGTGGAAGCCGCGCTCCGCAAGGTCGCCGACGAGATCGGCGCGCAGTCGGTGGCTCTGGCGGAAGAATTCATCCTGACCAACGCCGAGCTCTCCTATCTGCAGGAACGCAAGCAGGCCTATGAGAATCTTGCGAACCGTACCGGTCTGGAATCGGTCAAATCGGTGTCGCAGGCGCTCGTCCAGGCCGAACGCTACGGCACCCCGGTGGCGCACGCATTGCGCGTGCTTGCCGCCGAAAGCCGGGACCAGCGCATGAATGCCGCCGAGAAGAAGGCCGCCGCCTTGCCGCCCAAGCTCACCGTGCCGATGATCCTGTTCTTCCTGCCGGTGCTTTTCGCCATCATCCTGGGTCCGGCCGGCATCCAGGTCAGCCAGCGCGGCATATTCGGCACCGATCATCCGTCATCATCGACCAAGTAGCGGCGAGGCACATGGAGACAAACGAAGAAGCCGCGCTGAACTCAGCGCGGCTTCTTCGTTCAATTGGGGCCTTTGTAGATCGTCGCGTCAGTTGGTTGCCGTCTTCGGCTTGTCCTGATCCTTGAGCTGCCTCCAGGCATTCTGTTGCGCAAGCATCTGCCTGAGATAAGCGACATTGGCCTGTGCCTGCTCGGGCGAGAGCTCCTGCGAGGCGATCTTCTCGGCTTCGTCGAAGCGGCCCTGCAGGCCGACGACCAGCGCCAGGTTCTGGCGCACGCGGCTATCGGCGTTGGGCTGCTGGGCGGCCGAACGCATATAGGTTTCCGCGGTGCGCAGATCCCCCTCCAGCACATAGGACATGCCGAGATTGGAGAGAACCGAGGGCTCGTTCGGCTTGAGTTCGAGCGCCTTTCGGTAAAGCTGGCGCGCATCGTCCTTCTGACCGAGCTGATCAAGGATCGCCGCTTCCGCCGACACTAGCTTCCAGTCGGGATATTCCGGTGTCTGTGCGCGGCGCACGGCGTCGAGCGCTGCCTCGAACTGGCCATTGGCGGCCAGCGCCTTGCCATAGGCGGCGAGCACGTCGCGATCCTTGGGATAGGCGATCGCCAGTTTGCGCATCACGGCAAGCGACTGGTCGGCATCGCCGTCCATCTGCAGCGCGGCCGCGAAGTTGGTTGCGATTCGCTTGTCGTTGGGATTCCTGGAGTAGGACTGGCCGAGGGCGGCCGTGGCATTGTGCACTTCTCCCGCCGACATGCTCTCCAGCGGCTTGCCGCTGGTACGAGCGATCGAGCCGGTGGTCATCCTGCTGGTTCCGCATCCGGCGACGCCCGCCGCGAGCGCCAGCATGAGGGCGGTGGTGGCGAGCCGTTTTCCTCTGGCATTCATTGTGCGGTTGGTCGGCATCGACACCTAAGCCTCCATTCATGCGCGGCCATTGCGTGGCCATCTTCCCTCCCGCAGAAATATTCTGTTAACCCTAACGGAGAGTTAAGAAACGCCGACTCGCGAAGGGTCGGCAGGAGAGAACATCGAATGCCTGTCGAACTCGTCGAGACGAAATTGCAAGGTGCGCTGCCGGTGCATCTGGTGGCCCGTGACGGCCTGGAGGCCGCGGGTCTTGCGCCATCTGCTGTCGGATGGGCCAGGGCCAACGGCTTTTCCGGCGAGGCAGGCAGGACGCTGGCCGTGCCCGGCGAGAACGGCGCACTTGCCGGCGCCCTGTTCGGCACCGGCGACGGGGAAGGTTCACTCGCGCTCGGTGCACTGTCGAAAACCCTGCCGGAAGGCGACTGGCATTTCGCCTCCCTTCCTGCCGAGCCGGAACTCGCGGCAATCGCGCTGGCGCTCGGCGGCTATGTCTTCACCCGTTACGGCAAGAAGCCAGGCAGGGCGCTGCGTTTCGACGTGCCGGCCGGCGTCGACGCGGCGCGCGTTCGCCGCATCGCCAATGGCGTCTTCCTGGCCCGCGATCTGGTCAACACACCGACCAGCGACATGGGACCGGATGATCTGGAGAAGGCGGTGCGCACCCTGGCCGCGGCTCACAAGGCCGAAGTCTCCGTCATCAAGGGCGACGAGCTGCTGACCCAGAACTTTCCGATGATCCACGCCGTCGGCCGCGCTTCATCAGGTGCGCCGCGTCTGATCGACATGATCTGGGGGCAACCGGGCGCGCCGAAGGTGACGCTGGTCGGCAAGGGCGTCTGCTTCGACACAGGCGGTCTCGACATCAAGCCGTCATCCGGCATGCTGTTGATGAAGAAGGACATGGGCGGCGCCGCCAATGTGCTTGGCCTGGCCTCGATGATCATGGCCGCCGGGTTGAAGGTGCGGCTGCGCGTGCTGATCCCCGCGGTCGAGAACTCGATTGCCGGCAATGCCTTCAGACCCGGCGACGTGCTGGCGAGCCGCAAGGGCATCACTGTCGAGATCGGCAACACGGACGCCGAAGGCAGGCTCGTGCTCGGCGACGCGCTGGCGTTGGCCGATGACGAGGAGCCGCAGCTGCTGGTCGACATGGCGACGCTGACCGGAGCGGCCCGTGTCGCGCTTGGCCCTGATCTGCCGCCTTTCTATTCCGGTGACGAGGCGCTGGCCTCGGACCTCGCCGTGGCGTCAATGGCGGTCGAGGATCCGCTGTGGCGCTTGCCGCTGTGGCGGCCTTACGATGCGAAACTGTCGTCGAAGATCGCCGACATCAACAATGTCACCACGGACGGTTTCGCCGGTTCGATCACGGCGGCGCTGTTCCTCAAGCGCTTTGTCGAGAAGACGGCGAGCTGGGCGCATTTCGACATCTTTGCCTGGAACCCCGCCGATCGCCCGCATGGGCCCGCCGGTGGCGAGGCGCAAGGCATTCGCGCGCTGGAGCGGGTCATCTCGACACGCTTTGGCTGACGGGGTGGCAGCAAGCAGCGCCGGCAAATCGCTAAAACTGAAACGGAACCGAAACAATTTGCCGTCATGCTGGCGCGATGTCGATTGCGATGCGTCCGAGCCAGGCCTTGCGACTGTGGCAGCAAGTCATGTTGTCGCAGGTGCGCGACGATGCGCCCGACCTGACCATGCGCCAGACGGCGATCCTGTTCACCATCTATCTCGATCCGCCGCCGCACACGGTGCGCGGGCTGGCCGCCCGCCTCAACGTCACCAAGCCGGTGATCACCCGCGCGCTCGACACGATGGGCGCGCTGAAGCTGGTGTCGCGCCATCGCGACGAACTCGACAAGCGCAACGTGCTGATCAAGCGCACGGTCGAGGGCGCGCTCTTTGTCGAGCGCTTCGGCGATGGTATCATCGCCAGGGCGCTTGAACTGCCCATCTGACCATCTTGCCCATACAACAGGGTTGCCGATTTTGACTGCTCACGATGCCCGTCTCCACGCCTTCCGTTCCGACCTTGCCGACGCAAGGCTGAAAGGCGAGGTTTCCGCCGAGCGTTTTGTCGCAGGCGGGCCGGCGCGGATTTCGGCTTCGGTGGCCGACATCCGCAAGGCACCGCGCGCGGATGCCGGCATCAACACGCAAGCCCTGTTCGGCGACGATGTGCTGGTTTTCGAGGATGCCGAGGGCTGGGCCTGGATCCAGGCCGAACGCGACGGCTATGTCGGCTACGTCGCCGCAACCGAGCTGGGCGGACGGGAACACGCGCCTACCCATATCGTCTCGGTGCCCCGCACCTTTCTCTATCCCGGTCCGGATCTGCGCTTTCCGATCGCGGGACAGCTGTCGATGGGGTCGACGGTGACGGTGAGGGGAGCCGCCGAGACGCGCGGCACACACTACGCCGTCCTGCCGTCGGGCGAAGCGATCATCGCGGGTCACCTCAGGCCAATCGCAGAAATTGCCGCCGACTATGTCGCGGTTGCCGAGACGTTTCTAGGCACGCCCTATCTGTGGGGCGGCGCGTCCGGCTTCGGCATCGACTGTTCCGGCCTGGTGCAACTTGCGATGCGCATGGCGGGCAAAAACGTGCTGCGCGATTCCGACATGCAGGCGGCAAGCATTGGCGAGCCGCTCGAACCGGGTCCGGATTATGCCGGATTGCGCCGGGGCGACCTCGTCTTCTGGAAAGGCCATGTCGCTGTCATGACCGATGCCGAGACCATGATCCACGCCAACGGCCACACCATGCTGGTCTCGCGCGAAGGGCTGAAGGACGCCATCGCCCGCATCGGCTACCTCTATGGCGGCCCGACCGGGTTTCGAAGGCCGTGAGCTTCTTCCTCCTCTCGTAAACGGGGCGAGGAACGCTACGATCCCCTTTTGTTCCGATTTTCCTTGGCGATCGCCCGTAGCCGCGCTACCTCTGGCGCGTGACAGTTGAGCCGCGCCTTGCCGAGCAGAATGCCGCCATTGCCCTGCCCGAGCCATTCCTCCGATGGTTCGGCGAGAAAGGCTGGTCGCCGCGCGCCCATCAGATCGAATTGCTGGCGAAGGCTCAAAGCGGCCAATCGGTACTGTTGATCGCGCCGACCGGGGCCGGCAAGACGCTGGCCGGTTTCCTGCCCTCGCTCACTGAACTCGCCGTCAGGCCAAGGCGAAAGCCGGGGCAGGCGCATCGCGGCATCCACACGCTCTACATCTCGCCGCTCAAGGCGCTGGCCGTCGACATCGAGCGCAATCTCGGCAAGCCGGTCGAGGAGATCGGTCTGCCGATCAGCATCGAGACGCGCACCGGCGACACGCCTTCCCACAAGCGCCAGCGCCAGAAGCTGGCGCCGCCGGATATATTGCTGACCACGCCCGAGCAACTGGCGCTGCTGATCGCGGCAGGTTATGCAAAGCGCTTCTTCGCGGATTTGCGCTACGTCGTGCTCGACGAATTGCATTCGCTGGTGACGTCCAAGCGCGGACATCTCTTGGCGCTCGGCTTGGCGCGGCTGCGCAGCTTTGTGCCCGGCCTGCAGACGATCGGTCTGTCGGCAACGGTGGCCGAGCCCGACGAATTGCGGCGCTGGCTGGTCAGCCAGAATCCACCGGGCGACATGGCCGAATTGATCGTCGTCACCGGCGGTGCGAAGCCCGAAATTTCCATACTCGATTCGGAGGCGCACGTGCCGTGGGCGGGGCATTCGGCCCGCTATGCCACGCCGGAGATCTACCGCGAGATCAAGCGCCACAAGACGACGTTGCTGTTCGTCAACACCCGCAGCCAGGCGGAGCTGCTTTTCCAGGAATTGTGGCGGGTCAACGAGGACACGTTGCCGATCGCGCTGCATCACGGATCGCTCGACGTCGCCCAGCGCCGGCGCGTCGAGAAGGCGATGGGCGACAACGCGCTGCGCGCCATCGTCGCCACCTCGACCCTCGACCTCGGCATCGACTGGGGCGATGTCGACCTGGTTGTGCATGTCGGCGCGCCGAAGGGCGCCAGCCGGCTGGCGCAGCGCATTGGCCGTGCCAACCACCGCATGGATGAGCCATCCAAGGCGATCCTGATCCCGGCCAATCGCTTCGAGGTGCTCGAATGCCGGGCAGCGCTCGACGCCAATTATCTTGGCGCGCAGGACACGCCGCCGCTGGTCGATGGCGGCCTCGATGTGCTGGCGCAACATGTGCTCGGCTGCGCCTGCGGCGCACCTTTCCGTGCCGACGATCTCTACGAGGAAGTACGAACGGCGGCACCCTACGCCAGCCTCGATAGGATTACCTTCGACCGCGTCATCGATTTCGTCGCCACCGGCGGCTATGCGCTGAAGAATTACGAGCGCTATGCTCGTATCCGCCTGAACAAGGACGGGTTGTGGCGCGTCTCCAACCCGCGCGTGGCTCAGCAATACCGGCTGAATGTCGGCACCATCATCGAAGTGCCGGCGCTCAACGTGCGTTACGTCAAAGCAGGCAGCAAAGGCTCGGCTACACGCGGCGGCGCCGTTCTCGGCAAGATCGAGGAGGCCTTCCTCGAAACGCTGACGCATGGCGACACCTTCATGTTCGCCGGCAAGGTGCTGCGTTTCGAGGGCATACGCGAGAACGAATGCTTCGTGTCCAACGCGCCCGGCAGCGACGCCAAGGTGCCCTATTATGGCGGCGGCAAGTTCCCGCTTTCGACCTACCTTGCCGAGCAGGTCCGCATCATGCTGGACGATCCGCAGCGCTGGAAGAAGCTGCCGGAGCAGGTGGCCGACTGGCTGCGATTCCAGGCCGACAAATCGGTTCTGCCCAAACGCGATGACCTGCTGATCGAGACCTTTCCACGCGGCAACCGCTACTATCTGGTCGCTTATCCGTTTGAAGGCAGGCTGGCCCACCAGACACTCGGCATGCTGCTTACCCGGCGCCTCGACAGGGTCGGCGCCAGGCCGCTCGGCTTTGTCGCCACCGATTACGCCCTTGCCATATGGTCGCTGGGCGACATGGGCGCGATGTTCAAAGCCAGGAAACCGTCTCTCGGCGCATTGTTCGACGAGGACATGCTGGGCGACGACCTCGAAGCCTGGCTGGCCGACAGCTGGCTTCTCAAGCGCACCTTCCGCAATTGCGCGCTGATTTCGGGGCTGATCGAGAAGCGCCATCCGGGCCAGGAGAAGAGCGGCCGTCAGGTCACCGTGTCGACCGACCTGATCTACGATGTGCTGCGCAGCCATGAGCCGGACCATATTCTGCTGCAGGCGACGCGTGCGGATGCGGCGGCCGGCCTGCTCGATGTCAGCAGACTTGCCGACATGCTCTCGCGCGTCCAGGGTCGAATCATGCATAAGAATCTCGAGCAGATTTCGCCACTGGCCGTGCCGATCATGCTCGAGATCGGCAAGATGCCGGTGAACGGCGAAGCCGATGAAACACTGCTGATGGATGCGGCGACTTTGGTCGAGGAGGCCATGGGGCCGGAAATGAGCGAGGCATGAATTTTTCGCTGGCGCGCACGACGCTGATCGGCGAGGCCGACATGATAGGCATCGCCGGCGAACGTGCGGTCTGCGATCCGCGCGGCGTGCTCTATTTTCCCGAGCTCAGGCTGTTGGCGGTCTCCGACCTGCATCTGGAAAAAGGCTCTTCGCTGGCAAGGCGCGGCACGCTGATCCCGCCCTATGACACCGGCGCGACCTTGCTCAGACTGCAGGCCGTCATATCCGACTACCAGCCGTCGATCGTCATCAGCCTGGGCGACTCCTTTCACGATGGCGGCGGTGCCGAGCGCATGCACGCGAGTTTTCGCGAGCGGCTGGAAGCGCTGATGGCAGGCCGTGACTGGTTCTGGGTCGCCGGCAATCACGATCCGGAAGCGCCGGCCGATCTTCCCGGTGAAACGGTGCGGGAATTGGCCATAGGCTCGCTGCTGTTCCGGCATGAGCCGTCGAAAGTGCGCGTCGAGGGCGAGATCGCGGGCCACCTGCATCCCTGCGCGCGCATCGTCCAGCGCGGCCGTTCGGTGCGGCGGCGCTGTTTTGCCGGCGACGGCGGCCGCATGATCATGCCGGCCTTCGGCGCCTACACCGGTTCGCTCAACGTGCTCGATCGCGCCTATGCCGGGCTGTTTCGCCTGGAATCGCTGATGGCCTACATGCTTGGCAGCGACCGCATCTTCGCCATCTCCCGCTCGATGCTGCGGCCAGGCTGAGCAGCCCTATCTGCCGTAATATAGGGTGACCGTGTGCTTTGCCTCGGCGAAGAAAAGCCAGCGCTCGACCAGCATCCCGGCGAACTGGACGATCGCAGCGAGCACCGACGGGATCGCCCCAAAGGGCCACGGCAAGGCGAAAGTGGCCGCGAGCAGCAGAACGGGCAGGGCGAAGGCCAATCCCTGTGTGAGCATGCGCAGCTTCGCACCGTGCTTGCGCGCGATGCGAAAGCCCATTTCCTTGAGCAGGTAGTTTTCTTCCGTGTGCGGCCATTCGATCGACCGCACCGAGCCGCCGGCCAAACCGGTCGCGGTATTGGCGGTGGTCGGGATCTCGAGACGGTCATTGTGCCGCCAGGTCGCGAGCTTCCAGCCCCAGCCGGCAAGAGTGGCCAGCAGCGACAACGCCAGCACGGCCACCGAGCCGATGCCGAACCCCTGCAGCAGCGCGTTCAACAGAACGCTGCCGGTCATGGCCGCGAAGATCAGATAGGCCGGCAAAGTATAGCGGCTGTGCCATTGGGCGATCGGTTTCAGCGACGCGTAGATCATCCCGGTGGTGCAGACGGTGACGATTGCACCGATGGCGGCCAGCAATCCGGCAATCGCCACCCAGCCGCCAGTGCGGCCCAACAACACCCAGCCGAGCCCGAACAGTCCCGCCGGGATGAAGGTGATGACCGACGACACGCCTTCGCGCGACAGCCAGGAGCTGCGCCATTGCGAGAACGCCCGCCAGGCGCGCTCGGGCCTGCCGAGATGGCCGGTCGAGGACAACAGTCCCGCCGCGATCAGGCCGAGCGCCAAGCCCAGGCCGACGAAGCCGAGCCAGAAATCGGCCGGGACGATCTGCAATCCAGCCAGCACGCCGAGCAATGCCAGCAGGCCGTAGCCGGCACCTGTGGCGGTGGTGAAGAAGACGACGGAGAAGGCTGGATGCATGGTCAGTTCGAAAGCATGCGATCGACCCAGCCGAGGAAGCCGCCTTCGGCCCGCACCGGCTCCAGCGCCTTCGCCGGCACCGATGCGCCGCGCTGCGTATGGGCGCGCGGCGGCAGATATTTGTTGGTCGGTTGATAGCCGAGTTCCGGCATCAGGTCGACGCCGCCGCGCTCCGCCACCAGTCGCGAGACGGCGGACTGGGGATGGCCGAGATCACCGAAATGCCGCGCGCTGGTCGGGCAGGCGGCGACGCAGGCCGGCACGCGGTCTTCTTCGGCCAGGTTGTCGTTGTAGATGCGGTCGACGCATAGCGTGCATTTCTTCATCACGCCGACATCGGTGTCGAATTCGCGCGCGCCATAGGGGCAGGCCCAGCTGCACAATTTGCAGCCGATGCACTTGTCCTCGTCGATCAGCACGATGCCGTCCGAGGCCCTCTTGTAGGAAGCGCCGGTCGGGCAGACGGTGACGCAGGCCGGCGTCTCGCAATGCAGGCAGGAGCGCGGGAAGTTCACCGTGCGCCCACCCATCTCTGTCGTGTGCTCGTAACTGTGCACGCGGTTGAACCAGACGCCGTCGACATGGCCGCCATAGGGGTCGATGTCGGTCAGCGGTGCCATGTGACCGCCAGTGTTCCACTCCTTGCAGGCGGTGACGCAGGCCTGGCAGCCGACGCAGGTGTCGAGGTCGATGACCAGGCCGAGTTTCTTGCCGGTATGGGCGGGGAGGCAGGTCATTCGGCGGCCTCTCTTGCCCGGCGGAATTCGGCGCCGAAGCGAAGGATGTCGGGCGAAGGCTCGAAATGCGGCGGCTGGCTGAAACGCTCGAATTGCGGCTCGCTGAAGCCGGCCTCTTCCGCGCTGCATTTGACGATGCGCACACGCAGATCGAACCATGCCGCCTGGCCGGTCACGGGATCGGAATTCGAATAGCGTTTGCCCTGAGCGTCGGACGAGGTCTGGTCGCCGATGATATGGTTGAGCAGGAAGCCGCGATTGCTCTCGGCGGCATCATCTTTCAGTCCCCAGCTGCCGCGCCTTTTGCCGATCGCGTTCCAGGTCCAGACCGTGCTTTCGTTCACCCCGTCGACCAGCTTGATCTGCCCCTTCACTCTGCCGTTGATGCTCTCGATCCACACCCAGTCGTCATCGACGAGACCGAGGCCGGCGCCGGTCCGGTGATGCACGAACAGCCGGTTCTGGCTGGTGATCTGCCGCAGCCACGCATTCTGCGAACCCCAGGAATGATACATGTGCATCGGCCGCTGCGTCAGCGCGTGCAGGGGGTATTTTTCGAGGTCGACCGCCGCTTCTTCGAATGGCATGTACCAGAACGGCAGCGGATCCATGTAGGTCTCGATGCGCTGCCGCTCGGCCTCCGGCGGCAGGACACGGCCATGGCCGCGTGCGGCGAGCCGAAAGCGCTGCAGGGGCTCGCAATAGAGCTGGAAGACGATCGGCTCGGCCTTCGGGATGAAACCCATCTGCACCGCGAAATCGAGATAGGAGCGGTTGGCCATCTTGTAGTAGCGCTGGTCGTCGGCGAAGTCGTGATGCCAGAAGCCGCCATTGTCGATGTAGCGCTGCAACTGGTTCGGATTGACCTCGCCCTTGCCAATCGATGTCCCATCCTTGCCGCGCCAGCCGGCCAGAGGTCCGATGCCCGGTGTGCGCTCGTGATTGATGATATAGTCGGCATAATCGGCATATCTGGCCGCTCCGTCCTCGCCGACGAAACCGGGTAGGCCAAGCCGGGCGCCAAGCTCGATCAGCACCGACTGGAACGGCCTGACGTCGCGGTCAGGCTCGACGACGGGATGGCGGATGGCATCGCCCGGCCCGTCGGCATGGCTGATCGGCCGGTCGAGCAGGCTGATGCAATCATGGCGCTCGAGATAGGTGGTGTCCGGCAGCACGAGGTCGGCAAACGGCACTGTCTCGGAATAATAGGCGTCGGAATAGATGATGAAGGGGATCTTGTAGTTGCCCGCCTCGTCGTGGTCGGTCAGCATACGCATCGTCTCGACGGTGTTCATCGAGGAATTCCAGGCCATGTTCGACATGTACATCATCAGCGTGTCGATCGGATAGGGATCGCCGGCCCAGGCATTGCGGATGACGGTGTGCATAAGCCCATGCGCGGCGAGCGGCGCGTCCCAGGAATAGGCTTTGTCGATGCGGGTCGGCGTGCCGTCTTCGTCGACCAGCAGGTCGTCCGGCCCGCAGACGAAACCAAGCGGCATGCCGTCCAGCGGCGTCATCGGCTTGACCGTCTTGCCGGCGGGTTTCGGCCCCGGCGGCGCCGAACGAGGATAGGGCGGCTTGAAGCGAAAGCCGCCGGGAACATCCACCGTGCCCAGAAGCACTTGCAGCAGGTGGATGGCGCGGCAAGAGTGAAAGCCGTTCGAATGGGCTGATATGCCGCGCATGGCATGCATCGAAACCGGCCGGCCCTTGATCGTCACGTGCCGGCGCCCGGCCCAGTCGGTCCATGCAATAGCCAGTTCGATCGTCTGTTCGAAGGCGACATGGGCAAGCTCGGCGGCGATCCGGCGGATCGTATCGGCGGCAATGCCGCAGCGCTCGGCGACCGCATCCGGCGCATAGCTGTCGTCGAGATAGCGGTCGGCGATCAACTGGAACACCGGCGTGCAACGGCGGCCGCCGACTTCGAAGCTGCCGGTCAGCGCCGGCTTCGCTTCTGGGTCGGTTGCCTTGATGGCGGTTTTCTCCACCCTGTCCCAGGCCAGTGGATTGCCGTTGGCATCCCTGACGAACAGCCCATCGTCGGACGCGCCTGGCTCCTGCACGACGAGGACATGGGCGTTGGTGTAGCGGAGCAAATAATCGAGATCGACACGGCCGGCCTTCAGCAATTCGTGGATGAGCGCGAAGACGAACAGGCCGTCGGTACCTGGTCGGATGCCGATCCAGTCGTCGGCAATCGCGTTGTAGCCGGTCCGGCAGGGATTGATCGACACCACCTTGGCGCCGCGCGCCTTGAGCTTGCCCAGCCCGATCTTGATCGGGTTGGAATCATGGTCCTCGGCGACGCCGAACAGCATGAAATATCGTGTGTTGTCCCAGTCGGGCTCGCCGAACTCCCAGAACGAGCCGCCGATCGAATAGAGCCCGCCGGCCGCCATGTTGACCGAACAGAAGCCGCCATGGGCGGCGAAATTCGGCGTGCCGAACTGGCTCGCCCACCAACCGGTCAAGGATTGCGACTGGTCGCGGCCAGTGAAGAAGGCGAGTTTTTTTGGATCGGTGCGACGGATGGCCGAGAGCCGCTGCGTCGCGATCGAAAAAGCCTCCTCCCACTCGATCTCGCGGAACGCGCCGGAGCCGCGCGGGCCGGTGCGCAGCAGCGGCTTCTTCAGCCGGGCGGGGCTGTAATGTTGCATGATGCCGGAACTGCCCTTGCCGCAGATCACGCCGCGATTGACCGGATGGTCCTTGTTGCCGTTGATGTAGCGGACCTTGCCGTCCTTGATGTGCACGTCGATGCCGCAGCGGCAGGCGCACATATAGCAGGTCGTCTTGGCGATGCTGTCGGAAATGCCAGGCGAGGTGTCGACGCCGTCGCCTTCATCGGGCGCGCGCGTGTCGGCAAGCGGGCGTTGCGATGGTGCCGAATTCGCGCCGCGCGGCGTTGGATGCGTCATGATCCGGGTGTGCCCGCGCGGCCGGCCGATTTGGCGCGTGTCTTCGGCCCGGGGCCGCGCATGTAGTGCTCTTCCGGGTGATAGCGATCGCCGGCCAGCCGTCTGCGGATGCCGCGGGTCCAATGCGCGAGAAGGGACTTGAACCGCCCGATCATTTTAGTCTCTGCCATTCTCTGGCGAATTTTTTCTAACTTCGCTTGAAAATGTAGAATGAAGCTATCGATCCGTCTAATCAGTTGTTCTTGTAAATTCGATCGATATTGGTTCTTAATGCTGACATGACCCTGGATCAGTTGCGCATTTTCGTCGCCGTCGCCGAACGCGGCCACATGACCAAGGCGGCGGAGCTTCTGGGCATCTCCCAGTCGGCGGCATCGGCCGCCATTCGCGCGCTTGAAGAGCAGCACGGCGTCCATCTGTTCAACCGCGTCGGCCGCAACATCGAGCTTGCCCAGACCGGCCACCGGTTCCTGCCGGAGGCAAAGGCCGTGTTGGAGCGGGCCGCCGCCGCGCGCAATGTGCTGGAACATGTCTCGCAGACGGTCGCCGGCAGCCTCTCCATCGCCGCCAGCCTGACCATCGCCAGCTACTGGCTGCCGCGCCGGCTGGCGTCCTTTCACGAGGCCTATCCCGCGGTGCGGCTGAGCGTCAGCATCGGTAACACGAGGCAGGTCGAGGCCAGCGTGCTGGATGGAACCGCCGATCTCGGCCTGGTCGAGGGGCGCACCGAATCCGACATATTGCGCCGGGCCAAGGTCGATACCGACCGGTTGATGCTGGTGGTTGCCGCGTCACATCCCGAAATCGTCGAAACCGCGCCGGGCCGTCCCGACATCAGGGGCCTGCGCTGGATCATCCGCGAGGGCGGGTCGGGCACGCGCGAGGTGCTGGAGGATCTGGCGCGGCGTGAGGGGATTTCGCTTGCCGATTTGCAGGTGTTCCTGGTGCTCCCAAGCAACGAGGCGGTTCGCCAGGCGGTCGAGGCGGGTGCCGGCGCCACCATCATTTCGGAGCTCGTCGTCGGACGCGCCGTCGCCGAAGGCAGCCTGCGGTCCGTGCCGCTCGAACTGCCGAAACGCGACTTCGCCATGATCACCCACCGCGACCGCCAGGCAAGCCTGGCCCAGATGGCGCTGAAGGCGCATCTCGGCGCCGAGACGACCCGAAGCGGTTCAGCCTGATCAGCCGAACTTCCGTTGCGCATCCAGTGCCAGGCCAAGCCCGACCGAGCCGAACATGTCGCCGTCGATGACCGAAGCCTGCGGCACCAGCGCCAGGATTTCGCGTCTTGCCAGCGGGATCGCGGTCGAGCCGCCGGTCAGGAACACCGCGGTGATGTCGGACGGCTTGACCTGCGCGTCCCGCATGGTCTCAGCCACCGTTGCGGTGACCCGCCCGATGTCCCGGGCGATGGTGGCGTCCAGCCCGTCACGCGCGATTTCGGCGGCGAACTCCACGTCGGATAGCCTCACCGCGACTTCGGCCGATGACAGGTCGGTCAACTCTATCTTGGCTTTTTCCACCAATGCCGCCAAAGCGTGCCCATAACGGTGCTCGACAATGTGGATGAAGCGATCGACCAGGTCGGCGCGCGCGGCCTCGTAACGGATCTGGCGCAGATGCGTCATCGCCTTGGCGGTGTAGACCAGGTTGATGCGCTGCCATGTCGCGAGATCGATGAAGTAGCTGGCTGGCAGATTGCGCTTACCGTCCTTGGTCTGGGTCAAATAGCCGAGCTGCGGCATCACATGGGCAATACTGAGCAGCCGGTCGAAATCCGTACCGCCGATATGGACGCCCCGGCTGGCCAGGATATCGTCCTTGCGGTCCGGCAGTCGGGCACGTTCAGGCGAGACGCGCACGACTGAAAAGTCGGACGTGCCGCCGCCCATGTCGATGATCAGCGCCAGCTCCTCGCGCGTCACCCTCTGCTCGTAGTCGAGCGCCGCGGCAATCGGCTCGAACTGGAAGGCGATGTGCTTGAAGCCCTGGGCATGCGCGGCCTTTTCCAGGTCGCTCTGCGCGTTCGCGTCGGCCTGTGGGTCGTCATCGACAAACTGCACCGGACGGCCGAGCACCACGGTCTCGACCAGATCGCCGCCATCTTCTTCAAGCTTCTTTCTGAGATGCCCGAGGAACAGGCCGATGATCTCCATGAAGCCGATCGAGCGCGCCTTGATGCGCGTCTTCTCATGCGCCAGCGAGCTGCCCAGCACGCTCTTCAGCGAGCGCATCAGCCGGCCTTCCACGCTGTCGGTGTAGTTGGCGATGGCCTGGCGGCCAAAACAGATGCGGCCGTCCTCGAAATTGAAGAACACCGCGCTGGGCAGCGTGACCTGGCCGCCTTCGAGCGCGACGAGGTGGGGCTGCCCGTTGCGGACCACGCCGACCGTGGAGTTCGAAGTGCCGAAGTCGATACCGGCGAATGCTGGTCGCAAGGCAGCCTCCTGTCATTGGCGGCAGACAGCGGATCGGCGCTCGCGGGAGAAGCGTGCGCTGTGGTTCCGGGCGACCGGACCGCTCTGCCGAATTGAATTGTGCGTGCTTGCCCGTTGGGCGGGGAGGTGCGGTCTATAGCATGACGCGGGAAAGGGAAACCCCTTTTGGCCGCTCAATCCTTGCGGAAGATCAGCCTGCCGAGCCAGCCCGTCAGCATGGCCAGCGATATGGCGAAGACGCCGTAGAGGAAGGAGTAGTCATGGGCGACCCGGAAGATCGACTGTTCGAAGCCGGACTTGCGGATTTCGAGCTGGGCTGAGCTTTCCTTGATGAACAGGCCGCTCTTGAAGAGGAAAGCGCGGGCCTTATGGGTTCCGACCGGCACATTCGGTGCCAGCCTGACGGTGGCGCGGAACAGGTTCTGCGACAGGAACTGCACGCCGCCGACATTCTCGCTGTAGAGGCCGGCTGCGCCCTTGCGTTCGCGCAGCGCCGCGGTGAATTCCTCGATCGTTGCCGGGCCGTCGCCGGCGTCGGCGGGCTGCATGTAGAGGTTGGAGGCCCCGAGCGACAGTTGCTTGTAGCTGTTTGGTTCGGTGATGTCCTGCAGCGGCCGCGTCGTCGCCACCGAATAGGAGACCGGCACGTTCTCGAAGGTTTCGGAGTCCAGATTGACCCAGACGCCGAGCACCCGGTCTTTGCGGCGTACCACCACCGGCTTGGGTGGCCCTTCGAGCACGACGATGACGTCGTAGCGGCCCTGGCGGGCGACCAGCGGGTCGGGATTTTCCAGCGAGCCGAAGATGGTCAGGTCGGCGCCGGAAAAACCGGCGGTGATCGAGACATTGTCGGTGGAGAGACCGATCTGGATGCCTTCCGTCAGCGGCGTCTGTGCCTTCGCCGGCGCGGCGGCGGTAAGCAGTGACAGGAGGATGGCGCCTGCGAATGCCTTCGGGCCCGCCATCAGTTGAGGCCCGCGCTGGACAGCGAATAGAGATTGGGCGGGGTGACGAAAAGATCGATGGCCAGCCTGATCGCCACAGCCAGCACCAGCAAGGCCAGCAGCGCCCTGAGCTGCTCGCCGCGCAGCCTCTGGCCGGCCTTGGCGCCATATTGCGCGCCGGCGACGCCGCCCGCCATCAGCAGGAAGGCCAGCACGACGTCGACCGTCTGGTTCGTGGTGGCGTGTACCAGCGTGGTGTAGGCGGACGTGAAGATGATCTGGAACAGCGAGGTGCCGATAACGACATTGGTCGGCACTTTGAGCAGATAGATCAGCGCCGGCACCATGATGAAGCCGCCCCCGACACCCATGATCGACGACAGGAAGCCGATGCCGGCGCCAAGGCCGAGCACCGGGATGACGCTGACGAACAGTTTCGACGCCCTGAAGCGCATCTTCAGCGGCAGCCGGTGTATCCAGTTGTGCTGGCCGGATTTCTTCAGCACCGGCGCGGCGCCGCTGCGTGTGGCGCGCAGCGCATTGATGCTTTCGACCAGCATCAGCCCGCCGACCGTGCCGAGCAGCACGACATAGAGCAGCGAGATGAACAGGTCGAGCTGACCAAGTCGGCGCAGCAAGGCGAACACGTAGATACCGGCGGTGGAGCCGATGATGCCGCCGGCCAGAAGCACGCCGCCGAGCTTGAAGTCGAGCGTGCCCCGCTTCATGTGCGACAGCACGCCCGAGACCGACGAGGCGATGACCTGGTTGGCGCCGGTGGCGACCGCGATCGCCGGAGGGATGTTGTAGAAGATCAGGAGTGGCGTGATGAGAAACCCGCCGCCGACGCCGAACATGCCCGACAGGAAGCCCACCGCAGCGCCCATGGCCAGCAGCACGAAGACGTTGACGGAAATTTCCGCAATCGGGAGATAGATGCCCACCCGTCAGTCTCGATCAGTTTGCCTGTCGGCGAATACAGCCGTTCTGGGCAGTCTCGCACCGAAAAGCCAATTTTTCCTTGCGCCGACGCGGCGGCGAGGTCAAACCTCGTCGCCGCGTCGAAACAAAAAATATCTCAATCAGTTAACAGGCAAATGTGTGGCAAGAGCGTCGTGGAAACGACGCTTCTCTGTTATTTGCGCGCCAGCAGCGCCCGCACCAGTTTTTCATCGACGGCGCCGGTCGCCGGCAGCTTGTTGTCGGTCTGGAAAGCGATGATCGCGGTCTTGGTCTTCTCGCCCATGACGCCGTCGGCGCCGCCGGCGTCATAGCCGTTCTTGTTGAGGATGAGCTGGATGTTCTTGACCGCCTTCTTCATGTCGATGCCGGCGGTCGTCTGCGGCGTGCCTTCCTGCCAGGATTCGGGAATGTCGGCCGAATTGGTCGCCGCATTGAGCGGCTTGGCCTTCCACAGTTCGGTCGCGGCGCGTGCCCGCTCGAGCTGTTCGGGCCGCAGCGCATTGGCGATCTCGTCGCGCTTGGCGGCAGCGTCCTTGTCGCCGGTCTTGGCGACGAGAGCGAACCATTTGTAGGATTCCTCGAGGTTCTGCTTCATGCCGACGCCCTTGGCGGCCAGGATACCGAGATTGAACTGGCTGTCCTTGACGCCGAGATCGGCGGCCTCCTGGAACCAGTGCGCGGCCGATTCATTGTCGGTCACGCCATCGGCGGCCATGGCGAACAGCACGGCCAGATTGTGCATGGCGCTGGCATTGCCCTGCTCGGCGGCCAGTTGGTACCAGGTCTTCGACTTCTTGATGTCGCGGGCGACGCCGATGCCCTTCTCATAGAAATTGCCGATGCGGTATTCGGCCGGGGCGAAACCGAGTTCCGCCGATTTCTCGTACCATTTGGCGGCTGCCGCCATGTCTTCCTTGACGCCGCGAGATTCCGCGTAGCGCGAGCCGATCTCGAACAGCGCCTTGGCGTCGCCACCAGCGGCGGCATCGCGCAGCGCGGCCGGGCCGGCATCGGCCGGAATGTCGAACTTGGCCGCGGCTGCTGTCGCAGGGGCAGCCGTCGGTGCAACGGCACCGGTCGTGTCCTTGGCGATGGCGTCGTTGGCCGCCGTTGGCGCTGCGACCGGCTGGGTATCGGTATCCGTCGCTTGCGCACCGCCGGTAGCAGCGGCCGGCTCTGAAGCCGTCGCATCCATAGGGGGCGCGGCGATAGGCGCAACTGGTGCTGGAGCGGCCGAAGCCATGGGGCCGGAAGAGGCGGCAGGAGCAGCGGGCTCTGCAACCGGCGCCGTATTCGCCATTGCGTCCGTGTCCGACGGCATCGCCATGGCGGTCTGCGCCACCATGTCGTCCTTGGTCGTGGGCGCGGATTGCTCGGCCTGCCTGACGGCACGGGCCGGCTCGTCGTCCGTCGCTGCCGGCTGGGCTTCCGCCTTCGGCTGGCTCGCCGTGTCGACGGATGCAGTCTGCACCGGCTGCGCGGCAACGACCGGTGCGGCGTCGTTGTTTGCCACCTGAACGGGATCAGAGAGGAACGCCTTGCCGAGCTGCAGGCCGGCAAGCGCCAGCATGATCGCCGCCGCCGCCATCAGGATCGGCTTGCGCCGCGCCTTGAGCAGGTCGCCGATCCTGAGCGCCTTCACCGGGCCTTTCACCGTCGACTGGCGCTTCAGGGCGTCGGCCTCCGCGGCGGCGGCCTGCGCGGCGCGCCGCGCGGCTGCGATGAAATCCGATTTGGCGGCGTCGCTTTCGCCAAGCTTTGCCGGCTGGCCGCGCTCGTCGCGAACCCGCTTCATGATGGCATTGAGGTCGGGCGCGCCGGAGCCTGGCTCCAGCGGGCGGTTGGCCACTTTCGGGTCGAGCGGCTCGTCAAGATCGACCGTCGGAATATCGCTGCTCGGCGGCGAACCGGCCAGCGGCGGGACGTCCGCCGCCACCTTCTTGCCCTTGAAGGCGCGGGCCAGCCCGCCGAACATCGATTTGCGGCCTGCCGGCTGGTCCTTCTCGGCGATGGTGTCGGAACCGAGTGCGGCCATAGCGGCGGCGGCGGCGGCTTCCGCCGGCGTTCGCGTGCCCAGCTCGCCACGCGTACCCGGGTCGCCACGCGTACCCAGGTCGCCACGCGCGCCCTCGTTACGCATTATGGCGGCGGCGCGGGCATCGAGATCGGCCATGTCGCCGCTCAGCAGCATCGGCTCGTCGATATCCATCGACGGCGCTTCGACAGCCATCTTGGCGGTTCGTGTGCGGCGCTTGCCGGCCGCCTCGTCCTGGCGCGTGGCCAGGAGCTCGCTCACCGCTTCGGACGGCTCGTTGGTTTCCAGCGAACCCAGCCTGTCGACGATCTTGAGCAGCGTGTCGTGGATGGCCTCGAAAGTTCGCGAATTGCGCTCGTCGGAGCGCCGCGTCAGCGTTTCCAGCGTTTTCAGGTCCTGGGCGAGTCCGGAAACCGCCGACGCATTGGCGTTCGACCCGGCCAGCGAACGCACCGCGTTCTCGGCCGCTTCGCGTGCCGCGCCGAGGATGGAATCGCGGGTGCCGGCCAGCGCCTTCTCGATTTCGTCGAGGCGCGGGCTGATGTCCTCGAATTCCGGCAGCGGCGTGCTGGGCCTGGACAGATGGGCGGACAGGCCGGCGACCTGTGCCTCCAGGCTGCGGATCAGCGCCGGATCGATGCCGGCCACTTGGGCCGCCGAGGCGTCGAGCCGGCTGGAAATGTCCTCGAGCCGGCTTTCCAGTCCACGGATCGCCGCTTCGCCGGCGGGATCGGCGGCGCGGCTCTCCATGCGCGTGGCGAGTGCGGTGAAGCGGGCGTCGATGGCTTCCATGATGCCGGCGCTGTCGATCTGCGGCGCGAGGCGCTGGTCGAGCCGGTCGGCAACCTCGTCGAGACGGCGCTCGAGATCGCGAAACAGCATGTTGCCCTGTTCGATGGCATCGCCCTGGCGGCGTTCCATCATGCCGGACAGCACGTCGAAGCGCTGCTCGAGCCCGTGGAAGATGTAGTCGGCGTCGGGCATGGCCGGCGCCTGGTCGATCTTGTCGGCGATGAGGGTGATCTGCTTGGCCAGCCGTTCCATCGCCTGTTCGGGCAAATTAGCGCGGCCGGCGAGTTCGTCGACGCGGCTCGACAGGGTGCTCAGGCGATCCATGACCGCGTTGCCGGGGCGATCCTGCGCCACCTCCTCGATCTGCCGGGCGAGCGAGTCGATGCGCTTCTCGATACGGTCGAAGGCTTCGTGGTCGACGGAATTGGCCTGTGCCGCGACGGTCGAGGCAACGATGGCGCGGGAAATCTCGTCCAGCCGCTCATCGATCATGGCAAGCGTGTCGCCGCCGCGATTGTCCTGCTGGCCCGCGAAGTGTTCGACGGCGCCGGCCAGCGTGCGCACCTTTTCCTCGAGCGAGCGCAACGACAGCGATTCAGGCAGATTGTTGACGGCGTTGCTGATCTGCTCCAGCCGGTCGGTCAGGGCCGCAAGGGCGGGGTCGTCGGAGCGCTTGCGCTGGTCGGCGTCGACGCGGTCCTCGAAAGCCGTCCAGCGGCGGTCGAAATCGTCCCAGCGGCGGTCGACCTTCTGCACGCTCTCCTCGCGCGCCAGCGTGTCGAGCGCGGCCTTCACCTGCTCGAGTTCCAGCCGCAGCATGTTGACGCTTCTGTCGTCGCTTTTCTCCGACAGCGACTTGATGGCGCCGGAAAGCCGTTCGAATTCGACGCCGAGTTCGGCACTGCCCTTGCCCGCTGTGCCGGACCTGGCGTTGGCCTGGAAGGCGCGGTCGATATCCTTGCGCAGCGCATCGAATTCGCGCTGCAGGCCCGCCGTCATCTGGTGGCGCAGTTCCTCGCGCATGCCGCGCAATTCGCCGGCAATCTTGCCGACCATGGCGACGCTGTCTTCCTGGCCGCGCACGCGGTCGATGTCACGGGCGATGGCCTGGTAGTTCTGGTCGAAGGCGGGGGCTGGCGCCGGGGTCTGCGGGCGCGCCGCCGGCCGCGGTTCCTCATACCAGCGCTGCTGACCGGTTGGCTGGGCGGCTGGATAACGCGGGTCGACGGCGGGATAGCGCGGGTCCGCGCCGTATTGGCGCGGAGCGGGACGTGCCGTCACCTCCTCGCGGGTCTGCCCCAGCCGCTGTTCCAGCGTCTCCAGCGAGCGGTTCAGTTGCTCGAGCGTGGTCTGCGGCTTGCGCTGCCTGCCGGCGTTGAGTGTGTCGAGATAGGACCGCTTGCTGTTCATCGGTGCGTCCGTCTTTCAGATTGGCCGGCTTGCGACCAGCTCCCCAAGTCCCTGCCGGAACGAAGGCGACCGCGCTTCCACGGTGGAAGACAAGCTTCCCGGGGTTTCACCCGCGCTCCGAAAACCGTGAAAAATTCGATACAGGATAAACACGGGTAGCCGACGCGCCCACATTTCCCCCAACGTGGTAAACAACGCGTTAACCAAGCTTAAGAAGTTGGAAGGAAGTTCGCTCTCGCTGCCACGGTGCGGCATAAAGCACCTTCACAGAACGCCCCTTGCGTCATGAGGCGGCTATCGGTATAGAATTGACGTAAACGTAAAAGGCGCATTTGAGTGTGCTGTTTGCGATTTTGTTTGTCGAAACCACGACTGGAAGCACGCCCCCGCTTCCAGTCAGGCGACGCATGGTCCAGGACCGCGACGCCACCAGACGGGGAAAGCCAGTGACCATGAAGCTTATCTCGGCCGGCGAGACCGCGGCCAATACCAATAATGTATCTGTCGAAGCCGGCGAGGACCTCGCCCGCATCGGCGAAATGGCCAAGAAATACGGCGTGACGCTGCGCACGCTGCGTTTCTACGAAGACAAGGGCCTGCTCAACCCGCAGCGCGACGGCTCCACCCGTCTCTACACGCGCCGCGACAAGGCCCGCCTGAAGCTGATCCTGCTCGGCCGCAAGGTCGGGTTCTCGCTGCGCGACGTCAAGCAGATGATGGATCTCTACGATCCGACCGGTTCCAACACCAAGCAGCTGCGGCTGGCGCTGGACAAGTCGGAGAAGCAGCTCGCCCGCCTGCAGAAGCAGCGGGCGCTGATCGATGACGCCATCAACGAGCTCTCCGGCTCGATGTCCGCGGTGCGCCAGATGTTGGCCGAACGCACGGCTCCACATGCAAGCGTCGCGAGCTGAAGCAATCTACCGGTTCCGACTTCGTCGGAGTCTCGACCATCAAAGCCGCGTTGGCTCTGCCGCGCGGCTTTTTCGTTGCCTGCATCCGCCTGACTGGTTCCTTCGGCGCTGGCCTGCTTGACGTCGCGCCGCTAGAGCAATTCCAGGAAAAGTGTGAGCGGTTTTCCGTCCGGACTTGCGTTAAAACAATGAGATAGAGCGTTTCGCCGTTTCCGTGAAACGGTGAAACACTCTAGCTTCCCCAAGCTGGGTGGTCGGGAAATCTTGTCGCATCAAAAAATTGACGTTTACGCAAACGTCAATTTTTGCTATCCCGACTTCAACACGGGTCTGCATGCTGCCCTGACATCAATTCGGGGGCTTTCGGACCAGGTCCGCAGGGTGGAGAAAAAGCATGCCGACATACAGGGCGCCGGTCCAGGATACGCTGTTCGTACTCAACGAGGTGCTGGGCTATCAGCGCTATTCGAACCTTCCCGGATTTGCCGACGCCACGCCCGACGTGCTGGAAGCGATCCTGGCCGAAGGCGCCAAGCTCGCCGAAAACGTCATGCATCCGCTCAACCGCGTCGGCGACATGGAAGGCTGCGTGCGTCACGACGACGGCTCGGTGACCACGCCCAAAGGCTTCAAGGAGGCCTTCGACCAGTATCGCGAAGGCGGCTGGATGGGGCTGGCGGCGCCGGTCGAGTTTGGCGGCCAGGGCCTGCCCTATGCCGTGCACACCGCCGTCGCCGAATACATGGTCTCGGCCAACATGTCGCTGATGATGTATCCGGGCCTGACCCAGGGCGCCATCGCGGCGATCATCACCCACGGCACCGACGAGCAGAAGGCCAAATGGCTGCCGAAGATGGTCGAGGGCTCCTGGACCGGCACCATGAACCTGACCGAACCGCATTGCGGCACCGATCTCGGCCTGCTGCGCACCAAGGCGGTGCCGAACGGCGACGGTACCTACAAGATCTCGGGCCAAAAGATTTTCATTTCGGCCGGCGAGCACGACATGTCGGACAACATCGTCCATCTGGTGCTGGCCCGCATCGAGGGCGCGCCGGAAGGCGTCAAGGGTATCTCGCTGTTCATCGTGCCGAAGCTCAAGCTCGATGCTGCGGGCAATCCGGGCGAACGCAACACGCTCTCCTGTGGCTCGATCGAGGAGAAGATGGGCATCCACGGCAATTCGACTTGCGTCATGAACTATGACGAGGCCGAAGGCACGCTGCTCGGTGAGGAGAATGGCGGCCTCAAGGCGATGTTCACGATGATGAACGAGGCCCGCCTCGGCGTCGGCCTGCAAGGGCTTTCGCTGTCGGAGATCGCCTACCAGAACGCCGTTGCCTACGCCAAGGACCGCTTGCAGGGCCGTTCGCTCTCAGGCGCCAAGGCGCCGGACAAGAAGGCCGACCCGATCATAGTCCATCCTGACATCCGCCGCTCGCTGATGACCATGAAGGCCTTCAACGAGGCCGGCCGTGCGCTGGCGCTGTGGACGGCGATCAAGTCCGACATCGCGCATCGCTCCGCCGACGACAAGGACCGCCAGGCGGCGGACGACTACACCGGCCTGATGACGCCGGTGGTCAAGGGCGTGCTCACCGACAAGGGCTTCGACCACGCCGTCATGGCGCAGCAGGTGTTCGGCGGTCACGGCTATATCGAAGAGCACGGCATGAGCCAGTTCGTGCGCGATGCCCGCATCGCCATGATCTATGAAGGCGCCAACGGCATCCAGGCGCTCGACCTCGTCGGCCGAAAGCTCGGCCTGAATGGCGGCCGCGCCATCCAGGCCTTCTTCAAGGAGGTCGGCGAATTCTGCGAGGAGAACCGCGCCGACGAGAAGATGGCGCCCTTCACCAAGGGGTTGAAGAAGGGCCTGAACGATCTGCAGGCGGCGACCATGTGGCTGGTGCAGAACGGCATGGCCAAGCCCGACAATGCCGGCGCGGCCTCGACCGACTATATGCACCTCTTCGGCCTTGTTGCTCTGGGCTACATGTGGGCGCAGATGGCCAAGGCAGCTCAGGGCAAGACCGGCGCCAACGGCACCCAGTCCTTCTACGACAACAAGGTGGTGACGGCGCGCTTCTTCATGGAGCGGATCATGCCGGAGACGTCGGCGCATCTCGCCCGTATTTCGAGCGGCGCGGACACGCTGATGGCCCTGCCTGCGGAAGCGTTCTAAAGATGGTTGCCCTCTCCCTCGGGGGGAGGGCGGTTGAGGCCAGCGTGACGTGCGCCGGCGTCAACGCTGACGATGCGCTCTGGGAGGAGTACCATATCCACATGACCAGCCCCGCCGAAATACTTGGCCTTCCCAAGCCCGCCTGGGCGGCGGACGAGGTCGGCATGCTCTACGACATGGCAACCCGCTTCATGTCGGAGGAGATCGCGCCGCGCTACGACGAGTTCGAGAAGAACGAGATGGTCGACCGCGAGAGCTGGCGCAAGGCCGGCGCCGCCGGCCTGCTCTGCGCCTCGATGCCGGAGGAATATGGCGGTTCCGGCGGCACCTTCGCGCATGAGAGCGCCATCATCGAGGCGATCGGCCATGTCGGCGTCGATGGTTTTGGCATCGGCCTGCACAATTCGATCGTCGCCCCTTACATCCTCCACTACGGCTCCGAGGAGCAGAAGAAGAAGTGGCTGCCGAAGCTCGCCACCGGCGAGCTGATCGGCGCCATCGCCATGACCGAACCGGGCGCCGGCTCCGACCTGCAAGGCGTCAAGACGCGGGCCGAGAAGGACGGCAACCAGTACAGGATCAATGGTTCCAAGACCTTCATCACCAACGGCCAGCTGGCCAACTTCATCATCGTCGTCACCAAGACCGATCCGGAAAAGGGTGCCAAGGGCACCTCGCTGATTGTCGTCGAGACCGACGAGGTCGAAGGTTTTGAGCGCGGCCGCAACCTCGACAAGATCGGCCTGAAGGCCAACGACACGTCGGAACTGTTCTTCAACGACGTGCGCGTCCCGACCTCCAATTTGCTCGGCCACGAAGAAGGGCAGGGCTTCATCCAGCTGATGCAGCAATTGCCGCAGGAGCGGCTGCAGATCGGCACAGGCGCCATTGCCATGATCGAGCGGGCGCTGGCGTTGACCATCGACTACGTCAAGGAACGCAAGGCCTTCGGCAAGGCGATCATCGATTTCCAGAACACCCAGTTCAAGCTGGCCGAGCTCAAGACCGAGGCGACGATCGGCCGCGTCTTCTACAATGACTGCGTCACCCGCCACATCAATGGCGGCCTCGATCCCGTGACGGCCTCGATGGCCAAGTACTGGCTGAGCGACCTGCAGGGAAAAGTCGTCGACGAATGCCTTCAACTGCACGGCGGCTATGGCTACATGAATGAATATCCGATCGCCCGCATGTTCCGCGACGCTCGCGTCCAGCGCATCTACGGCGGCACCAACGAGATCATGAAATTGCTGATCGGCCGCTCGCTCTGAGAGCGGCGACCGGCAAACCCAAGGAGCACGAAAATGGCCGAAGCTTACGTCTATGACGCCGTGCGCACGCCGCGCGGCAAGGGCAAGAAGGATGGATCGCTGCACGAAGTGCCGGCGGTGCGGCTTGCCGCCAAGACGCTGGAAGCGCTGCGCGACCGCAACGGGCTGGACACCGGCACCGTCGACGACATCATCTTCGGCTGCGTCGATCCGGTCGGCGAGGCGGGTTCGGTCATTCCGCGCGCCGCCGCCTTCGAGGCCGGCTACGACACCAAGGCGCCTGGCATGCAGATCTCGCGCTTCTGCGCCTCCGGTCTCGACGCCATCAATTTCGGCGCCGCCAAGATTGCGCAGGGCGCCGACGAGATCGTCATCGCCGGTGGTGTCGAATCCATGTCGCGCGTCGGCATGGGTGCCTCTGGCGGCGCCTGGTTCATGGATCCTTCGGTCGGCCTGCCCGGCTGGTTCGTGCCGCAAGGCATCTCGGCCGACCTGATCGCCACCAAATACGGTTTCTCCCGTGACGACGTCGACGCCTATGCGGTCGAAAGCCAGAAGCGGGCCGCCAAGTCCTGGTCCGACGGCCGCTTCAAGAATTCGGTCATTCCGATCAAGGACCAGAACGGCCTGACTATTCTGGATCATGACGAGCACATGCGGCCTTCGACCGACATGCAGTCGCTGGCATCGCTCAACCCATCCTTCGTCATGCCCGGCGAAATGGGCGGCTTCGATGCGGTCGCGGTGCAGAAGCACCCCGAGGTGGAAGAGGTCAACCACGTCCACCACGCCGGCAACTCGTCCGGTATCGTCGACGGCGCGGCGGCCGTGCTGCTCGGCTCGAAGAAGGCCGGCAAGGCGATGGGCCTCAAGCCCCGCGCGCGCATCCGCACCTTCGCCAATATCGGCTCCGAGCCGGTGCTGATGCTCACCGGCCCGGTCGATGTCACCGAGAAGCTCCTGAAGCGCGCCAAGATGAAGCTGTCGGACATCGACCTGTTCGAGCTCAACGAGGCCTTCGCCTCGGTGGTGCTGCGCTACATGCAGGCTTTCGAGATCCCGCACGACAAGATCAACGTCAATGGCGGCGCCATCGCCATGGGCCATCCGCTCGGCGCCACCGGCGCGATGATCTTCGGCACGGTGCTGGACGAACTCGAGCGCCGCGATCTGAACACCGCGCTGGTGACGCTGTGCATCGGCGCCGGCATGGGCACCGCAACGATCATCGAACGCGTCTGACGGGGAGAGAAACAATGAGCTACATCAATTTCACCCTCGATACCGACGCTGACGGCATTGCGCTCGTCACCTGGAACATGCCGGATCGCTCGATGAACGTGTTCACCGAGGAGGTGATGGGCGAACTCGACAAGATCATCGACCAGGTGGTGGCCGACGCCGGCATCAAGGGTGCGGTGATCACCTCGGGCAAGGACAGCTTCTCCGGCGGCGCTGATCTGACCATGCTGCAGAAGATGCTTGCCGTGTTCGCCAGGGAAAAGACCAAGGACCCGGAGAAGGCGGCAAAGCTGCTGTTCGACAATGCCGGTCGCATGAGCGGTCTGTGGCGCAAGCTCGAAACATCGGGCAAGCCCTGGGTATCGGCGATCAACGGCACCTGCATGGGCGGCGCCTTCGAATTGTCGCTGGCCTGCCACGGTCGCGTCGCCGCCGATTCAGACAAGGTCAAGATGGCCCTGCCGGAAGTCAAGGTCGGCATCTTCCCCGGCGCCGGCGGCACCCAGCGCGTGCCGCGGCTGACCGATCAGCAGCAGGCGCTGCAGATGCTGACCTCCGGCCAGAATCTGTCGCCGCAGAAGGCGAAGGCCATGGGCCTGATCCACGAGATCGCCGAGCCGGCCAAGCTGGTCGAGACTGCAAAGGCCATGATCAGGAACGGACTGAAAGCCGTCCAGCCCTGGGACGAGAAGGGCTTCAGGCTGCCCAGCGGTCAGATCTATTCGCCGGCCGGCTTCAATCTGTGGCCGCCGGCCATCGCCATCCTTCGTCGCGAGACCTATGGCAATTATCCGGCCGCCGCCGCCATCCTGAAATGCGTCTATGAAGGCCTGCTGGTGCCGTTCGACACCGCTCTGAGAATCGAACAGCGCTATTTCACCGAGATCATGCAGACCAGGGAAGCGGCGGCGATGATCCGCTCGCTGTTCGTGTCACTGCAGGAACTGAACAAGGGCGCCCGCCGCCCGGACGGCGTGCCGGAAACCAAGTTCAAGAAGATCGGCATTCTCGGCGCCGGCTTCATGGGCGCCGGTATCGCCTATGTCACGGCCAAGGCCGGCATTCCGGTGGTGCTGCTCGACCGCGACATGGAGTCGGCCGAAAAGGGCAAGGCGCATTCGGACAGCCTGGTCTCGGATCAGGTCAGGAAGGGCCGCGCCAAGCCGGAGGAGAAGGACAAGCTCCTGTCGCTGATCACGCCGACAGCCGATTATGCCGATCTTGCCGGCTGCGACCTCGTGGTCGAGGCGGTGTTCGAGGATTCGGCCGTCAAGAAGGCCGCCACAGAACAGGCGGAAGCCGTGCTTAAGTCGTCCGCGATCTTCGCGTCGAACACCTCGACCATTCCGATCACCTCGCTGGCGAAGAATTCGGCTCGGCCGAAGAATTTTGTCGGCATCCACTTCTTCTCGCCGGTCGACAAGATGATGCTGGTCGAGATCATTTTGGGCAAGAAGACCGGCGACAAGGCGCTCGCCACCGCGATCGACTTTGTCCGAGCCATCAAGAAGACACCGATCGTCGTCAACGACACGCGCGGCTTCTACGTCAACCGCTGCGTGCTGCGCTACATGTCGGAAGCCTACAAGATGCTGATCGAGGGCGTGCCCGCGCCGATGATCGAGAATGCGGCGAAGGCCGCCGGCATGCCGGTCGGTCCCTTGGCGCTGACCGACGAGACGGCGATCGACCTTGCCCAGAAGATCATGAAGCAGACCAGCAGGGATCTCGGTGACAAGGCCGTCGACCCCAAGCAGATGGCGCTGATCAACACCATGGTCGACGACCATGGCCGCTTCGGCCGCAAGAACGGCAAGGGTTTCTACGATTATCCGGCCAAGCCGGCCAAGAAGAAGCTGTGGCCGGGACTGAAGGACCTCTATCCGCAGCTTGCGCCCGAGAAGGTCGATTACGAGGAGCTGCAGCAACGGCTGTTGGTCACCACGGCGCTGGAAGCGGCGCGGGTGATGGAGGAAGGCATCGTCACCGATCCTCGCGAGGCCGATGTGGGCTCGATCCTGGCCTTCGGCTTCGCGCCCTACACTGGCGGCGCGCTGTCCTATATCGACGGCATTGGCGCCAAGGAATTCGTCAAGATCGCCAAGGGACTGCAGAAGAAATACGGCGCCGAGTTCAAGGCGCCCAAGCTGCTCCTCGACATGGCCGAAAAGGGCGAAACTTTCTACCAGCGCTTCGACCCCTACGCCAAGGGCGACGTGAAACAGGCCGCCTGACGCCGGCCGAAACACAAAGGCTGGCCGACACACAAGGGACGCCATAGCACGTTCATTTTGCGCATGATGGCCACGGCACGCAGCCGTGGCCAAGCGGATGTTCATAACCTCCCATCAGGGCCTGCGCCCGGATAGGCTGATCTCCGACCATCGACCGCTGAAACCGCGCTCTTCGCGCGGCCAAGGGCGCGCCGTCTGGGCGTGGCGGCACGCAGTTTTGTTAGCGATCCGCCAGCTGCGCCCGGGTAGTGTCTCAGTTTGAAATCCGGCGGCCTTTACGCGCTGCTCGCTCTTGCCCTTCCGATGCGGTATGATTTTGTTTGGGAAAGCCAAATTTGATGGGCATTGGAATGTTGTCCTCCGACCTCACGAATGTCATCGAACAGGATCATTTGGCTGTGGGTGCTTTTGTTAAGGGCGATCCTGAGCCCCTGAAAAGCCTGTATTCGCGACGCGATGACGTGATAATCGCGAACCCGTTCGGTCCACCGGCCAGGGGATGGACAAAGGCTGCTGAGACCATGGATCGAGCTGCCACCAACTACCGGGATGGCGAGGTCATCGGCTTTGAGCGAATTGCCGAGTACGCGACGGCAGACTTGGGCTATATCATGGAGATCGAGCGGGTCCGATCCAAGGTTGGCGGCGCCGATAAACTGGCGCCGATTGCGCTTCGGACCACCACTATTTTCCGGCGGGAGGATGGCGTGTGGAGGATCGTTCTACGTCACGCCGATCCTATCACGTCGGGACGGCCAGCGGCGTCGGTGGTTGGTCAGTAGAAGATACCAACCGGACCGAAAGGTCAAAAGCGCCCCGCCGATGTGATCGGCAATGCCGTCCGCACCATGCGCATTGCTACCGACGAGGAAGCCGACGATCTGCAGGTCGACGGCAAGAGCGCCGCCGCCAAAGAGCTTGATTCGAAGGGTGGCAAGAAGCGCGCCGAGAATATGACGCCAGCACGGCGCGCCGAGATCGCGAAGAAGGAGGCGGAAAGCCGCTGGAAGCGCTAGGCGCGCCTCTCGCCATTGCCGCTCCGCAAACTAAGACACTACCTGCGCCCGGTGGACATGGCGGCGAATGCGCGCTAGACAGGAAGAGGCATTTTTTCCTGTTTCGAGGAGAGCGAGATTGCTCTCGCATGAGCGTGTCTGGGCTGCCATCGATGCTCTTGCCGAGCGCTATTCGCTTTCGGCGTCAGGTCTGGCGAGGCGCGCGGGCCTCGATTCGACCGCCTTCAACAAGTCGAAGCGCCTGTCCTCGGATGGCCGGCCGCGCTGGCCCTCGACCGAATCACTGGCCAAGATCATCGAGGCGACGGGTGCCTCGCTCGACGAATTCACCGGGCTGATCGAAGGCCGCATAGGCGCTGCGCCCGCCTACAGGCGCTCCGTGCCGCTGCTCGGCTTTGCCCAGGCCGGTGCCGGTGGCTTCTTCGATGATGCCGGGTTTCCGGCCGGGCAGGGCTGGGATCTGGTCGAACTGCCGGCGCAATCGACCGAAAGCTCCTATGCGCTGCAGGTGCAGGGCGATTCCATGCTGCCGCTCTATCGCAATGGCGACGTCCTCATCGTCGAGCCGGGAGCCATCACCCGCAAGGGCGATCGCGTCGTCGTCAAGACCATATCGGGCGAGGTGATGGCCAAGGTGCTCGAGCGCCAGACCGTCAAGTCGATCGCGCTGGTCTCACTCAATCCCGATCATCCCGACCGCGACATTCCCATGCGCGAGGTCGAATGGGTGGCGCGGATTGTCTGGGCAAGCCAGTAGGTCGGGCTGGTGCGGGTACCTCATCTCATTGTGGCGGTTCTGATGATCCCGGTGATGGCGGCCCTGGTCGTCGCCGGCGGCCGCACGCTGAAAGGAAGCCAAGGCACCGTCGCGGTGGATCAGATCGATCCCGGCGCGGGCACGATCTCTCAGGCCGGCACCGATGCCGGGTCTGACGAGCCGGCCACCTCAGCCATTCCCGCGCCGGCCGTTCCGCCACCGCCAAAGGCGGCGGTGCATTCGCGGGCGATCGATCCGGACGTCGTCGCGCCGCCGGAACTGCGCGTTGGGGAACTCGAGCGGGTCGAGCCGCGCCAGCCGCTGAGCAAGCTGGCGCTGGCCATGCCGCCCAAGCCGAAGATGCCCGATGACTGGAATGGCACCAAGCTGTTCCAGCCGGTCGCGACCGCCGCCGGCCTGATCGAGGCGAAAGGCTATTCGGTCGCGATCTCCGGCATCGATGCCGTCGGGCAGGACGAGACCTGCACCACCGACGGCAAGTCCTGGCCGTGCGGCATTCGTGCGCGCACGGCGTTCCGCGCTTTCCTGCGCGGCCGCGCCGTGGTCTGCACGGTGCCGCCCGAAGGCGGCCGCGACCGCATCGCGGCGGAGTGCCGGATCGGCAAGCAGGACGTCGGCCAATGGCTGGTCGACAATGGCTGGGCGCGTGCCGCCAAGGGCGGACCCTATGTCGCGGCCGGTGAAAAGGCGCAAAGCGCGAAGAAGGGCATTTTCGGGTCGGCGCCGAACCTGGCCGGCATGTCAGCGGTTCCGCCCGCGCCAGCCCCGGCGCCTCAGGCGCCGGGCTCGATCCTGGAAGAGGTCGACGGCGCCCTCAAGCCAGCTGACCAGCCAGCGCCTGCTGAATGAGCGCGCGGGTCTCGGCGACGCCGTAGAGCGCGGCGAACGAGCCGAAGCGCGGACCGCGCTCCTGGCCGATGAGCACCTGGTAGATCATCTGGAAGAAGGCGCCCGAAACGCCCGGGCCGCCCTCCGGGCTCTGCTTGGAATGATCCTGATAGCGTTCGATCTTGCGCGCCACATTGAGCGAAGCGTTCTGGATCGCTTCGCCGCCGGCATCCGCCGGCAATGCACCAAGTGCCGCGTCCAGGGCCTCGAGCGCCTCGCGTTCGACCTCGTCGGCCGCACGGAAGGTCTTCGTCGGCCGCACGAAATCGTCGAAATAGCGGATGGCGTGGCCGACCAGCTGGTCGAGATCGGGATGCGTCTTTGGCGTCACGCCTTGCGTATGGCGCGAGATGAAGCCCCACAGCACGTCCTTGTTCTGCGCATTGGAGGCGCTGACCAGGTTGAGCAGCAGCGAGAACGGCACCGGCATGTCGATATCAGGCGGATTGCCGTCATGCATGTGCCAGACCGGATTGCCCAGCCGCTCCTTCCAGTCCTGCCTGGGGTAGGCGCCCAGGAAGGTGTAATACTCATCCACCGCCCTCGGAATGACGTCGAAATAGAGCTTCTTGGCCTGCCGCGGCCGCTGGTACATGTAGAGCCCGAGACTTTCGGTCGGCGCATAGGTCAGCCACTCGTCGATGGTCAGGCCGTTGCCCTTCGACTTCGAGATCTTCTGGCCGTTTTCGTCGAGGAACAGCTCGTAGACGAAATGCTCCGGCGCGCGCCCGCCCAGGATGTTGCAGATGCGGTCATAGACCACCGCGTTGGTCTGATGGTCCTTGCCGAACATTTCGAAATCGACGCCGAGCGCTGCCCAGCGCATGCCGAAATCCGGCTTCCACTGCAGCTTCACCCGGCCGCCGGCGATCGAAAGCGTGGTCTCGGTGCCTTCATCGTCGAAGGTGATGGTGCCGGCCTTGGCGTCGACATGCTTCATCGGCACGTAAAGCACACGGCCGCTCTTCGGAGAAATCGGCAGGAACGGGCTGTAGGTCGCCTGCCGTTCCGGCCCGAGCGTCGGCAGCATCACCGCCATGATCTTGTCGTAGCGCTCGGCGGCGCGCAGCAGCATGGCGTCGAAACGGCCTGACTTGTAGTACTGCGTCGCGCTGGCGAATTCGTAGTCGAAGCCGAACGTGTCGAGGAAGCGGCAGAGCATCGCATTGTTGTGGTCGGCGAAGCTCGCATAGTCGCCGCCGAACGGATTGGGGACCGAAGACAGCGGCTTGTGCAGATGCGGCTCGAGTGCCGCGCGATCCGGCACGTTGTCGGGTATCTTGCGCATCCCGTCCATGTCGTCGGAGAAGCACAGCAGCTTGGTGGCGACCTTGTCCTGTGTCAGCACGCGGAATGCATGGCGCACCATCGAGGTGCGCGCCACCTCGCCGAACGTGCCGATGTGCGGCAGGCCCGACGGGCCATAGCCGGTCTCGAACAGGATCGTCTCGGGGAAGTCGCTGCCTTTGTAGCGCTCGATGATCTTTTTGGCTTCCTCGAACGGCCATGCCTTGCTCTCGGCCGCTGCCGCCAGCAGTTCGGGGTTGAGATCGATTATGTTTGATCCCGCCATGGTCGCGTTTTCCAAATTGTTCGCCGGCCAGATCATTCGCCGGTATGGTCGCAGTGTCGATTTTCAACCGGTCCTCTAGGCGCGCATGGCCGGAGCGTCAACGCGTGGGGCGCTTTTTCCTTGCGACCTTCGACCCCCGTTCCTAGCTTCGAAACCCGTTCAAGGAGTAAAGAATGCCGTCGCCGACCCCGCATGAAGCCCTGATCTACCTGATGGTCATCACCTCGGCCTCCGACCGCGACATGACCGATGTCGAACTGGCCCGGATCGGCGACGTTGTCCGCTCATGGCCGGTGTTCGAGGATTTCAAGCAGGACCGCCTGGTTCCCGTCGCCCAGGCTTGCCAGAAGCTGCTGCAGGAAAAGGATGGCCTCGAGGGTGTCCTGGCCCAAATTGGCGACGCCCTGCCGGAGCGCCTGCGCGACACCGCCTACGCCGCCGCCTTCGAAGTGGCCGCCGTCGATCTCGAAATGCGCATGGAGGAAGTCCGGGTGCTGCAGTTGATCCGCCGCAAGCTCGATCTCGACACGCTGACCGTCGCCGCCATCGGCCGCGCGGCCAAGGCGCGGCTGCGCACCCTGACCTGAATCTCAACAACCCTGGGCCGTGCTCTGAATCAGAAAAAACTGACCGGGAAATAGCGCAGGTAGAATTCGGCGAAGGTGCCTTTCATCGAGATCTCCTGCAGCGCGTAATCGATCGCTGCGGCCAGCGCCGGATTGTCCGCCCGTGTGGCGATAGCCATGCCCGTGCCCAGATATTCGGGCGCCAGATAGGGACCGCCGGCAAAACGGCAGCACCGGGCTGCATCCGAGCCGCCCAGCCAGAAGGCGAAACGCATGCCGTCACCGAAGGCGGCATCGATCTTGCCCGCCTTGAGATCGCTGTAGAGGGCTTCCGGTCCGTCGAAGGAGACGATTTGGACCGTGCTGAAATAGTCGCGCAGCATGCGCTCATGCGCCGAGCCGGCGAGAACGCCGACGCGCTTGCTGCGCAGCTTGTCGAAGACCGGTTCGGCAAGTGCCTTGTTCTTCGGCGTGATGAAGCGCGCCGGAAACGGCAGATAGGAGCGCGAGAAGGCGTATGTCTGGCGCGATTGCGGCGTCGCGGCGATGCCGGCGATGATTGCTTCGCCTTCGCCTTTCTCGAGGGCCCCTTCAAGCTCGCCCCAGGGCAATGCCTGGATCTGGCATTTGTCGGCAATGCCGAGTTCGGCGCAGATGGCGCGCGCCAGGTCGATGTGGAAACCGGACAGCTTTCCCGCGCCATCGAGGAAATTGAAAGGCGGAAAATCCGTGGTCGTCAGGAATCGCAGCCGTGGCAGTGCCGAGAGGTCGGGCTTCGGCAACCGCTCCTTGGCGTCCCACAATACCGGTACCTGCGGTTCGGCCGCGCGCGCCGCAGGAGCCGATGGCAGTGCCGCGATCAGCAGCGACGCCAGGACCAGGAACCTCCATTGGAACGCCACGATAGAACTCCGCGCCCTCGATTAGCACCGGTTTTGGTACGAAAATGGTACAGGCACAATGGTTTTTGATTTCAACGCGCCAATTTCAGGCTATGCTTTAGCACGTTTGCAAACAGCGGTGGCTGCCCTGGTTGGGGGACCCGGGTCGAGAACCACAACCGAGAATGTGCGTGTTGCAATCCGTGGTCGGTGGCCAAATGCAGACAACGCATGGACCATTGATCTCAATGCATGAGGCAACATGGGGTTATGTTGCGATGGGTCAATTCGATCGCACGCTGGAATACATAGACCAACTGCAGCACGCCGGAACGGCGGCGGCGGTCTGCGAGAAACTTTTGGGCATAACCTCGGATTTCGGTCTGACCGCGCTGATGGCGGGAACCGTTCCGCAGCCAGGCACACCGACAGGGCAGCAAAAGCAGCATGTGCTGCTTTGCGACTGGCCTGTCGAATGGCTGGAGCGCTACGTGGCGCGCAACTATGTCGATCACGATCCGGTGGTCAGCCACATGAAGCAGCTGCAGGCGCCGTTCCAGTGGCGCGAAGCCGCCCAGGGCATTAGCTTCGACAAGAGCAGCGATGAGGTGATGGGCGATGCCGGCGCCTTCAAGCTGCGCGACGGGCTGGCCTTCCCGCTGATCACGCTCGATGGCCAGATCGTCATGGTGTCGCTGGGTGGCGAGGCCGTGCAGCTGTCGGCGGCCGAGTTCGGCCTTGTGTCGCTGGTCTCGACCTATGCCGTTGGCCGCGCCATGCAAATCCACACCATGGCGACCAAGACCATCGACCACATAGAACTGACCCCGCGCGAGCGCGAATGCCTGCAATGGGCCGCCGTCGGCAAGTCGGAATGGGAGATTTCGCAAATCCTCGGCATCTCCGAACACACGTCGGAGAAACATCTTCTTAACGCCAAAAGCAAACTCGGTGCCGTCAACCGGGTCCAGGCCGTCGCCGAAGCGATAAGGCGCGGCTACATTAGTTAGGTCGGCCGTGCCGACCTAGAATTTCTTGCCTACGTGATCACGCAATTTTCTCGTTGAGGCACGGCCGTATCTTCCTCTTAAACCCAGGAGACGACGGCATGCTTTTTTGTCTTACAACTCAGGAATTGATGGAACGTCCCGACCTTTGGGAGGCCGTCCATCGTCTACGCTACCAGATATTTGTCGAAGAGATGGGGTGGGAGGACCTGCGGCGGCCGGACGGATTCGAGGTCGACCAGTTCGACCATGACGAGGCGGTGCATCAGATCGTCATCAGAGGCAACGAAGTCGCGGGCTATCAACGGATGTTGCCGACCACGCGGCCCCATCTGCTGACCGAGGTCTTGGCAGACCTTTCCGAAGGAACGCCACCATCGGGCCCCAACATCTGGGAATTGACCCGCTATGCGGTGGCTCCCGGCTTTCGCGATGGTCGTCGCGGCGTCTCGACCGTCGGAACCGAATTGATCGCCGGCTTCGTCGAGTGGGGGCTGAAGCGCGGTGTCGACAAGGTGATCATCGAGTTCGAGCCGATGTGGGTGCTGCGCGCCCTGCAGCTGCATTTCCTGGCGACGCCGTTGGGCTACCAGCGCACCTATGGCAATCAGCAGGTCGTGGCGACCCTGCTCTCCTTCAATGAGCACACGCTGGACGTTGTGCGTTCGCGCCGCAACCACCACGCTCCCGTCCTGGCCCGGGGATATCCCGACATGTTCGGCCAAAGGAGGGCGTCATGAGGTTGGAGACCGCCATGAACCCGCACCCGCAACCGGAACTGCGCAACCACACGCTGATCGTCACCGTGTCGTCGAATGACGGCCGGCCGGTGCTCGACAGAAGGGCCTATGAAAGCCTTGCCAGGACGTTCCATGAAGCCGCCGACAATGACGAGGTCCGTGTCGTCGTGCTGCGTGGCCTGGCAGGCTGCTTCTGCCTCGGCGGCGACTTTTCCGAATTCCTCGACGCCACCAAGCACCAGAAGCTGATCGCCGCCGTCACCGACATGTTCCGCACGCTGGCGACATTCCCCAAGCCCATCCTCGCCTGCGTCGACGGCGATGCCGTCGGTGTCGGCTGCACCATCCTGTTCCACTGCGACATGGTGATCGCCTCGAATGAAAGCACGTTCCGCGTGCCGTTCGTCGATTTCGGCCTTGTGCCGGATGCGGCGACCAGCATCCTGGCGCCGCAGAAGCTCGGCTATGCCGGCGCCTTCCGCTTCTTCTGTCTCGGCGACACGCTTCACGCCGAGGACGCCAGGGCACTCGGCCTCGTCGCCGAAATCGTGCATGACGGCGTGGAGGAGGCGACACTTGGCCGCGCCAGGCAGCTCGCCAAGAAGCCGGTTGCCGCCCTGCTGCAGACCCGCGGCCTGCTCAAGGGCAACACCGGTGCGCTGTGCGACCGCATCGACCAGGAGATATCGCTGTTCCAGCAGGCGTTGCAAGACGACACCACGCTGCGGCGCCTGCAGCGGATCGCCCGGCTCGCGGCCTGAGCAACCGCGTCAAGAGCCACGCGCCGCGCTGCCAGGTGGCCGCGCGGCGCGGGAAGGCCTAGCCTTCCTTGCCGAGGAATGACGGCCCTTCGCCGATGATCTTCTTGTCTTCCTTGCCGATGATATCGAGATCGCGCCCCTCATAGGGTACCGACAACAGGATGCGCCGCATCACCGCCAACCGCGCGCGGCGCTTGTCATTGGCCCGCACGATGATCCATGGCGCGAATGCCTTGTGGGTGCGCTCGAACATGGTGTCGCGCGCCTTGGTGTAATCGTCCCATTTCGTGATGCCGGCGACATCGATCGGCGAGAACTTCCAGCTCCTCAGCGGGCTGTAGCGGCGATCGTGAAAACGCTCGAGCTGCGTTTCCCGGCCGATGTTCAGCCAGAATTTGAAGAAATGGATGTCGTCGTTGACGATCATTCGTTCGAAATGCGGCGTCTCGTCGAGAAACTTCTCGTGCTGCTCGGGCGTGCAGAAGCCCATCACCGGCTCGACGCCGGCGCGGTTGTACCAGGAACGGTCGAAGGTGACGAATTCGCCTGCCGTCGGGAAATGATCGACATAACGCTGGTAGTACCATTGTCCCAGTTCGGTGGGGGTTGGCTTGGTCAGCGCCACGTTGCGCGCCGTGCGCGGGTTGAGATACTGGTGCACCACGAAGATCGTGCCGCCCTTGCCGGCGGCGTCGCGGCCCTCGAACAGCGCCATCACCCGCTTCCCGGTCGCCTGCAGCCAAGCCTGCGCCTTCACCAGCTCGATCTGCAATTTCTCGAGCGTCTCGTCATAGTCGTCGCTTTTCATCTTCTTGTCGTAGGGGTAGCCGCCCGCGGTCAGCTTGTTGTCCTCGACCCAGTCCGGGAGCTCGGGATTCTCGATGTCGAACGCCCGCTCCTTGCCGTCGATCCTGATCTTCAGCGGACCTGACGTCGCTGTTGCGGGATTTTCCTTGGCCTTTTTCATCGAGACGAACCCTTTCCAGCTTACGGACTCATGCTATTGGGAGCCTCCATGCCGGTCTAGCAGGAAGTTGCCATACGGCCGGACAGCGCCCGAGAGGGCTATAGGATGCGCGGATGGCTGAGCAAAGCGCAGAGCAGGCAAGTGTGGCGCAAGCCATGGCCATCCGGCTGTGGAACAGCCGCTGGCTGCTTGCGGCCGGTGTCGTCGCGGTTCTGACAGCTTTTGCCTTTGCCAATATTTCCGCCTACGTGCTGGTGCCGGCGCTGCTCCTGTTGCTTGTCGCTGCGATGCTGCCAGCCGCAGGCCTGCGCCAGTCCGGCGAGAATGCCGCCGCGATCGAGGCGATCGGCCTGCAACGCCTGTCAGGCGAATATCTTGCGGCCGCCGTCGCCGATCCGCTGATCATTTTCGACCGCTCCGCCACCATCGTCCATGCCAACGCCGCCGCCTTTGCCGCTTTCGGCGGCATCGCACCGGGCCTGTCGCTGCCGCTGAAATTCCGGGCGCCGGAAATGCAGACGCTGCTCGACAGCGTGCTGTCGGGCAGTATCGCCTCTGATGTGGTCGACTATACCGAAAAGCTCCCGGTCGAACGGGCCTACCGGGTCAGCGCGTCCTCGGTCGGGCACGGCACCGACCTGTATGTGCTGGTGTTCAAGGACCAGAGCGAAACGCGCAGGATCGACCGCATGCGCGCCGATTTCATCGCCAATGCCAGCCACGAATTGCGCACCCCGCTCGCCTCGATCGCCGGTTTCATCGAAACGCTGCGCGGACCGGCCCGCAACGATCCGGCGGCGCGCGAGCAGTTCCTGCAGATCATGCAGAACCAGACCGGCCGCATGGCGCGTCTGATCGATGACCTGCTGTCATTGTCCCGGCTGGAGATGAAGCCCTATCTGAAGCCCGGAACCGAGGTCGACCTGCGCCAGACCGTCGACAGCGTCATCGATTCACTGGCCCCGCTTGCCCGCGAAAATAGCGTCGTCATCGAGCGTGATTTCGCCAAGGGACCACTCAATGTGCCGGGCGATCGCGACGAGCTGTTCCAGGTTTTCGAGAACTTGCTGGAAAACGCCTGCAAATACGGCCAGTCCGGCGGCCGTGTCGTGGTCTCGATCGCGCGCGCCGATGACGGTTCCGAACCCGGCATCGACGTCACCATCCGGGATTTCGGTCCCGGCATTCCCGAGGAGCACATTCCGCGCATCACCGAGCGCTTCTATCGCATCGATGTCGAGACCAGCCGGACCCAGAAAGGCACCGGCCTTGGCCTGTCCATCGTCAAGCACATCCTGACGCGCCACAATGCCAGGCTGACGATCAAATCCGAGGTCGGTAAGGGCGCCGCCTTCTCGGTTCATTTGCCGACGCACTGATAGTGCCCTAGTTTCCCCTGGAAGCGTTTCTTTTTTCTGTCATCCGGCTAGCGTATCAGCGGGGATTCGAGGAAACGACTCAAGAACCCGTGGGAAGGCATTTCGTCCATGCAGTCCGTGCACATAATGAGCGCCTTTGACGAGGAGCTGAAATATCTGTCGAAGCGCATCGCGGCGATGGGCGGCCATGCCGAGCGCATGGTCGAGCAGGCGGTCGCCGCTCTCGTCAATGCCGATCCTGGGCTGGCCCAGAAGGTCATTAACGACGATGCAGTGCTGGATGAGGGGCAGCGCGAGATCGACGACAAGGCGATCATCATCATCGCCAAGCGCCAGCCGATGGCGACCGACCTGCGCGAGATCGTCGGCGCCATCCGCATTTCGGCCGACCTCGAACGCGTCGGCGACCTCGGCAAGAACGTCGCCAAGCGGGTGGTCGCCGTCACCGACGGCCGCCAGCCGACCAGCCTGTTTCGCGGTCTGGAGGCCCTGGCCAATCTGGCGCTGACCCAGCTCAAGGAAGTTCTCGACGTCTACGCATCGCGCTCGGTCGACAAGATCGGCTTCGTGCGCGACCGTGACGATCAGATCGATGCCATGTACACGTCGCTGTTTCGCGAACTGCTGACCTACATGATGGAAGATCCTCGCAACATCACGCCCTGCACGCATCTTCTGTTCTGCGCCAAGAACATCGAGCGCATCGGCGATCATGCCACCAACATCGCCGAGACCATCTATTACATCGTCACCGGCGACCAGATGCCGGCCGAGCGGCCGAAAGGCGACAAGACGGACAAGATCAGCCTTTCGGCGCCGCTTCCGGCGAAATGAACGTTCATCCTCTCGAACGCCAGATCATATTGCGCTAAACTATCCCGGCGTTAAGCTTCTCAGGCCTTGATAAGGGGCCTGCTTTCAGGAGGCTGCGATGGAATATGTCCGAGAGTTCAAGCCCGCGGCGCCGACATCAGGCATCATCGCCTCCAGTGTCTACATGGCCGGGCGGCGCATCGCGGACATTTCGATCGAGGAAGCCGGCGAATGGGCCAAGAAATCGGGACATGTCGTCTGGATCGGGCTGCTCGAACCGGATCGCGAGCTTCTGTTGCGCGTCCAGGCCCAGTTCCATCTGCATGAGCTGGCGATCGAGGATGCAGAGCATCCGCACCAGCGGCCGAAGATCGAGCAATATGGCGATGCGCTGTTCATCGTCGCCCGCACCGCGCAATTGATCGAAGGACGGGTGACTTTCGGCGAGACGCATCTATTCGTCGGCTCGGGCTACATCGTCAGCGTCAGGCACGGCCCGTCGACCTCCTACGCCGCCGTGCGCCAGCACTGGGAAAGCTGCCCGCATTCGCTGGCCAAGGGCGAGGATTTCGTTCTCTACGCCATTCTCGATTTCATCGTCGACAACTACATGCCGGTGCTCGAACAGATCGAGGACGAGGTCGAGGTGATCGAGGACCGGGTGCTTTTGAAGCCGATGACCGGCCCCGATATCGAGCGGCTCTACATGCTGCGCCGCGATCTGCTGCGCCTGCGCAATGCGGCGCTTCCGCTGGTGGAGGTCTGCCGCCGCCTGACCAGCGCCGACCTGCCGCAGATCCATTCAGCCATGCACCCGCTCTTTCGCGATGTGACGGATCACATCCGCACCGTCCAGGAAAAGATCGACAGCCTGCGCGAGGTGCTGGCCTTCGCCTTCGAGGCGAGCCTGCTGGTCGGTCAGAGCCAGGAAACGGCGATTTCCAAGAAACTCGCCTCATGGGCGGCCATATTGGCGGTGCCGACGGCGTTCGCCGGCATCTACGGCATGAACTTCACCGACATGCCGGAACTGAAGATGGAATATGGCTACCCCATCGTGCTGGCCACCATCGCGGCGATCTGCGCGTTTCTCTACTGGCGGTTTCGCAAGAATGGGTGGCTGTGAAAGGAGGCCAGTAGAAATTAGTGAGGAGTGAACAGTGCTCCACGCGCCCCACTACTCACTACTCACCGACTCCGCCGCCGCTCCGCCGCTGGCTGGAAGGCCACGCGGGCGTGGTACTTGCAATAAGGACCGGTTTCGGCGGCCTCGTTGCCGCAGAAGTTGAAGTCCTCCGATAGCGGATCGCCGTTCGGCCATTTGCAGGTGCGCTCGGTCAGCTCGACGAGTTGCAGATGCCGTGAGATCGGTACCACGACATTCTCGACTGGGCGGATATAATGCCGCGCCACCGGCTCGGCGTCGAATTGCGTCTGAAGGGCGGTCGCGCCGATCGATGTCGTGACGTGGCGAGCCGTGCTCGCGGCGCGCGCCACCGATTTCTGAACGGTCGAGCTCTGTGTCGTCTTCTTCTGGCGTGCCGGCGTCGCCGTTGCGCGGCCGCGGCCCGACAGCTTCAGACGGTGCACCTTGCCGATGACGGCATTTCGGCTCACCCCTCCAAGCTGGGCAGCAATCTGGCTTGCGCTCAGACCCTCCGACCACAATTTTCTGAGAAGTTCGACCCGCTCGTCAGTCCAGTTCATGAGACCGCGCTCCTGCTAAGCGTGCGGCAATCAGAATCCTTTCCCGACCCAGCACCACTGCTGGGGCAGACACCACATATATCTGGTGATTAGGTCCGCCGCACGAAATCTAGTTATTTCTCGACTACAATTACCTTATGCGCAGACTCGGTGACAAGAGTCCCAAGTGCAACACGAATCGGTTTTTTCGGTTTTCCCCAACTTGCCGGTCGCTTATGAGCCGGCGTCTCGTCAGGGGGCTTGCCGCGTGCCACTACGCGACCTTTTCGTTGACTTCATGGCCGAAAAACACGATAAGCCGCACAAGGCCGCCGCTTTGGCGGCTTTTTTGATTTTCCGGTACCGGAGACGCATATAATGAGCGGTTCGGCGCTTTACGAGACCTTTGCTCGCGCTCCCCTGGCTTTCGACCACGGGGAAGGCACTTGGCTGGTTACCGACAAGGGCGAGCGATATCTCGATTTCGCCGGCGGCATCGCGGTCAATTCGCTCGGCCATGGCCATCCGCATCTGGTCGCTGCGCTGACCGAGCAGGCGGCAAAGCTGTGGCACGTCTCCAATCTCTACGAGATTCCCGGGCAGAGCCGGCTTGGCGAGCGCCTGGCCGATGCCACATTCGCCGACAAGGTGTTCTTCACCAATTCCGGCGCCGAGGCGCTGGAATGCGCGATCAAGACGGCGCGGCGCTACCATTTCGTCAAGGGGCATCCCGAGCGCTTCCGCGTCATCACCTTCGAAGGCGCCTTCCATGGCCGCACGCTGGCGACCATCGCGGCCGGCGGCCAGTACAAATACCTCGAAGGCTTCGGCCCCAAGGTCGAAGGCTTCGACCAGGTCGGCTTCGACGACATCGATGCCGCCGAGAAGGCGATTACGCCGGAAACCGCCGCGATCCTGATCGAACCGGTGCAGGGCGAGGGCGGCATCCGCCCGGTCCCGACGCAGTCCCTGAAGCGACTGCGGCAGCTTTGCGACCAGCACGGCCTGTTGTTGATCTATGACGAGGTCCAGTGCGGCATCGGCCGCACCGGAAAGCTGTTCGCGCATGAATGGTCAGGTGTTGCGCCCGACATCATGGCGATCGCCAAAGGCATTGGCGGCGGCTTTCCGATGGGCGCTTGCCTTGCAACCGACGAAGCAGCCGTCGGCATGACGGCTGGCGTGCACGGCACCACATTCGGCGGCAATCCGTTGGCCATGGCGGTCGGCAACGCCGTGCTCGACGTAGTGCTGGAAGAGGGCTTCCTCGAAGACGTCCAGCGCAAGGCATTGCTGATCAAGCAGGGCCTGGCGGCGATCGCCGACGAGTTTCCCGATGTCATCGAAGACATCCGGGGCACCGGCCTCATGCTTGGCCTCAAATGCGCCATGCCCAACACCAAGGTGAACATGGCGCTGCGCGACCAGCATTTGCTGGCGGTTCCGGCCGGCGACAACGTCATTCGCCTGCTGCCGCCGCTCACCGTCACCGACGCCGAGATCCACGAAGCGCTCAACCGCATCCGCGCCGGTGCCAAAGGCCTGGCGGATGCCATCGCCGTGGCCGCCGCGAAGTAATTCCGGAAAATTGCCGATGTCAGTTCGCCATTTCACCGATCTTTCCACCGTTTCCGAAGGCGACCTGCGCTTCATGCTGGACGACGCGGTGGTGCGAAAGGCGCGCCTCAAGGCCGGCGAGCGGACCCGGCCGCTCGAAGGCAAGGTGCTGGCGATGATCTTCGACAAGCCGTCGACGCGCACGCGCGTCTCCTTCGATGTCGGCATGCGCCAGCTCGGCGGCGAGACCATCATGCTGACCGGCACCGAAATGCAGCTTGGCCGCTCCGAAACCATCGCCGACACCGCCAAGGTTCTGTCGCGCTATGTCGACGCGATCATGATCCGCACCACCTCGCATGAACGGTTGCTGGAGCTGACCGAGAACGCCACGGTTCCGGTGATCAACGGGCTGACGGATGACACCCATCCTTGCCAGCTGATGGCAGACATCATGACTTTCGAGGAGCATCGCGGTCCGGTGGCCGGCAAGACCATCGCCTGGACCGGCGACGGCAACAATGTGCTGCATTCGCTGCTCGAGGCCTCGGCGCGGTTCCGCTTCAACCTCAACGTCGCCGTGCCGGAAGGCAGCGAGCCGGCGCAGAAGCATATCGACTGGTCCAAGGCGCATGGCGGCAAGCTGCACTTCACCCGCTCGCCCGAGGAAGCCGTCGACCAGGCCGACTGCGTCGTCACCGATTGCTGGGTGTCGATGGGCCAGGAGCATCGCGCCCGCGGCCACAACGTCTTCTCGCCCTACCAGGTCAATGCCAAGCTGATGGCGCATGCCAAGCCGGACGCGCTGTTCATGCACTGCCTGCCGGCGCATCGCGGCGAGGAAGTCACCGACGAGGTCATCGACGGACCCCATTCGGTGGTCTTCGACGAGGCCGAGAACCGGCTCCACGCCCAAAAGGCGGTGCTTGCCTGGTGTCTTGGGGCTTGAAGTGTCTTGGGGTTCGAAGTGGCTTGGGGTTTGAAAGGTCCGGGCGCTTGATCTGCGGAGGCGCGATGCCTATCTGCGCCGCATCACGCAAATCAAGCGCGTTTGGACGCATGCACCCCAGGGGGCGGCATGGCCGCGCCCTGGAGCTTTGTCATGTTGGAAACGCATCAAGTGACTGAACATCACCCCAAACTCGGCGAGTTCGGCTATGCCGGCGACGACCATGTCGTGCCGTTCGAGGTCGGCCCGCTCGACGTGCGCGGCCGTACCGTGCAACTCGGGCCGATGCTCGACGCCATTCTCAGCCGCCACGATTATCCCGAGCCGGTCGCCCGCCTGCTGGCGGAAGCCTGTGTGCTGACGGTGCTGCTCGGCACCTCGCTCAAATTCGAGGGCAAGTTCATCCTGCAGACCCGCACCGATGGGCCGGTCGACATGCTGGTGGCGGATTTCACCACGCCGTCGGCGCTGCGTGCCTATGCGCGCTTCGATGCCGATCGCCTCGAGGCACTGGTCGCCGCAGGCGAAACGTCCCAGCAGACACTGCTCGGCGGTGGCGTGCTGGCACTGACCATCGACCAGGGCGCCCATACGCAGCGCTATCAGGGTATCGTCCAGCTCGACGGCGAAACGCTGGAAGACGCGGCGCGCACCTATTTCCGCCAGTCGGAGCAGATCCCGACGGATATCAGGCTGTCCGTGGCCAAGCTGTTGACGCCCGGCGTCGGCGGCGCGCGCGAACAATGGCGCGCCGGCGGTATCCTGGCGCAGTTCCTGCCGCAGGCGTCCGATCGCATGCGCGTTCCGGACCTGCACGGCGGCGATGGCGATCCGCGCGAGGAGATCCATGATCCCACCGACAATTCCTGGCAGGAATTGCTGGCGCTGCTCGGCACCATCGAGCCGACTGAGCTGATCGATCCGACGATCGGTACCGAACGGCTGCTCTATCGCCTGTTCCACGAGCATGGCGTGCGGGTTTTCGGCGGCGTTCCCGTCGCCGACCAGTGCTCATGCTCGCGCGACAAGATCCGCGGCATCCTCGAGGGCTTCTCCGCGCAGGAGATCAAGGACAGCACCGAGGATGGCGGCATCCACGTCGCCTGCGAATTCTGCTCGACACAGTACGACTTCGATCCGGCGGAATTTGCCGCGCAATAAAGCCAGTCCTTCTCCTCGTAAAACGGGGAGAAGGACGCTAATTCACCGTACGCCTGGTCCCCGGCAGATCCAGCGAAAATGCCGGGATGGCGATGTCGAAAGTCTCGCCGCGCTTGTTGCGCATCGTGTAGTGCCCGACCATGATGCCTGATGGCGTCGAGAGCGGGCAGCCGGACGTGTATTGATAGCTGTCGCCGGGATTGAGTTCGGGCTGGTCGCCGACGACACCCGGGCCACGCACTTCCTCGACCCTGCCGGCACCGTCGGTGATGTGCCAATAACGCGACAGAAGCTGCACGAATTCGTCCGACTGGTTGTCGATCGTTATCTGATAACCCCAGACATAGCGGTTCTCGGAAGGATCGGAGCGGTCCTCGAGGTAGAACGGCCTGACCTGCACTTCGATGTTGCGCGTGACGGCGCGGTACATAAGCGGCTCCAAAACGATCCGATACCTTTCGGCGCTCCCGGCGAGCAGATCAACGAGCGCGTCTTGTCGCGCCTCGTCTTGAAACGCAGGTGCCGGCAAAGAATGTCATTTAAGTGACACATGACAATGATGGGGTGCGCCGACCAATGCCGGGCGACTCGGGCGCTCTGTCGAACTGTCGAAAACGGCCGCCACACCGGCTGGTTTTTCTGGAGTGACCGGATCTCGATGGAACTCACCCTCATAACCGCCTCGCTGTCGTCCGCTCTCATTGCCTCAAACCTCGCCAGCATCCTGCTCGCCGCCTCACAGCTGAGACGGCGCACCGCGATCGCACCGCCGGTCGGCAAATCGCCGCCGGTATCGATCGTCATACCCTCGCGCGGCGTCGAGCCGTTCACGCAGGAGACGCTGGAGCGCGCCTTCTCGCTCGACTGGCCGCGCTACGAGCTGATCTTCTGCGTTGCCCATGGCGACGATCCGGTGGTCAGGTTGATCCGCGCCGCCATTGGCCGCTTTCCAAAAGTGCCGGCCCGGCTGTTGATCGGTGACGACCGCGTCAGCGCCAATCCCAAGCTCAACAATTGCGTCAAGGGTTGGGAAGCCGCGCGGCACAACTGGGTCGTCCTCGCCGACTCCAACGTGCTGATGCCGAGAGACTACATCCAGCATCTGATGGCGGCGTGGCAGCCGGATACCGGCCTTGTCTGCTCGACACCGATCGGCTCGCGGCCGGAGGGCTTCTGGGCCGAGGTCGAATGCGCCTTCCTCAACACGCTGCAGGCCCGCTGGCAATATGCCGGCGAGGCGCTCGGCCTTGGCTTTGCCCAGGGCAAGAGCATGCTGTGGAACAAGCCGATGCTGGATGCCAATGGCGGCATCCGCGCGCTGGCCGCCGAAATCGCCGAGGACGCCGCCGCGACCAAGCTGGTCAATGGGCTTGGCCTATGCGTCAATCTCGTCGCGGCACCCTTCGAGCAGCCGCTTGGCAGGCGCACGCTTGGCGCGATCTGGTCACGCCAGGCCCGCTGGGCGCGCCTGCGCCGCGTAACCTTCCCGCGGTTCTTCGCGCCGGAAATCCTGACGGGCGCGGTGGTGCCGCTGGCGCTTGCGCTGGTTGCGGCGGCAAGCGCCGGCTTCAGCCTGCCGCTGACGGCCATCGCCGTGCTGGCGGCCTTTTATCTACCGGAATGCGCCCTGGCCTGGTCCAAGGGCTGGCACCTGTCGCCGCGCACGGTCGCGGCGATGATTGCGCGGGACTTGATGCTTCCAACCATGTGGGCGCGCGGCTGGCTCGGCGGCGCCGTCGACTGGCGCGGCAATGCGATGATCATCGGCACCAAGGCCGCCGAACTGGAAGAGGCGTCGTCGCGCGCCTGATCGCGGCGCGGACGACGCTGCCTCGACGGCTCCCTATTTGGCGCCCTTCAGCGCCTGGGCGATGTCTTCCAGAAGGTCGTCGGTATCCTCCAGGCCGACCGACAGCCTGAGCGTTCCTGGCCCGATGCCGAGTTCGGCGCGCGCCTCTTCGCTCAAATTCTTGTGCGTGGTCGTCGCCGGATGGGTGATCAGGCTCTTGGCGTCGCCGAGATTGTTCGAGATCAGCACGATGTCGAGCGCGTTCTGCAGGGCGAAAGCCGCCTGCTTGCCGCCCTTGACGTCGAGGCAGATCAGCGTCGAGCCGCCCGACATCTGCTTCTTGACGATCTCGGCCTGCGGATGGTCGGCGCGGCCGGGATAGATGACGCGGGCAATCTGCGGCTGCTCGGCGAGGAAATCCGCGATCTTGCCGGCGCTCTCCGTCTGCTGGCGCACACGCAGCGGCAGCGTCTCCAGGCCCTTCAGCAGCGTCCAGGCGTTGAAGGGCGACAGGCTGGGGCCGGTGTGGCGGAAATAGTCATGCAAATTCTCGTCGATCCACTTCTTGTCCGACAGGATCACGCCGCCGAGACAGCGGCCCTGGCCATCGATGTGCTTGGTGGCCGAATAGACGACGATATGCGCGCCGAGCTGCAACGGCTTCTGCTGGAGAGGCGTGGCAAAGACATTGTCGACGACAAGCCGCGCGCCGATCGAATTGGCGAGCGCAGCCACAGCGGCGATGTCGACCACTTCCAATGTCGGGTTGGTCGGGCTTTCCAGGAAGAACAGCTTGGTGTTGGGCCTGACCGCCTTTTCCCAGTTGGCGATATCGGTGCCGTCGACCAGCGTCGCCTCGATGCCGTAGCGCGGTGCCAGCGTCTCGACCACCCAACGGCAGGAGCCGAACAGCGCGCGCGCCGCCACGATGTGGTCACCGGCCTTGACGCTGCAAAGAAGCGCCGCCGTTACTGCCGCCATGCCCGATGCCGTGGCGCGCGCATCCTCGGCGCCTTCGAGCGCACACATGCGCTTTTCGAACATGTCGACGGTCGGATTGGCGTAGCGCGAATAGATGAAGCCCGGCTCCTCGCCCTTGAAGCGGGCTTCGGCGGCTTGCGCCGTTTGATAGACATAGCCCTGGGTCAGGTACATCGCCTCGGAGGTCTCGCCAAAGCCGGAACGCAGGGTTCCGCCATGCACGAGGGCTGTTTGAGGCTTCCAGTTGCGCTTCTTGCTGCTCATTGCTTTTGTTCCAGACACAAAAAAACCGGTCGCGAAAGTCGCAACCGGTCCATACGGCCTCGCGGCCAACGGTCCTTTAGCGACTTGTTTAACGTGGCTGCAAGCCGACCGGCCAAATCACCACGGGATAACGACCCTTTAGACCCGTACCACGCTTGCGTCAATTGCCGGCTTCATTAAGAGGTTTGTACCAAGCAGGTTCCGCAAAAGCGTTTCACGGTTTTGCGGCGAGAACCTGCGGCAGGAAAATCGTCTGGCCTAGGAGCGGAGCCTTGCGGCAGACAGGCATTCTTCCCGATCAGGATATCTCGGCGCTGTTCCAGTCCGGCGCGCTGAAGTCGCCGCGCGCGCTCGATGCCGACCAGATCCAGCCGGCCAGCCTCGATCTCAGGCTCGGCGACAAGGCCTGGCGGGTGCGGGCGTCCTTCCTGCCGGGTCCGGATCATCGGGTTGCCGACAAACTCGACCGGCTGAAGCTGCATGAGTTCAGCCTCGCCGACGGCGCCGTGCTGGAAACGGGCTGTGTTTACATCGTGCCGCTGCTGGAAAGCCTTGCGCTGCCCCCAACCGTGTCCGCCTCGGCCAATCCGAAGAGTTCGACCGGGCGGCTCGACATTTTCACCCGCGTCATGACCGACCGTGGCCACGAGTTCGACAAGATCGCCGCCGGCTACAACGGTCCGCTTTACCTGGAAGTCAGCCCGCGCACCTTTCCGATCGTCGTGCGCACCGGCTCGCGCCTGTCGCAGATCCGCTTCCGCACCGGCAACGCGCTGCTCTCGGAAGCCGAATTGCATGAATTGCACCGCGCGCAGATGCTGGTCGCCACCGAGCCGCCGAATATTTCGGGCGGCGGCATCGCGCTGTCGATCGATCTCAAGGGCGACGGTGACGGGCTGGTCGGCTATCGCGGCAAGCATCACACCGGCCTTGTCGATGTCGACAAGCGCGCCGCGCAGGACGTCGTCGATTTCTGGGAACCCATCCACAAGAGCGGCGCCGGCGAACTGGTGCTCGATCCGGACGAATTCTACATCCTCGTCAGCCAGGAGGCGGTGCATGTGCCGCCGCTCTATGCTGCCGAGATGACGCCCTTCGACCCGCTGGTCGGCGAATTTCGCGTCCATTATGCCGGCTTCTTCGATCCGGGCTTCGGCCATTCGGCGGCCGGTGGCACCGGCAGCCGGGCGGTGCTTGAAGTGCGCAGCCACGAAGTGCCGTTCATCCTCGACCATGGCCAGATCGTCGGCCGGCTGGTCTACGAGCACATGCTGAAGCGGCCGCAGGCGCTCTACGGCACCGATCTCGGCTCCAACTACCAGGCACAGGGCCTGAAGCTCTCCAAGCATTTCCGCGCCGCGCGCTGAACCCCGATTGCCGCCAGGCAAGATACTTGCCTGCCGGCACATCATGCGTGGCTGGCCTGTCGGTCGTCGGGATGGCGGCGCTCAAGGCGAACAAGAAAATGCAGATCTCGAAATGGATCCTGTCGGCGGCAGGCGCCGCCCGGCGCTGTAAGCCACGGAGGAAGAACAGGCGAGGGATAGGGCCAAGCCCGCTAAGATGAAACCAAGCCCCATCCCGTTCATTTTCTCTCCCAGGATATTGGCGCTATCTCAAAGCGCCTTCACCGCCACCTTTACTGGTTTTTCGATCTCGAGCGGGTTGCGCAGCGGCAGGCCGAAATCCCCGGCCTCGATCTCGAACACATCGCCGGCCTCGGTCTTGACGCCGTCGGCGAAGGACAGTGTCGCGGTGCCGAACATATGCACATGCACGTCGCCCGGCTGGCGGAACGCCGAATATTTGAAGTGATGGTGTTCCAGATTGGCAATGGTGTGCGACATGTTCGCTTCGCCCGACAGGAACGGCTTTTCCCATAGCGTCTTGCCGTCGCGCACGATGCGCGAGGTGCCGCGGATGTCGGAAGGCAGGTCGCCGATCAGGATCTCCGGTCCGAACGAGGCGTTGCGCAGCTTGGAGTGGGCGAGGAAGAGATAGTTCACCCGCTCGGTCACGTGGTCGGAAAACTCGTTCGACAGCGTGAAGCCGACGCGGAAGGCGGCGCCGTCATCGCCGATGACATAGATGCCGGCGATCTCAGGTTCCTCGCCGGCGTCCTTGGCGAAGGCCGGTGACAGGAGTGCGGCACCCGGCGCCACGGCCATCGTGCCGTTGCCCTTGTAGAACCATTCCGGCTGCACGCCGACTTGGCCCTTGGCGGGCTTGCCCCCCTCCAGTCCCATGCGGAACATCTTCATGGAATCAGTGAGCTGCTCCTCGCCATCGATGCTGAGCTTCTTGTGCATGGAATCGCGCGTCGCCGCCGAGCCGAGATGGGTCAGGCCGGTGCCGGTGAGGTGCAGATGCGCCGGATCGGGGTGATTGATCGGCGACAACAGCCGCCCCTTCTTGTAGGCGGCATCGAGGTCGACCGTCTCGCCGAGCCCCTTGCGCTCGATCAGGGTGGCCAGGCCGACGCCGGTGCGGGCCGCCTCCATCGCCAGCGAATAGACGCTGCGCGCGCCGTTGATGATCCGGGTCTTGCCGCCATTGCGGGCAACGACGCGGATGGTCTCGGCGTCATCGAGAATCTGCGAGATCAGCATGATCAATCCTCTCTCATGTGCCTTGGCATGGCTGCCGCGGCGGCAAACCTTCCCAAGCGCGGCTGGGACGTCGCCCATGCCACGGGTGAAATTCTCCGTTCGGATTGCGCTCGCGGGGCCTGGTTCCTTGAGGGAACTTCTTCGTGCCGGTCGGTTGCCGGCAGCGCCGCGATGTGACCCGTATGCCTTCCTCGTTGCCTCGCCGGAGCGGTTCGGTCCGCTCCCGGTATTTTGTTTTCACGCAATTCCCGTGGGAAAACCGCGATGCGCTTTCCCGGAATTGTTCCTGTCAGGCCTTGTTCTTGTTGTAGACGTCGAAGATCACGGCGCCGAGCAGGACCAGACCTTTGACCACCTGCTGCCAGTCGACATTGACGCCCATGATCGACATGCCGTTGTTCATCACGCCCATAATGAAGCCGCCGACCACGGCGCCGATGACCTGGCCGACGCCGCCCATCGCCGAGGCGCCGCCGATGAAGACAGCGGCGATGACGTCGAGCTCTGAGCCCAGGCCGGCCGCCGGCACGGCCTGGCCAAGGCGAGCCGCGATGATCAGGCCGCCCAGCGCCGACAGCACGCCCATATTGATGAACACCAGCAGCGTCAGCCGCTCGGTGTTGATGCCCGACAGCTGCGCCGCCTTGGGATTGCCGCCCATCGCGTAGATGCGGCGACCGATGGTCATGCGCTTGGTGACGAAGACGAACAGCGAAATCAGCACGCCCATGACGAGCAGCACCACCGGCAGGCCCCTGTAGCTGGCGAACTCATAGACCAGGAACAGTGCCAGCGCGCTGGCGACCAGCGTCTTGACGACGAACAGGGGGAAGGGCTCGGCTTCATAGCCGTGGCGTTCGCGCTTGCGTCGTGTCCTCACGCCGAAATAGGCATAGGCCAGCACGGCGATCAGGCCGAGCACGACCGTCGTCATGTGCAGCGTCAGGCCGCTGCCCACGATGGTCTTGCCGGCGGCGTTCACCGTGGGCGGGATCAACGTCAGCGGGCCGATAACGTCCGGGATGAAGCCGGAGCTCAGCGCCTTGAAGCCGTCTGGAAGCGGGCCCACCGAGGAGCCGCCGCCCAGCAGCGCCTGGCAGATGCCGCGGAAGATCAGCATGCCGGCCAATGTCACGATGAAGCTCGGTATTCGGTGATAGGCGATCCAATAGCCTTGCGCCGCACCGATCAGGCCGCCCACGATGAGGCATACGATCGAAACCACCAGCGGATTGCTGAGCGGCCCGAGCTGCCAGATGACCATCATGTTTGCCGCCAGGGCGCCGATGAAACCGGCGACCGAGCCGACGCTGAGGTCGATATAGCCGGAAACGATGACCAGCAGCATGCCCAGCGCCATCACGATGATGAACGAGTTCTGCTGCACCAGATTGCTGAGGTTGACCGGCTTGAACAGCGTTCCCGACGTGGTGAACTGGAAGAACAGCATGATGACGATCAGCGCGATGATGAGACCGTATTCGCGCAGGTTCGTCGTCAGCGCCGAGACGGCAATGCGTGGACGCTGGTCCTCGGCGATGTTGCCCTGCGGGGCGGGGGCGCTGTCGGTGCTCATGCTGCTTTTCCTTCTCCCCGAACGATGGCGCGCATTATTTTTTCCTGGCTTGCGTCCGCCGCGGGCATTTCGCCGACGATGCGGCCTTCGTTCATGACGTAGATGCGATCGGTGATGCCGAGCAATTCCGGCATTTCCGACGAGATGACCACGATCGCCTTACCCTCCGAGGCAAGACGCGCGATGATCGTGTAGATTTCGTACTTGGCGCCGACGTCGATGCCGCGCGTCGGCTCGTCGAGGATCAGCAAATCCGGATCGGCGAACAGCCATTTCGACAACACCACCTTCTGCTGGTTGCCGCCGGAAAGATTGCCCGTCATCTGATAGACGCTCGAAGCGCGGATGTTGGTCTTCTTGCGATAATCGTTGGCAACGGCGAGTTCGCCCAGATCGTCGATCACGCTGTGACGCGACACGCCGCCGAGATTGGCAAGCGTGATGTTGTGCTTGATATGGTCGATCAGGTTGAGACCGTAAGTCTTGCGGTCCTCGGTCACGTAGGCGATGCCGTGTTCGACCGCCTTGCTCACGGACGAGACATCGATCGGCTTGCCCTTGAGCAGCACCTCGCCCCTGATGTGGCGGCCATAGGAGCGGCCGAACAGGCTCATGGCGAATTCGGTGCGGCCGGCGCCCATCAGCCCGGCTATGCCGACCACCTCGCCCTTGCGCACATTGATGTCGATGCCCTTGATCACCTGCCGTTCGGCATGAATCGGGTGATAGACCGACCAGTTTTTCACTTCGAAGACGACCTCGCCGATCTTTGGTTCCCGCGGCGGATAGCGGTCGTCGAGCGAACGGCCGACCATCGAGGTGATGATTCGGTCTTCCGAGATATCCTTCTTGGCCAGCGTCTCGATGGTGCGCCCGTCTCGGATGACGGTAACCTTGTCGGCGACCCGGTTCACCTCGTTGAGTTTGTGCGAGATCAGGATCGAGGTCATGCCTTGCCGCTTGAACTCGAGCAAAAGGTCGAGCAGCGCCTGGCTGTCCTTCTCGCTGAGCGATGCGGTCGGCTCGTCGAGGATCAGCAGTTTGACTTCCTTGCTCAACGCCTTGGCGATCTCGACCAGCTGCTGCTTGCCGACGCCGATATTGGTGATCAGCGTCTTGGGGTCCTCCTTGAGGCCCACCTTCTTCAACAGCGCGCTGGTGCGCGCCTCGTTGGCGTCCCAGTCGATCATGCCGTATTTGGCGTGTTCGTTGCCGAGGAAAATGTTTTCGGCAATCGACAGCATCGGCACCAGCGCAAGCTCCTGGTGGATGATGACGATGCCCTTGTGTTCGCTGTCATGGATGCCTTTGAACTGGCATTCCTGGCCTTGAAAGATGATCTGGCCTTCATATGTGCCCGCGGGATAGACGCCCGACAGCACTTTCATCAGCGTCGACTTGCCGGCGCCGTTCTCGCCGACCACGGCGTGGATTTCGCCTTCCTCGACGCTGAGGTTGACATTCGACAGCGCCTTCACGCCGGGAAACGTCTTGGTGATGTCGCGCATCTCCAAAATCGTCGAGGTCATCAGGGCAAGCTCCTAGACTTTCTTGTTTTTACGCAATTCCCAGGGGAAAGCGTTACGCGCGTTTCCTGGAATTGCTCTAGGCCGGCAGTAACAATACCGGGGTCGCTTGTGAACGAAAAGGGGCCCTGCGTCGCGCAGGACCCCAGATTTCATAACAGAGATTACTTCAGGTCTTCGGCCTTGATGTAGCCGGAGTCGACGACCAGCTTCTGGTAGTTCGACTTGTCGACATCATGCGGCGTCAGCAGGATCGAGGGAACGACCTTGACGTCGTTGTTGTAGGTCTTGGTGTCGAGGCCGTCAGGCTTGCCGCCCGAGAGCACCTTGTCGACCAGTTCGACGGTCGACTTGGCCAGTTCGCGGGTGTCCTTGAACACGGTCGAATACTGCTCGCCCGAGATGATCAGCTTGACCGAGGCGGTCTCGGCGTCCTGACCGGTCACGATCGGCCAGGGCTGAGCGGCCGTGCCGTAACCCACGGCGCGCAGCGAGGCGGTGATGCCGCGCGACAGGCCATCATAGGGCGACAGAACGCCATCGACGCGGCTGCCGTCCGAGTAGTTGGCCGACAGCAGGTTGTCCATACGCGCCTGGGCGGTTGCCGCCAGCCAGCGCAGCGTGCCGACCTTGTCCATACCGGTCTGGCCGGACTTGATCTTGATCGAGCCGTCGTCGATCAGCGGCTGCAGGACGGAAATCGCACCGTTGTAGAAGAAGAAGGCGTTGTTGTCGTCGGGCGAGCCGCCGAACAGTTCGACGTTCCACGGCTTGGTGTTCGGGAAGCGCTCCTTGAGGCCCTTGACCAGCGAATTCGCCTGGATCACGCCGACGCCGAAATTGTCGAAGGTGGTGTAATAGTCGACATTGGCGGTCTTCTTGATCAGACGGTCATAAGCAACGACGACGACGCCCGCGTCAGCGGCCTTCTGCAGCGCATCCGACAGGGTGGTGCCGTCGATCGAGGCGATGATCAGCGCCTTCGGGCCCTTGGTGATTTCGTTCTCCAGCTGGCTGAGCTGGTTGGGAATGTCGTCCTGCGCATATTGCAGGTCGACGGTGTAGCCGAGAGCCTCGAGCTGGGACTTGACGGCGTCGCCGTCATTGATCCAGCGCTGCGAAGTCTTGGTCGGCATCAGCACGCCGACGAGACCCTTGTCGGCCGCGTGCGCCGACGAATAGGTCATGGCAGCGATGCCAAGCGCCGCGACTGCGGCCAGTGTCTTGATGATTTTCACGTAACTCTCCCTGGTTGATGGACGCAGCACCCCGGGGGTCGCGGGCCGCGCAATCGTGCAGAAGCGCCAAGGCACTGCTGCCGTCATATCGATCTCCGGTATCCTCCCATGGCCCCGAGCCGCTGATTTCAATCGATACGATTTTATCGTCGGCGACCGTTGCGTCTCGGAACGGGCTGACGTTGCCGTCCTTTTGCCATAACTGTCAAATGCGATCTTTGATGGTTGCTATACCGCAAGTGGTATATGTTATGACGCTTGACGGGCTGCTGGCAAATGCCTGCGGGCGGCGGGCGGAGGCAGGAAAAACCATGGCGGCGTTACGGAATCCGGCTGCGGGTTCAAATGATTACAACGAGACCCCAGGCGATGGCGAAACCCTGCTGCGCAGCGGCCTCAGCCTGCGTCATATGCGCATGATCGTCGCGCTCGACGATCACGGTCGGGTGAGCGCGGCGGCGCAGGTCATGAACATTTCGCAGCCGGCGGCATCGCGCATGATTGCCGAGATGGAGGCGGTGCTCGCGGTCAAGCTGTGCGAGAGGCTGCCGCGCGGCATCACGCTCACGCCCTACGGCAAGGCCTTGGCCAGGCGTGCGCGTTCGATCCTGCTGGAGATGCGCGAGGTCGATCGCGAGATTTCCGAGCTCAAGGCGGGCAAGGGCGGTTCCGTGTTTCTCGGTGCCGTGACGGCGCCGGCGATCGAACTGGCGGTGCCGGCGATCCGCGAAATCCGCCGCATCTATCCACGCATCGAGATCACCATGCAGGTCGAGACCTCGAATGTGCTGGCGCGCGAACTGATCGCCTCGCGCCATGATTTCATCATTGCGCGCATCCCCGACGATCTCAATCCGCGGCTGTTCGAATCGCGTGTCATCGGCGTCGAGAAAGCCTGCCTGATCGTGCGTCGTGGCCACCCGCTGACCAGGGGCAGTGTGGTGCGGCTGGAAGACACTGCCGCCTATGACTGGGTTTTCCAGTCGGGCGGCTCGCCCTTGCGTCAGGCGATGGAGAGCAATTTCCTCAACCGCAACATCGCGCTGCCGGACCGGATCCTCAACACCAGTTCGCTGCTCCTGACGCTGGTCATGGTAGCGCAGTCCGACGCCATCGCGCCGGTCTCGGTGCAGGTGGCGAAATTCATCCAGAATCCCGACGGACTCGCCGGCGCCATCGATGTCGTCCAGACCGAGTTCGACATCGAGGTCAGGCCCTACAGCCTGATCACGGTCAGGAATCGCGCGCTGTCGCCGGCCGCCAAGATGCTGCACGATTTCATCCTGCGCGAAGTGGGGTGATGGAACAAGAAGTGCAGTCACACGTTCAGGCCAAACGGCATGCTCGCTGGAGCTCGTTTTGGGCGAGGGAACGAGATGCCGATGTCAACAACTCGGGAGATTTTGATGGAACGTCGGTTGTTTCTCACAGGAATGCTGGGCGTTGCGGGGGCCGTGGCGTTTGCGGGCATAGCCGGACCTGGCAGCGCGGTTGCCGGCATTCCTCAGGGCGACGGAATTCTCGATGAACTAGACAAGCCGGATCCGGCTGTCTTCGAAGGCGATGACGACCTCGAAGTGGAAAAGGTCTCTCACCGTCGTTGGCATCATCGCTACTACGGAGATCGCTATTACGGAGAGAGGCGGCGGCGGCGCCGCGGCTGGAGAAGGGTTTGCCGTCGGTATTGGCGCCATGGACGCCGTCATGTGCGTTGCTGGCGCGAGCGGGTGTGGCTCCGCGTCTGGCTGTGACGACCCGTTGACGAAAAGGCCGGCCACCGCTGCGTGCCAGGACGGAGACACAGCTTGCCATTGCCCGGGCCATGATGCGCGCGGGCAAGTTGCTTTAGGTAATCACGACACCGTAAAAATCGTACATTCATTTTCAATTGAAATGAGACGACAGGAGAGTAGGATTTTGGCTCTTCGCCCGGCTTCCTCAAACGGCCGGCGCGGCCCGGCTAGTCATCCTGTGTCAACCTGAAGGCTGGCCGGGCCGCCTCGAAGATTCCTAGCGACCGAGCGGCCATCGCGAAAGCGAGACGAGTTCAGCCTCGTCTTTGATGCCGGCCATATAATTTGCGATAACCCGCGATGCGATCATGTCGAGGGTGTCCGGTGGCGGATGCTCAAGTTTCAGCTTGTCGAAAACCCTGCCGAAGAGCGCCAATTCGGTTGCGTCGAAAATGCCGGCTTCAGTCGCCTTTCGCCGAATTGGCATGATCTTCCTCCCGCAAATCCTGAAGGGAACCATGCCGTAAGTCTTCTTCGCCGCGCAAGTGCTTTATCCGGCCGATGATTGCGGGCTTCACCCATCGCGTCGCCGGGTGCTTCATGCCCTTCGGCGCCGGCCCGGCGTGCTCCCGGATGCGCTCCCACAACCGCTCTCGGATGGCCCCCGACATAACGGCCTGTCGCCCGATCCGCCATCAGGTCAAAGTCCGGCTTTCCAGCCTTGCGCGCTCGACGCCGGGCAGCTCGTATTCGTCAACCGAGTAGCATTTCGCCTGTGGTATTTGCTGTCGCGGCGCTTCGATGCCATTCCTTCAAGGGCAGCCTTGTCGGGCCTTTAGCCAATCGTGACATAAGCTACTGATAACATTACATTTTATTGCTACCCATCGCGGCGGGCAGCATGGCCCAGACAAAGGACGCGAGGAGGGAGACACAGCTTGCCATTGCTCGGGCCATGATGCGAGCCGGGAAGCCTTTATAGCTGAGGAATTGTAGGCACGGCACGAGCCGCCGTTACTCGAAGGCGGACCTAGGCCCGCCTTCGAGTCCAGCCTAGATTCAGCCGCCCATCTTCTTTGCCATGGCGCAGAAATCTGCGTGCGACTTGTTGAGCGTGGTATCGCCGCAATCTTTCAACACCGCTTTCTGTTCATCGGGTTTCATGGCCGTCCATGCGGCCTTGAAATCCTTTTCCGTCTTCAAAGTTTTCATGCCGGCATCGGTGAAGAACGGCGACATCTTTGCCGGATCGTCGAGTGCAGATGTGTTGCCGGCGGCAAGAGCCGAACCGGTCATCATCGCAAGCGCCATCGCGCCCATTGTGAGCATCTTGATATTCATTGTTTCCTCCGTCGTTGGGTCATTCAGCATGACCTTGGGAAAAAACGTGGATTACCGAACTCGGTTCCCAGCGCTCCACTAGCGCATCCCTGCATCATGAATATGTAGATCGTGCCAATTTCTTCATCGATCTCTTCGCCAGGAATGCCTGGCCTCAGCCGCCCGTTTCGCATGGCCCGGCTGGAATTGATGAAGGCCGACCCGACATAGCGGCCGGTCGCCCGATCCGCCATCAGGGCAAAGGCCGGCCTTCGAGCCTTGCGCTCGACGCCGAGCAACTCGTATTCATCGACCGGGTAGCATTTCGCCTTCAGCCAGTCGTCGACGGACCGCCGCGGACTTGCTGTCGCGGCGCTTCGATACCATTCCTTCAAGGCCAGCCTTGTCGAGCTTTTAGCCAATCGTGATATAAGTCACTGATAACATTACTTTTGGGGCTACTATCGCGGCTGACAACATGGCCCAGACAAAGTACGCGAGGACGGAAACACAGCTTGCCATTGCTCGGGCCAGGATGCGGGCTGGAAAGTCCTTCTAGGAAGCTCCGATTGACGGCACCCTATTTTGCGCCTTTCTAGGCAGCATACACGATCCACACTAGAAGAACGAACAGAGCCGCACCCAACGCAAACAGCGTATAGCCCGCAAGGAGTAAAAGGATGGGGAAAAAGTCACTGCGGTAGGCTGTCAGGATCATCCGGACTAGAGGGTTCGAAATTTCATTGTGCAATACCTCGTCTTTGTTTCCTACCACTCCGATACGTGGAGTTTTGTTCGCCTCAGTCGCCTCAGTCGCCTCAGTCGCCTCAGTCGCCTCAGTCGCCTCAGTCGCCCCTGCCCGCTCTGACTTCGCCGCTGTCTCGGAATTCTCAGCCGCCTCTAAAATCCTGTTTGATATATGGGTCGCCACCAACGGATCATCGGATAGATGGTCCGGTGAAACCGGTTTGGCGAAGATTTCAACGCCATGTGTGCCCATGGGCCAGTAAGCGTCTTTCCTGACTTAAGTTCCCTCCAAAGGGCCGCGCGAGAGCAAGATGGGCCTTTGGTCCGACCAGTATCCGACTGAAGTCCGCCGTCAGGGAACCATGCCGCTGGCGGTAAGTTCGGAACAGCGGCGGGCGGAAGGTCCCGCTGTCGTCAGATTACAAGAGGAGAAAATTATGAGAATGCATCTAACCAGCGCCGCGGCGGCGCTCGTCCTGCTTGCCGGCGTTGGCGCAGTGGCCGCGGAGGATGTTGTCATCACACCTGAGCAGGATACCGTAGTACGCGAATACGTGAAGAAGCAGCCGCTGGCTTCCGTCAAGCTTCCGGGAGTGGAACTCAACGTCGGCACAGCTCTGCCGGATACGGTCGAGTTGCACGAGGTTCCGAACGTCAAATACCGCTACGTTGTGATCGACAACCGGACGGTTCTTGTGGAACCGAGCACGCGTAAGATCATCAAGGTCTACAACTGATCTGATGTAACAGCTCGTCGCCTTCATTGGCGGCGGGCTTTACGAGGAATTGCGATAGGTATCACCATGTCACATCGTGAGGTTGGGAATTCCGAGGCTTTGGCGTCGCGCGTCGTCGATCTCAAGACCCGAATGCTCGACGCGAACATTACAGACGGCGAGATCGAGACATTCCAGAAGGTGGCTGCCCTTCTGGAGGATGTCCATGGGCGTATCGAGGGCGACGACCTGATTGCCGCGTCGTTCCTTGTCGACCCGCATGTCGGTTGAAGCGGCCTGTTCCCGGGGCTCATGTGGACCGCGATCGACCGCTGGGGCGTCAAGTCCGGCCTCCATCAAAGGACTGAAGTCCCTTCCCGATCCGCCAGAAGGCCCAGCCTGGAACATTTTCCGCCACTCTTGTTTGTTCTCAATGGGACACCGGTTGGGAGAAATACGGAAATGGCTTTGTGCGATGAACTGAGCGACGTGACGATGGAGTTCCACTGTCCGGCCTGCTCACACCCTATGGCAAGGCCTGGTTCCTGGCTCCGCACAATCGGAAGCTTCAGATGCGACAGCTGCAAAGCTATGGTGCGCATAGGTTATGAAAAGAAGCTGTCGATCTTTGCGGGCTACCTGAAAAACCGGCACCAGCATGGCGCCGGCGTCGCGCCATCACGCCAGGCGGATCGACCAATTCCGCGCTTTCCTCTGCATGGAGCATAAGCCCTGGCGGCCCGGCGGTTGACGATTGGGGCACTTGGTCAGCAGCCGGGCCTAACCGGCGGTTTGTTGGGGTATGTGGGTTGCCGCCGGCTGGGGCAAAAATGCGCCGAACCCAAGAGGCTGGCATCATTCGAACAGGCGATCAGGAATGCGGGCAAGCGCGTCCTTACAAGAATAGAGTTGCCTGACCGAATCTTTACGCCAGTTTGAATGATATCGGGTGCAACCAGCAAAAGGCGCGCCCGGTTAAGAGACCGCATTGCGCTCCCGCCCCAGGAGACGCAACGTGGCGGAAACCAATCCCAATTTCAATCAGACAGGCTCAGGAGTTGCGGTCCCTGTCCGCAAGCTGGAGCGGGTAGCGGGAATCGAACCCGCGCGTTCAGCTTGGGAAGCTGACAGGCTGCCATTACATCATACCCGCGCGTGCCCTCGTTACCATGAGGTTCGGCCTTCGGGCAATCGCAAAGCGGTTCCCTCGAACAAACGCTTTCGCTGGTCCTCGGCGCTGGCCGTGATTCCTATTTTGCCTTGGCGACTTTGTTGCTGGCGGCAAAGCTTGGCCAGTATTTCGAGATGGCGAGCGTCGCGCCGGCGGACGAGAAATGACCGTAGTCGAAGTAGAGAAACTGCCTGGTGCCGGCGTCGGCATAGGAGCAGCCGGCCGCGTCGCACAGATAGGCCAGCGGGTCGATGAAAGTCGCCCCTTTGACGAATGGCAGCACCTGCTTGTTGATGTCCGGATCCATGGCCATCGGCCAGGATGTGTTCGCGACGTGCTCCCTTCTTGCGAAGAAGGCGATTTTCTGGACGTCGGCGATGAACTCCGGAGACTGGCCGATGACATAGACCTTGACGCCCATGTCGCGCAGCCGGTCGACTGTCTTCTGCAGGCCGTCGAAGCCCCTTGCCTGATAGTCGGTCCACCGGCCGCTCAGGATCACCGCCTGGATGTTGGCATCGTGGATGATCGACAACGCCCGTTCGTTGAAACGCGTGCAGGCCGGCCGGGCATAGGAAAAGTAGCTCAGATTGGGCGGGCAGCCGGCATAGGTATACTGGATGATATTGGCCTGGATTTTCTGCGCATTGGCTTCCAGCCCCGACACGTAGTGCGCGGCGAAGGAATCGCCCCACAGCAGCACATTGGTGGGAAAGCCGTGCGTTCGGGTGCAGTCGGCGAGGTTCCAGTTCTCGATCCGGCTCGCGCCCTCGTTGAAACAGACGCCATTGCGCCAGTCACCCACCAGGACCCATTCCGTCGAGAAATCCGGGAACCGTTGCGGAAAACCCTTGCCCAGCGCACCGGCCAGGCCGCCGACGCACAGCAGGGCGATCGCCGCGGCCGAGAAGGCGAAGATGGGCAGGGGGGCGGTGAAGGCTCGCTTCTGGCGGAAGGGCTGCTCGACATATTTCCACGAGAACGTCGCCAGCGCGACGCTCGCCACGATCATCGCCATGATCGTCGGCACGCCGATGGCCTTGAGCGAGAGATAGCGGACGAACGAATTGATCGGCCAGTGAACGAGGTAGAGCGAATAGGAGATAAGGCCGATCCACACCAGCGGTGCGAGCCGCAGCACCTGCGTGGCGACGGGGACCGGCCTGTCCGCATGGGGCTGGCCAGCATAGATGAGCAGCGCCGTTCCCATGCAGGGAAACAGGGCATTGTAGCCCGGAAACGGATCGCTTTCCGAAATCGTCAGAAAGCCGAAGGCGATCAGGCCAAAACCGGCCAGCCCGATCAGTTCCGTCAGCGGACGGCTGGCAAGCGCCGGCGGCTTTCTCAGCATCAGCATGGCGCCCAGCGCCAGCTCCCAGATGCGCGTCGGCAACAGGTAGAAGCCGGCGGTCGGCGCCAGCGTGGTTGCCATGACCGCCAGGGCAAAACTGCCTACGGCAATCGGCAGCAATATCGTCAGCCAGCGCTTCGAGGCGTATCGGTAGATCAGATACACCAGGACCGGTGCGAAGATATAGTACTGCTCCTCGACCGAAAGCGACCATGTGTGCAGCAGCGGCCGTAGTTCCGCGTCGATGGAGAAATAGTTGGTCGTTTTCCAGAAATAGATGTTCGACCAGAAGGTCGAGGCCGCGATCACGCTGAGGCTGTACTCGTGGAGATCCGACGGCAGGAGGATGAACCAGGCGGCGATACTGGCGAGCAGGATGACAAAGGTCAGCGCCGGCAGGATGCGCCGCGCGCGGCGCCAGTAAAAGCGGCCGATCGAGAACTGGCCGCGCTCGAGGTCGTCGAGTAGGCTGCCGCTGATCAGATAGCCCGATATGACGAAGAAGATATCGACACCGGTGAAGCCGCCGGGAATGGCCGATACGCCGAAATGGAAGAGCACGACGGGCAGCACCGCAACGGCCCGCAGGCCATCAATATCACGCCTGTAGTTCATTCGGCGGGTCCGTACGCCATGGCCCTTGGCAGACGTGCGGCGGAACCTGACATGCTCCTCATGCGGCGATGTCCCCGTCGTTCGAAAAATCGTGGCTCTTGGGTTTCACGGACTGTGCTCTGCAACACAAGTTTGCTGCACTGCAACATCCATGTCAAGGCAGATGCCAGATCTTCGAACGCTGACGAAACCGGTTTCGAACGGAGGCTGTGGATCAGGCGGGAGGCAGGTAGATCACCGCGTCGTCGTCCGCATAGGCTCGCTTCCAGCCCAACTGCGCGAAGAATGGGATGCGGGTATCGTCGGCCGTAAGGAGTGCCCAGCCGATCGCGTATTTCTTCAACTGGGCCTCGAGCAGCGGTTTTCCGTCGCTGTGTCCCGTCGCGTCCTCGGCTTTCGTGAAGCCGCCGAGGAACAGCTGGTCCGTCCTGCCGTCGACGTAGGTCTTGATGCCGTGAAAGATCAGCGTGCCGCCGAAATTATAGGAATTCAGCACATTGCCGGAAAGCTGGTGATCGCGTGCGTATGCGAGGGCGCCGTTGGCCGCTGTCTTCGGGCTCGGCGCCACCTGGTAGGCACTGCCGAGGATGACGACCGCACCGATCAGCAGGACAGCGATTGCGCCGCAGATCGCGTAAAACTGGCTGGCGAAGAGTCTTTCCAGTCCGTCACGCTTTTCCGCCAGCCAGGTCGGGGTCGAGACCGAGGGGTATTGCCGGGCGACTTCGACCGCGATCACCAAGGGGATCAGCAGGAAGGGCAGATATACGAACCGCAGATGGGCGAGATAGACATGCAAGGCGAAGACGATGAACACTGCCTTGGCCCAACCGATCCGCAGCCTCGATACCAAAAGTCCAAAAAGCGCCAACAGCATCACCGCTTCCTGGAGGATCTGCTCCTGCGCGTTGAACGCCCGCCACTCCAGGATGAGTGGCACCGCCTCGTTGCCATAGGCCACCGTGAACGTCGCCAGGATGGCTTTCATCCCATAGGGATGCATCAGGCTGACCAGCGGGCAGAGCAGGCCGAAAGCAACCCATTTTGCCAGGAGGGCGGGTTTCGACAGGCCCGAGCGCGCCAGGAGATCGAGCCCGGCAAAGGCAGCGATGACGAAGCTCAAGGTGAACGTGGCATGAAGGTTGGCCCACAAGACCACAAGCACCAGCAGCCACGGGGGCGGGGCTCTCTCTTCCTGCGCGGCGCCAAACAGCATTGCCGTCCAGACGACGATGATCGGCAAGGTGAAGACGTGTGGACGGGCCGTATAGATCGGGGCGATCAGCAAAGCCGCGGCGAAGGCCAGCGCTATCGCCAGTGTCGGCTTCAGCCATGCGCTGAGGAACCATCCCATCAGGAAGACCGTCAGGCTGACCGTGGCGATGATCAGTGTGACGACGCCATTCCAGCCGCCGGCACGGTAGGCGAGGGCCAGAAAGACCTGCCCCAGCCATTCCTTGGCGATCCAGGGCTGACCGGCGAACGTATAGGAATAGGGGTCGACGACGGGAAACGTCCGGTTTTCCAGAAAGTCCAATCCGACCTTCACCTGCCACCAGCTGTCGGGATCCTGAAGCATCGCGCTGGCCAAGGTGGCAAGCAGATAGGCCACCAGGCAGGCGCAGAGAAGGCAGAGTATCAGCCTGATGCGTTGCGCGTCCCCGAGCGACGGCCTCGCCGCCGCGATTGCCGTGGTCTGGTTCATGTAGCGGCTCCAGGTGGCGGCGTCGCCGCCACGACTGGTGCATAGCCGAGCGCCGAGTAGAGAAGCCCGACGGCGCCAAAGCGCAGCATCCGCGAGACATCAAACGGAAGAGCCGACCGCATCCTGCCCATGCCGTTCCCGTTGCATCCGCTCGCCCTTCGCCTCAGCCACGCGCGGCTCTTTTCGCCATCTCCTGCAGGCGATGGACGGGCAGGTCGCTGTCCTTGGCCGGCTGGTCGCGCGAAACGATTTCGTTGACGAAATACAGCGGCCGCCGCTTCGTCTCCATGTACATGCGGCCGAGATACTCGCCGAAAATGCCGAGCACTAGAAGCTGGACGCTGCCCAGGATCAGCATGATCGCGGCAAGGCTCGTCCAGCCGGGCACCACGTTGCCCCTGGACCATTCGATCAGCGTGTAGCCGAGCACGACCAGGCCGAGCAGGCCGAACATTATCCCCAGCATCGAGGCAGACCGCAAAGGCACGATCGAAAAGCTGGTCATCGCGTCGACCGCCAGCAGGATCATCTTCTTCAGCGGATAGTGGGTGGTGCCGGCAAAGCGCCGGTGCCGCTCGTAAGGAAAGGCGACCTGCCTGAGCCCGATCCAACTCACCATGCCGCGAATGAACCTGTAGCGTTCGGGCATCGCATTCAGATGGTCGAGCGCCCGGCGGCTCATCAGCCGGAAGTCTCCGGAGTCCGGTGCGATCTCGACATCGACCATCCGGCCGAGCAGGCGGTAGAACATCGAGGCGGAGGCCAGCTTGAACCAGCCTTCGCCGTCGCGCTTGACCCTCTGGCCGTAGACGACGTCGAAGCCTTCATCCATCTTCGCCATCATCGCGCCGAGCAGTTCTGGCGGATCCTGGAGATCGGCGTCGAGAATGAGGATGCGCTCGCCGCGGCAGAATTCCAGCCCCGCGCTCAAGGCGATCTGGTGGCCGTAATTGCGGGCAAGGTCGATGGCGACCACATGGTCGTCCTTTTCGGCCAGTTCGAAAATGGCCTCGCGGGTGCCGTCGGTCGCCCCATCGATGACAAGCACGATCTCGTAGGAACGGCCTTGCTCGAGGCATACGGCGCTGACGCGTCGGTGAAGCTCGGCCACGCCGTCGCGCTCGTTGTAGCATGGCACGACGACCGACAGCGTGACCGCGCGGTGCGCGCCGATTTTTCCCGTTCCCACCAAAGCCTGGCTCCCGCTCTTGCCATGGCAATAGCGGCAATTGGTTAGAAAACAGATAAGCCAGGGATCGACATCGGATCATCGGCCGGCCGACGCGATGGGCTCGGCACGTCACGAACGCACCGGCAACTCCATGCGGATGCGGGCGCCGCGCCAGGAGCCCGTCAGGATGCGGATCGTCCCGTCATGCAGCAGCGCGATCTGCCGGGCGAGGTTCAGTCCCAGCCCCGCGCCGCGCGACTGCGGCTGCAAGCGGTAGAAGGGCTCGAAAACGTTCTCGCGCTCTTCCGCGGGAATGCCCGGCCCCTCGTCGCGCACCTCGATGCCACCGGCCGCGTCGATGGCAATCGTGATCGTGCCGCTGCCGCCGCCATGCTCGATTGCGTTGCGCACGAGGTTGGCGAGCGCCCGCTCGATCTGCAGGACATTGATCTCTACTCGGGCCTTGTTTGGCGACGGTTCGAAGGCAAGGTCATAGCCGGCCTCGATGGCGAGCGGTGCGAAGTCGGCCGCCACCCGGCTGACGAGATCGTCGAGATCGACGATCTGGCGCTGGTCCGACGGGCGGTCGAGCAACTGATGGTCGAGCAGTTGCTGGGCAAGATGCGACAGGCGTTCGATGTCACGCAGCAGCCGCGCGCTCTGCGGTTCCTCCTTCAAAAGTTCAGCGCGTGTGCGCAGGATGGCGATCGGCGTGCGCAGTTCGTGCGCCGCGTCGGTGAGGAAACGGTTGTGGCGGTCGTAACCCTGGGCGAGGCGGGCAAGCGCCTCGTTGAAGGCATGCACGAGCGGCGCGATTTCCTGCGGCACCTGCTTGACCGGCAGTTGCATGGCGCGGGTGCCGATGTCGATGCGCGCCGCCTGGCGGACCGTTTCGACAAGGCCGGCGAAGGAACGGCGCACCACGGCTGGCGTCGTCACCAGCGTCGTCGTGCCCATGACGAGAATGATGGGCAAAAGCAGGATCGCGATGACGAGCGCGAGCGCCGGCAGGGCGCGCTCCCAGTTCCTGCTGCCGTCCGGATTGCGGGCGACTTCGACGGTGGCCGAAATGTTGATTTCGAGGCCGTCGGTCTGCTGGCGCGACGACTGCGTCGCGGCGATGATCTGCACCATGCCGGCTTTGGTCGAAGCGTTTTCGATATAGGCTTCCGGCCGCACGTCCTTGTCGGAGAACCCGATCGTGGCGTGATCGGCCGCACCAAGCAACTCGTCGAAGCCTTTGGTGTAGATGTCGGGTATGTTGCCGGCACGGACGCTCTCGCCGCTGCCATCGCGAACGAGGTACCAGACATTGGGGAAGCTCTCGCGAAACGCGGTGAGTTCCTCCGTTTCACGCACGATCAGCCTGCCGTCCTTGTCCCGGTCGACGGCATCCTTGACGGCCGCGACGGCGGCCTCGTTGTCGATCAAAAGGCGCGGATTGGCGATCCAAAGGGCTGCCGCGCAAAGCACGATGAAGATGAGCAGCGTCGCCGCTTGCAGCAGGATCAGCCGCCGGACCAGGATCCATTGCAGCGAGCCGGTGCGGACCTTTTTCACGAGACCGCCCGCAGGAGATAGCCGAGATTGCGGATCGCCCGGATCTCGATGCCGGCGGCGACATCGTCGAGCTTGCGGCGCAGCCGCGAAATATGCGCATCGAGCGCATTGGAGCCGATCTCGTCGTCGAGGGCATAGACAGCCTCTTCCAGCGCGCTGCGCATGATGGTCCGGCCCGGCCGGCGGATCAGCGTTTCCAGCACCAGCCTCTCGCGCCGCGGCAGATCGAGCGCCTGGTCCTCGATCAGCGCCTCGCGATGGCGGAAATCATAGGTGAGGCGGCCGACCATTGTCTGGTTGGCGCGCGATGTGAACGAGCGCCGGTGCAAGGCATGAAGCCGCGCGACGAGTTCCACCGTGGCGAAGGGCTTGACCATGTAATCGTCGGCGCCGGCATCGAGCCCGGCGACCCGGTCGTCCAGCCCGCTCATCGCCGTCAATGCGATGACAGGCACATCCAGATGCAAGGCACGCAGGCGCGGTATGAGGCTGAGACCGTCGCCATCCGGCAGCCGGCGGTCCAGCACCACCGCGTCGTGATAGCCCAGGCGGGCCATCGCCTCGGCATCGGCCAATGTCGCGGCATGGTCGACGATGATGTCCACACGCTCGAGAGCGGCCTTCAGCACGGAGGCCATTTCCGGTTCGTCCTCGATCAACAGGACGCGCATGAATATTCTCCTTTATCCGCGGCCGGTCGGGGTCTGCGGCCGCGGCAGTTCATTCGCATTCCAGCTTTGGCTGGCGGAAATTGGTGATGAACCAGCGGCCGCCGGAAGCGCGGGCATAGAATGTGTAGAAGCATTCCTGACGCTCGATATAGCCGGGCGTCTCGGTCTCTTCATAGACGGTTCCGTGTTTTGTCTCGCGAACCTCGCCGCTCGATGTCCCGGAAACCGCTGACGTCGACACCTTGCGCCACTGATAGGCGCGCTCGCCCTGGCCAAGATCGACGATCGCCGTGGGCGGACCATAATCGAGGACGACCGATTCGACCGGCTGCCCGACATAATTTTTCATGATGTCGGAGGCACAGCCTGCGAGCGCGATTGCGATGAAGACGATCTTCGGGGCCTGGGTCAGGAGGCTGGCGCCATGCGTGGACATATCGGAACAGATTCCCATGGTGAAAATTCACGCGCGGACCTAGATCGCGAAGATTGCATCGACATTGCAGCGACGCGTGGGAAGGGCGCCATTGCGGAAAAAGCCGCTGTGCGGTGGATATCGAGACACCGGATTGCGCGACGCCCAGCGGCATCGTGCAATCCGGTTCGCTCGGTCTAGAACCGGTAATTGATGCCGGCCTTCAGTTCATGGCTGCCGATCGTCGTCTTCGACGTGCCAAGAGCCGATGTCGTCTCGACGCCGCGGGTGCGGACATAGTCGTACTCGACCTTGGCGGACAGCCCGCCGGCGAAGCCCTGCTCGATGCCGGCGCCCAGGAGGTAGCCGACCTTCCATCCATCGGCGCTGCTGACGTTGTCGCCCTTGTCGAATTTGGTCAGGGCAACGCCGCCGGTGCCAAACAGCAGCGTCTGGTCGAAGCTCAATCCTGCCTTGGCCTTGGCGGCGCCGCGCCATTTCTCCTTGATCTTGCCGCCCTGGACGTCGTGTTCGGCGCCGCCCAGATAGGAGCCTTCGATCTCGGCGCCGAGAACGGTGGGACCCATCTGCTGGTTGTAGCCGGCCTGGACGCCGCCGCTGAAGCCATTGCGGCCTGCAAACGGGTTTGGCATCCCGGTGAACGCCGTGCCGCCATGCACGCCGACATAGGCGCCGCTCCACTGGAAGGCGGGCGGGTCGTTGTAGGTGGGTGAAAGGTCGGCGGCCATCGCCGGCCCGAGAAGGCAAAAGGCGAGGCTAGCCGCCGTCAGGACGATCTTTACTTGAGAGGACACAGCATTACTCCAACACAAACGCGCATCCAGCAATCGACACGCAGGTTAACTCCCGGGGAGCTTGGCCGCTGGGGCGGTCAGGGCTCCTGTTAGGTGTCTTTCAGGGATGGCTGCACGGTCCTGAGACTGGCGTTCGCCAGCTGTGGCAGGGGGTCGGAGCGCCGCGCAACCAGTCACCTGAAAGACGCCGACTGTCTCGCAGGTGAAAATTGCACGCACATTGCGCAAAATTCGAAAATGACGATTTTGTGCTTTATTTTCAACAAATTAAAATGATCTTGTTTACCTATATTTAAGAATTGCGGGCCGTCTGAAGCTCGGAGTCCCGATCCCCTGTTCCAGCTCGGGCACAAACCGCGCTGGCTTGATGGATAGCCGCCAAGCACGTATCTGTGGGCCGTGCCCGTGAGCCTGGGCATCTCAATCGGGAGACGACCTTGTCCGCACTGACGCGCTTTCTCGGCGACTCGCCGCTCAGGGTGATCCTGAAGCTGCTGGTGGTGTCGTTCCTCGTCGGCCTTGTCATGAATGCCTTCGGCTGGTCGCCGATGGATGTCTTCTACGGCATCCAGAAGTTCTTCATCGATCTCTGGAACCTGGGCTTCCACGCCATTGACCGCTTCCTCGGCTACATCCTGCTTGGGGCCGCGATCGTCGTGCCGGCCTTCATCCTGCTCAGGATCGCCAACTATCGGAAGTGACTTTCAGGTATAGGCCGAGGCGACCTCGAACAGGATGGCGTGCCGTGCGGCAAGGGCCGGAACATCAGTGGAATAGCCGCCACCGATGACGCCGCAGATCGGAATGCCGAGCGCACGAAAATGGCCGATGACCATCTCGTCGCGGGCGTGCAGGCCGTCATTGGAAAGCGCCAGCCTGCCAAGCCGGTCCTCGGCATGGACGTCGACGCCGGCATTGTAGAAAACGATGTCCCAGCGCGCCCGGGCCGACAGCTCCGGCAGGATCGTGGCCAGCCTCCGGAGATAGGCGGCATCGCCCGTGCCGTCGGCAAGCGCGATGTCGAGATCGGAGGCGATCTTGCGCGCGGGATAGTTGCGCTCGCCATGCATGGAGAAGGTGAATACACCTGGCTCGTCGCTCAGAATATCCGCCGTACCGTCGCCCTGATGCACATCGAGATCGACGACCAGGATGTTTTGTGCGGCACCCTCGTCGAGCAGCACCAGCGAGGCGACGGCAACGTCGTTGAAGGTGCAGAAGCCGGCGCCTTGCGCGCGCCGCGCATGATGGCTGCCGCCCGCGGTGTTGCAGGCGATGCCATGGCGCAAGGCGAGCCGCGCGGCCAGTATCGTGCCGCCGGTGGCAAGCTGCGCGCGGCGCGAAACGCGCGGGCCCACCGGAAAGCCGATCTCGCGTTCGATTTTTTCCGGCACTGAACAGCTGATGACCTGGTCGACATAGTCGGCCGCATGGGCAAGCCTCAGCCATGATGCCGGTGCCGGGTCCGCGGTGTTGAGCGCGTCAGGCCCGGCCAGGCCGCGTGCGCGCAAAGCCTCCATCAGCAGCGGATACTTGCTCATCGGGAAGCGATGGCTGGTGGCAAAGCCGGCGTCGTAGTCGGGGTGGTGGACGATCTGCAGGGGCATGAACCGAATCCGGCGGCTTCGCGCCAGACCGGGATTTCGGTTGGCCATCGCGGGAAGAATGATTGCGCGGTGGCCGGAAAATGGGGCACATCGGCTCTTCGATCAAGCCGCAAATCAGCAAGGCAGCAATCCCTTGGACAACGGCGCAACTCCAGTCGACGCCAGAGCTTTTGTCGTTACCAACCGTTCCGTGCTCGCCATAGCGGTGCCGATGACGCTCGCCTATCTGACCACGCCGATGCTCGGCCTGGTCGACACGGCTGTTGTCGGCCAGTTCGGTAACGCTGCTTTGCTCGGCGGCCTTGCGGCGGGCGCACTTGTTTTCGACGTCGTCTTCACCAGCTTCAATTTTCTGCGTTCGGGCACCACCGGCCTCGTCGCCCAGGCTTTCGGGCGTGGCGACGCGCTCGAGGAACAGGCGGTGTTCTGGCGCGCCGTGCTGATCGCGGTCGTTGCCGGTGTCGTGCTGGTGGCGCTTTCGCCGTTGATCGCCATCGGCGGCCAGTGGTTCATGGGCGCCGAACCGCGCGTCAGCGAGGCGATGGGCGTCTACATCAGGATCAGGCTGCTTGCCGCACCGTTCTCGCTGATCAACTACGCCATTCTCGGCTATGTGCTGGGGCGTGGCGAGGGCGGGCTCGGCCTTGTGCTGCAATTGGTGCTCAACGGCATCAACATCGCGCTCTGCTTCCTGCTTGGCCTGAAGCTTGGCTGGGGCGTTGCCGGCGTTGCCTGGGCAACGGTCACGGGCGAATTCCTGGCCATGCTGCTGGGTCTCGCCATCGTGGTCCGTCGCTTCCGCGCGACCCCGCCCTTGCCGCGCCATCGGCTGCTCGACATGGCCGCCTTCCTGCGCATGCTGTCGCTCAACCGCGATATCATGATCCGCTCGTTCTCGCTGCTTGCCGCCTTCGCGCTGTTCACCCGCCAGGGCGCGCAGTTCGGCACGGTGACGCTGGCAGCCAATGCGGTGTTGATGAACTTCTTCCTCGTCGCCGGCTATTTCCTCGACGGATTTGCCACCGCCGCCGAGCAGCTCGCGGGCCGTGCCGTCGGCGCGCGCGCCGAGCAACCCTTCCGGCAGGCGGTGCGGCTGACCCTGTTCTGGGGTTTAGGGCTGGCCGGTGCCGCGACCCTGGTGCTGCTGTCGGCCGGCGCCAACCTGGTCGCCATCGTCACGACATCGCAGGAGGTCCGTTCGGTGGCCGACATCTATTTGCCCTGGGCGGCATTCACCGCGCTGAGCGGCGTGCTGGCGTTCCAGATGGATGGCGTCTTCATCGGCGCGACCTGGTCGCGCGACATGCGCAACATGATGTTGCTGTCGTTTCTGGTCTTTGCCGTCGCGCTGCTGACGCTGGCGCCCGCCTTCGGCAATCACGGCCTGTGGGCGGCGCTGCACGTTTTCCTGCTGGCGCGCGGCTTCAGCCTGCTGACTATTTTGCGGTTGCGGGTGCAGACGGCGTTCAGCTGAGCGGCTTGGACGCCCACCGATCGAGGTGGCTGTCGCGCAATTCGCCAATGGACTTCAGCCGTTCCGTCTCGCAAAAGCGTGCCATGCCGGCGACGATACGGCCCGGCAGCGCGGGTCCGGCATAGATCATGCCGGTGTAGAGCTGCACCAGGTCGGCCCCGGCGCGGATCTTCTCCAGCGCGGTCTCGGCGGAATCCACGCCGCCGACCCCGACAATGGCGATGCCCGGCCCGAGCAGCTTGCGCATCTTCGCCAGCACGATGGTCGAGCGTTCGAACAGCGGTTTTCCCGAAAGCCCGCCGGTCTCGCCTGCGACGCCGCCGCTGCGCAGCGGCGGCCGCGAAATTGTGGTGTTGGAGACGATGATTCCGTCGATCCGTTTTTCCGCGACCTCGGCGGCGATGTCTTCCAACTCGGCCTCGACCAGATCCGGCGCGATCTTGAGGAAAATGGGCGGCTGGGCCGCCGCCGACGCGCGCGCGGCCATGACACGCGACAAAAGTTCGCCGAGTTGCTCGCGCGCCTGCATGTTGCGCAGGCCGGGCGTGTTGGGCGAGGAGATGTTGACCGTGAGGTAGCTGGCATAGGGGGCAAAGCGGGTGACGCCGCGCTCATAGTCGCCGATGCGATCGGCGCTGTCCTTGTTGGCACCGATATTGACGCCGACAATGCCGGAACGTCCCTTGCGCGCGGCAAGGCGTTTTTCGGCCGCGGCATGACCTTCATTGTTGAAGCCCAGCCGGTTGATCACCGCTTCATCCGCCGTCAGCCGGAAGATGCGTGGTTTCGGATTGCCGGCCTGCGGCAGCGGCGTGAGCGTGCCGACCTCGGCAAAGCCGAAGCCGAGGCCAAGCAGCGCGTCGGGCACCTCGGCATTCTTGTCGTAGCCGGCCGCCATGCCGAGCGGGTTGGGGAAATCGAGGCCGCAGAGGCTGGCCTTCAGCCTGATGTCGCGCACCGTCCGCGCGCCGGCAGGCAGGCCGCAGCGCAGCGCCGCGATCGACAGGCCATGCGCGGTTTCCGGATCGAAGGTGAACAGCAGCTTCTGGCCGAGTCGGTCGAGCACGCTCATTGCCCCTCCAGCGGCGGGAACCGATGCGCGCCATCGGCACCGAGCGGCAGCGGCCGCACCCATTTGACGGTATCCAGCACCAGCACGCCGTAAAGATGCGGAAACAGCGCGCCGCCGCGCGAAACCTCGTATTTCAGCGCGTCGCCCAGGCTGGCGTCGTCGACGGCGACCAGCAGAAGGTCTGTCTGGCCGGAAAAATGCTTTGCCGCGGTTTCCCGGACCTGCGCCGCCGTGGAGAAATGGATGAAGCCGTCGGCGACGTCGATCGGCGCGCCGGTGAAGCGGCCACTGGCTTCGGCCTCGCGCCAAAGCGCTTGCGGGGTTATCTTGTAGATAAACTGAGACATGGTTGCGCTATAGTCTGAACCAGTCGTGCGGGGAAGGCCACGCCAAGGGTCTTCCCCATTTCCGGCGCAAACATGCGATATTTCAGGCCTTGGCCATGGAGGACAACATGCGTCTGCAACACATCTTGATCCCCGCCGCGCTGGTTTCACTGGTCGCGGTATCAGCTTATTCGGAAGAGACCGATCGCTACCGGCTGGAAAAATCCGCCAACGGCTATGTCCGCATGGACACGCAGACCGGTGCGATGTCGATCTGCGAGGAACGCTCCGGTCAGCTCGTCTGCAAGGTGGCGGCCGACGAACGCGCCGCGTTCCAGGACGAAATCGACCGCCTGCAGACCTCGATGAAGGCAATGGACGAGCGCGTCACCAAGCTGGAGAATTCGCTCTCCGCCCGCCTCGAATCGAAACTGCCGAGCGAGGAGGATTTCAACAAGACGATGAGCTACATGGAGCGTTTCCTCAGGGGCTTCATGGGCATCGTCAAGGATATGGACAAGGACAACGGCGGCGGCGCCCAGCTCAACTCGCAGAAGACCTGAGCTCCTGTGGCGCCGCGGGTCCTTTTGGACGCGCAAAGGACGCCTTAGGACTTTGATCTTGCGAAGCAGGGAAAACGCGGCGCGCTGGTTTTGCCGCTTGAAAACAGCGCGCTGCCCCTCATAATCGTCCGACTGGTCCCAAAAAGCTCAAAAATCATCGACGGGATTCGGGGAGGAACATTTGCCGTCAGGCTATTCTTTCGTCATCGCCGACGATCACCCGCTGTTTCGCGGTGCGCTCCGCGAAGCGCTTGCCGGCATCGGCAATGTCGCCGCCATTCACGAGGCCGGCGATTTCGAAAGCGCCAAGGCATTGGTCGTGGCCAATGAGGATGTCGATCTGGTGCTGCTCGATTTGTCGATGCCGGGCGCCAGCGGTCTCTCCGGCCTGATCTCGCTGCGCGGCATTCACCCTGCGGTGCCACTGATCGTGGTCTCGGCGCATGACGATCCGGCGACCATCAGGCGCGCGCTCGATCTCGGCGCATCCGGCTTCATCTCCAAATCGGCCAGCATGGAGGAAATCCGCAACGCCGTGCAATCGGTGCTGGCCGGCGACATCGCGGCGCCCGTTGGCGTCGATCTCGGTGTCGAGCGCGATCCCGAAATATCGGACCTGATCAAGCGGCTGCAGGCGCTGACGCCGCAACAGACGCGCGTGCTCGGCATGCTGGCCGAAGGCTTGCTCAACAAGCAGATCGCCTATGAGCTCGGTGTTTCCGAGGCGACCATCAAGGCGCATGTCTCGGCCATCCTGCAGAAGCTCGGCGTGGACAGCCGCACCCAGGCGGTGATCCTTCTGTCCAAGATCGGCACCGACCCTTTGCAGACCAACAGCTGAGCGTCTGCGTCGCCCGTTGAATCGGGACACTGGACCTCTGTCCGCACCGGTCGGGCGTTGAAACTCACGAAGCTGATGGCGGCCATGATCCAGACGCCGATGCCGCCATAGAGCATCACCCAGCCAAAGCCGTTGCGCAGTGCATTATGGACAACGGAATCAGCCGGTCTCGCCGCATCGGTGTTCTCTTGCCGCCTCGCCCCGCCCGGCACCATCGAGGTCAGCCGCAAATTCGGCCTTCCACCGCTGCCGGCGTCGGAGATCGTGCTGTTGTCCACGCTCTCAGACCCGCAATCGCGCGATGCATCGCGCACCCTTGCCATGGCGTTTCGCGAGCACCGTCCGTCGCCGGCGGCCAGCGGCGCGAAGCCCCGGTTCCGCAATTCGCACACGCTGGACAGCCCCGTCTGAGGCTATCGACCCGCGTCTGTGCGATGGCGCCGAATCTCAGCGATAGTTTTCGACGGCTGAACCCAGTTGCGGCGTGGCATCATCCTCGGTCGGCCGCGAAGGATTGCGCGCCCGGCCGATGGCGGCGCCGAGGCCGAGCGATGCGATCGCCACCAGCGGAATGCCGGCGATCCAGGGTAGGCGCGGTGCCAGCGCGTAAAGCGCCGTGCCGATCGACGGCCCCAACGAGTCCTTGAGGTCGACCGCCACCGACGAAGCCGCCATGTAGGAGGCGCGCCGTGCGGGCGGCGCCAGCGCATTGACGGCGGTCGGCACCAGCGGTCCGACCAGCATCTGCGCGATCGAGCACAGGCTGACCGCTCCGATCAGCGTCAGCATCGCCGGCGAGGCGGCGAGCAGCGCAAAGGCGAGGATCGTCGCAAGGCCGGCGCCGACCGTCAGCCAGAGCGCGGATCGTGCCTCGATCAGGCGGCTGACCAGCATCTGCAGGCCGACCGTCAGGGCGGCGGCGTAGGCGAACAGCGCGCCGACGCCGGATGGCGTCAGCGTCCCTGCATCCTGCGCGTAGAGCGGGATCACCGCCTCGATCCAGTTGCCGGCGACCTCGAACAGCACGACCCAGAGCAGCAGCTTCGCCAGCCGGCCGTCGCCGAACGCCGGCAGCAGCGCGGACAGGCCTTCCTCTTCGTTGTCTTCGCCGCTGTGGCGATCGTCGCCGGCGGCGAGGCCGATGCCGATCGTCTCGTTCAGGGCGAAGAGCATCACGATGCCGCCCAGCACAAGCATCGTGCCGCCGGCGAGGAAAACGCTGCGTAGCGATAGCAGCGCCAGCAGGGCGCCGCTGGCCGGCCCGAGAATCTGCCCGGCGCTTGAACTCACGCGCGCCAGGCTGAACCAGCGCGGATGCGCGGATGGCGAGGTCACATCGGCGATCGTGGTCAAAATAGTTGGATGAAGCACTGACTCGCACATGCCGGTTAGAAGCAGCACGATCGCGGTAACGGCGACGCCATGCACGAAGAACAGGGCCAGGAAGCCGGCGCCGACGCCAAGCGACGAGGCGATCAGCACCGGCCGCCGGCCGACCCGGTCGGCGATGCCGCCGATCAGCGGCGCCGCCAGCAGTTCGCCCCCGGCATAGCAGCCGAACAGCAGGCCGATCGCGCCGACGGGAATGCCCGCCTCGCTGCTTGCCCAGAGCGGAAAGAAAGGCACGAGCGCGCCATCGGCGAAACCCGCGCAGAAGAACAGCAGAAGCCCCATCAGGGCTGGGCGCGGGGCTGCGCGCCAGGAGGAAAGAAGCGTGTTGATCATGACGTCACCTGCGCATGGAGGCCGACTGTCGTCGACGGCCCGGGGTTTGCGCGTTGGTTGACGTAAACGCCTACGGTCGCCCTGGAGCGACAAGGAGGTTTGAGCCGCGTGGTAGTATCCAATACGGCGATGGGGCCGGCTTCAGCCGAGCCGCACGGACAATTCGACGTCCTCGCCGAACGGCGTGGACATGTAGCCCGACGCCGGCGAGCGCACCCGCTCGAGATATTCGGGCGAGAAATCGGCATTGTCGGCGATGACCAGCGCGCCTGGCCGCAAGCGGCTCTCGACCAGGCTGAGGATCTCCGGATAGATCGCCTTGGCGCCGTCGAGCAGCAAAAGATCGATCGTCTCCGGCAGGTCGGTGCTCAGCGTTTCAAGCGCGTCGCCCTCGCGGATCTCCACCAGGTCGATAAGGCCGCCCTCGGTCAGATTGGCCTTGGCCCGCATCACCTTGGACGGCTCGAATTCGGTGGTGATCAGGCGGCCGCCGCCATTGTCCCTGAGCGCTGCCGCAAGATAGAGCGTCGAGATGCCGAACGAGGTGCCGAACTCGACGATAATGCGCGCGCCGCTGCTGCGCGCCAGCATGTAGAGCAGCGTGCCGGTCTCCGGCGAGATCGCCAGCCAGAGGTCCTTCAGCCGACCGTAGAAATCGACATATTCGGTCTTGCTGTTGATCAGGCGCGCCCGCTCTTCGTGCGAGAGTCCCGCCACCGGACTGGTTGCGGCATTGGCTTCTTCGAACAGGCGGGCGAGCAGCGGGGCCAGCGGGGCATTGGTCAGCGTCGTCATGAACGTCTCCGGTCGAAATGGCTGCGTGCTTGTGTTGCGCCGAAAATACGAATAATCCTTCAGGTTTCCAATTCGCATTACCGGGCCGAGACATGACCGAACGCCCAAGTCATTCGATTTCCTCACGAAAGCAGCCCAAACAGGCTCGCGCGACGGACCTTGTCGCGGCGATATTGCAGGCTGCTCTTCAGGTTTTGGAGAAGGAAGGCGCGCAGCGTTTCACCACCACGCGCGTGGCCGAAAGGGCCGGAGTCAGCGTCGGCTCGCTCTATCAGTATTTCCCCAACAAGGCGGCACTTCTGTTCCGGCTGCAGAGCGACGAATGGCAGCAAACGACCGACCTGCTGTGCCGTATTCTCCAGGAGGTCGAGAAGCCGCCCCTCGAGCGGCTGCGCATCCTGGTGCATGCCTTTGTCCGCTCCGAATGTGAAGAAGCGGCAGTGCGTGGCGCGCTCAACGACGCGGCGCCGCTTTATCGGGATGCGCCAGAGGCTCAAGAGGCGCGGGCTTCGGCGGAGCGCACGGTCGAGATATTCATGCAGGAGACACTGCCCGAGGCCTCCGATGCCACCCGAGCCATGGCCGGCGAGCTGGTCACGACGATGCTCAGTGCGGCGGGACGGGATTTTTCGGCAAGTTCGCGAATGCCGGCGGAGATCGAGACCTATTCCGATGCGATAGCCGATATGTTCTGCGCCTACCTCAGGAGCCTGGGGCACAGGGCCTGAAAGCGCCAGCTGTGGCCGGCCGGCCCGTTGGCGTCACTCTGCCGCCGATGCCAGCGGCCTCACCCTGGCCATCATCGAACGCAGCACCGCCGGTTTCAGCGGCTTGTTGATCACCGCAATATCGAGCCCAGCTGCCGCCGCCCGCACCTCGTTGGACCGGTCGGCGGTGACCAGCACGGCGGTCAGGTCGTTGCCATGGGTCGCACGCAGCCGGGCGATGATATCGAGGCCGGTTTCGCCGTCGAGATGGTAATCGGCAAGCACGATATCCGGGCGGTGTAGCGCGGCGTTCTCCAGATCCCGTGAGCCGGACACGGTATCAACCTTGCATCCCCAGCCTTCGAGCAGCAGCCGCATGCCCTCCAGGATGCGGGCGTCATTGTCGATACACAGCACATGCAGCCCGGCGAGCGAAGCCGCGGCACGGGCGGGAGCCTTGGTTTCGACCTCGCGTCGCGGCTCCTGCACCGCTGCGACCGGCAGGATGACCGAAAAGCGCGTGCCCTTGCCTGGATTGGAGAAGATGCGGATTTCCAGCCGAAGCACCCGGGCGATGCGGTCCACGATGGAGAGGCCAAGGCCGAGCCCTTCGGCTTCGCGCGCGCCTTCATCGAGCCGGGTGAACTCATGGAAGACCGTGTTCAGCTTCTCGCCGGCAATGCCGATGCCGGTGTCGATCACCTGGATCTCCGCCAGTTCGCCGCGCCGCCGCACGCCGACCAGGATGCGACCCCTGCGGGTATACTTGATGGCGTTGGAGACAAGATTCTGGATCAGGCGGCGCAACAAATTGCGATCGGTCACCACAGTCAGCGAAGACGGCATGATCGTCAGGCCGAGCTTTTTCTCGGCGGCCATCGGCCGAAAATCATTGCCGATCTGGCGCAGCAGGCCGTCGAGATTGAAGGCGGTATCGTCCGGCTTCATCGCCCCGGCATCGAGGCGCGAGATGTCGAGCACGGCGCCGAGAATCGTCTCGACCGATTCCAGCGAGGATTCGATATTGACCGCCGCCTTGCCGGCTGGGCCTTTGCCGGCCTTCTCGATCAGCGAGGAACAATAGAGCCGGGCGGCGTTCAGCGGCTGCAGGATGTCGTGGCCGGCGGCGGCGAGGAAGCGCGTCTTGCCGAGATTGGCCTCCTCGGCCAGCATCTGCGCCTGCGCCAGTTCCTCGTTGACCCGGGTCAACTCCTCGTTGACCCGGGTCAGTTCGATGGTGCGGGTCTTGACGCGCTGTTCCAGCGACTCATTGGCGCGCTTCAGCGCCAGATCCTGTTCGACGCGCCCGGAAATGTCGGCATAGGTGGCGACGATGCCGCCATCCGGCATCGGGTTGGAGCGCAGTTCCAGGATGCGGCCGCTGGTCTTCAGTTCCATCTGCCAGGGGCTGACGAAGCTGGTCAGCCGGTTGAGCATCGCCACGCGCTGGTCGGCGGGGATGTCGCCGCGCTCGGCGAGATGGCGTAGAATCTGGTCGAGCGAGACGCCGACCTGGCCCATCTCGTCGGGCAGGTCGAACAGCGCCCGGTACTGGCGGTTCCAGCAGATCAGCCGGAAATCGCGGTCGAAGACGGTGATGCCCTGCTCCATCTGGTCGAGCGCGATCTGCAGGAGGTCGCGGTTGTGCTGCAGCGCCTCGGTGGCGTCGTCGAGCAGGCGGAAGGCATCCCGGGATTCGCGGTCATGGCGCCGGAACAGCAGCGATAGGATCAGCCGCGCCGAGGAGGAGCCGACGGCGCTGGCCAAAAGCTGCTCGGAGAAGCGGATGACCTCCATGCTCGCCTGCTCCTTGCCGTGCAGCGAGGTGCCGTTGGTCTTCTCGAACGACTGGAAGGAACGCTCGGTGCGCTCGACGCCGAGGTAGCGCGCGATCGTGTCCTTGAGGTCGTTGACGGTGATGGCGGTGCGGAAGCGGCGCAGGCTCGGCATCGGACCGGCGTCGCGTGGCACGAAGATCGACGCCTGGATGCGCTCCAGCGGCACCGACGCGCGCGACAGCGAGCCAAGGGCGAAGAACAGCGTGTTGATCGACAGGCTCCACAACACGCCATGGTTCAGCGGTTCGGCGACCGTGCCGAACAGCGCCTGCGGCCGCAATGCCTCGAAACCGAACAGCCCTTGCAAGATGATGTCGGCATCGGGTGCGACAAGCGAGGGCAAAAGCAGTGTGTAGCCCCATATGAGGATGCCGGCGATCATGCCGAGTGCGGCGCCCCTGCCATTGGCGCCGCGCCAGATCAGCCCGCCGATCAGCGCCGGCGCGAACTGCGCGATGGCCGCGAAGGACATCAGCCCGATGGATGACAGCCGCGCGCTGTTGGTGCTCTCGCGATAGTAGAGGAAGGCGATGAACAACAGGATGAAGATCGCCCCCCGCCGCACATTGAGGATGAGCGTCGACCAGTCCTCGTTCTCCGAGGTGGAGGTCTTGAGCAGGCGGCGCACGAACAGCGGAATGACGAGGTCGTTGGAGATCATGATCGAGAGCGCCACGCTTTCGACGATGACCATGGCCGTTGCCGCTGACAGGCCGCCGATGAAGGCCGCCATGGCGAGCACGTCGTGGCCGCTGAACAGGGGCAGTGACAGCACGTAGAGATCGCTGCTGGTGCCGGTGCCGACCAGCGACAGGCCGGCAAAGGCGATCGGCAGCACGAACAGGTTGATCGCCACGAGATAGAGCGGAAACACCCAGGTCGCGGTGCGCAGTTCGGCCTCGCCGCGGTTCTCGACGATGGTGACGTAGAACTGCCGCGGCAGCATGACGATGGCAAAGCCGCTCAGACAAGTCAGCACCAGCCAGGTGGCGAGCGAGGTGTTGTAGCCCATCGCCTGGCGCACTTGTGCATTCTGCGCCAGCTTGGCGAACATGTCGCCCGGGCCGCCGAAGATCAGGAAGGTGACCATCAGACCGATTGCCAGGAAGGCGGCGAGCTTGACCACGGTTTCCACCGCCACCGCCAGCACCAGCCCGTCCTGATGTTCGGTGGCGTCGGCATGGCGTGTGCCGAACAGCACGGCAAACAAGGCCAGCAGCATGGCGACGACCAGCGAGATGTCGCTGACGAACGGATCGAAAGAGGGCGGCGATCCCGTATAGTGCTCGACCATCAGGCTGACCGAGCCGGAAATCGCCTTCAGCTGCAGCGCGATATAGGGCACCGCCCCGATGGTGGCGATCAGCGTGGCGATCGCCGCGACGGTGAAGCTCTTGCCGTAGCGCGCGCCGAGGAAGTCGGCGATCGAGGTGATCTTCTCGGTCTTGGCCAGCCGCACGATGCGGTTGAGCAGCGGAAAACCGAACACGAACACCAGCACCGGGCCGGTATAGATGCCGAGGAATTCGAGGCCGCGTTCGGAGGAGAGCCCGACCGAGCCGAAGAAGGTCCACGAGGTACAATAGATCGCCAGACTGAGCGCATAGATGAAGGGTCGCGCACGACCGGGCCCGGAGATGGCCGAGCGGCGGTCGCCCAGGCTGGCGATGGCGAACAGCAACGTCACATAGGCGATCGCGATGATGACGATGAACAAGCCTTGCACGCCCGGAATTTCCTCCTTTGCAGTCTTTCTGTCCGGCTTGTCCGAACGCAATCACAGCTTGGGTCCCAAGTCCATCACGGCTTTGGGTGCATGAAGCGCGTGATTTCTGGAGGCTAACGGCAGGGAAGGAGAAAGCGATTGCTTTCTCCTTTTTGCCCATGTTGCAACCGGAGGTTTTTGTTATGTTGTCGCCGGGTCGATGCGGCAAGGACGGAACGGCAGCGCGGCCCGCCATGCAAGGAGGGTCGAATGCTGAAAGAATTCCAGGAATTCATTTCCAAGGGTAACGTGATGGACTTGGCCGTCGGCGTCATCATCGGCGCTGCCTTCGGCAAGATCGTCACTTCGCTGGTCGATGATGTCATCATGCCTTTCATTGGCGCGCTCGGAGGGGTCGATTTCAACAACTACTTCATTGGCCTGTCGCACAATGTAACTGCGACCAACCTTGAAGATGCGCGCAAGCAAGGCGCGGTCTTTGCCTATGGCAGCTTCATCACCGTGGCGCTGAACTTCCTGATCATTGCCTTTGTCATCTTCCTGATGGTCAAGGGGGTGAACAATCTGCGCCGGCGGCTCGAGCGCGAGAAGCCGGCTGCCCCGGCCGCGCCGCCCCCCGCCGATGTCGCGCTGCTCACCGAAATCCGCGATCTGCTCGCCAAGCGATAATTCAGCCAGCCATTGCTGGACCAAAACCCCGGTCGTTCGCGGCTGGGGTTTTCTGTTTTCGTATCTGGTAAAGAGCGGCAAGCCTAGAGCAATTCCAGCAAAAAGTGTGAAACGGTTTTCCCGGGAAACCGCGTAGCGCTTTCCCTGGGGAATTGCGTTAAAACAAAGAGTTAGAGCGGGTTGCCGTTTCCGTGAAACGGTGAACTGCTCTAAGGGAAAACGGATTTGTCCATGAGCCTGATCGATAGCTTTCGTGCCGAAGCCCGCGCCGCACCGGAAAGCGGCATTGTCGCCGTCGTCAATTACGGCCGCCTGCGCGAGGGCCTGATCCCGCTCTGGGCCGGCGAGGGCGACCTGCCGACACCCGCCTTCATCACCGATGCCGCGTCGAAGGCGCTGGCCGGCGGCGAGACGTTCTACACCTGGCAGAGGGGCATCCCCGACCTCAGGCAGGCGCTGGCACGCTACTACGCCAGGCATTTCGGCAAGACGTTCCCGGAGGAGCAATTCATCGTCACTGGATCCGGCATGCATGCCATCCAGATGTCCCTTACCGCTCTCGCCGGCGCCGGCGACGAGGTGATCTATCTGTCGCCGGCCTGGCCGAATTTCGACGCTGCCGCCGCCCTGTCGGGAGCCGTTCCGGTGCCGGTCACGCTCGATCATTCCGGCAATGGCTGGTCCTGCGACGTCGAGAAGATCGCCGCGGCGATCACGCCGCGCACCAAGGCGCTGTTCATCAACACGCCGTCGAACCCGACCGGCTGGACCGCCGATCACGAGACCTTGCAGGCCATCCTCGACCTGGCGCGCGCCAAGAACGTCTGGATCATCGCCGACGAGATCTATTCGCTGTTCCACTATGGCCATGGTCGTGCGCCGTCCTTCCTCGACATCGCGACGGAGGAGGACCGCATCCTGTTCGTCAACTCCTTTTCCAAGAACTGGGCGATGACCGGCTGGCGCGTCGGCTGGATAAAGACGCATCCGAGCCTGCAGCAGGTGTTCGAGAACCTGATCCAGTATTCGAATTCCGGTGTTGCCCAGTTCATGCAGCGCGGCGCGGTGGCCGCGCTTGACGAGGGCGATGGCTTCGTCGCCGAACAGGTGGAGCGGGCGAGAAAGGCGCGCGACCTGGTCTGCGGCATTCTCGGCGCCACCGGCCGTGCGCGGTTTACCGTGCCGCAGGGCGCCTTCTATCTGTTCTTCACCGTCGACGGCATCACCGATTCCCGCACCGCCGCCTTCGACATCGTCGACAAGGCCAATGTCGGCCTGGCGCCCGGCACCGCCTTCGGCCCCGGCGGCGAAGCCTTCCTCAGGCTGTGCTTCCACCGCCGCCTCGACCAGATCGAGGACGCCGCGCACCGGCTGGCGAAATGGATGAAGACTATTTAGCCAGCCCGCGTCGGCTGGCAGTCGAGCCGCGTTTCAACCGCCGGACTTGGGCACCAGGAGCGGAACGATCCGATCGCTCTTCGCAACAACGGGCCGTCCTGCCGAGCCGTAGGGAATGCCGAGCGCGTCCCAGGTCTCGACCAGCGCGTCCTGCAGCTCGGCGATCAGCGCATCGGAATGGAACGGTGTCGGCGTGATGCGCAGACGTTCGGTGCCGCGCGGCACGGTCGGGTAGTTGATCGGCTGGATGTAGATGCCGTGCACGCCGAGCAGGCGGTCGCTGGCCATCTTGCAGAGTTCGGGATCGCCGACCAGCACCGGCACGATATGGGTTGGCGAGTCCATCACCGGCAGGCCGGCGGCCGACAGGATCTGCTTGGTCCGCGCGGCCTGCCGCTGCTGGGCGTCGCGCTCGGCCTGCGAGTGCTTGAGATGGCGGATCGAGGTGGTGGCCGCGGCCGCGATCGCCGGCGGCAGCGCCGTGGTGAAGATGAAGCCCGGCGCATAGGAGCGCACCGCGTCGATCACCGCGCTGGTGCCGGTGATATAGCCGCCCAGCGTGCCGAATGCCTTGGCCAGCGTGCCTTCGATGATGTCGATGCGGTCGGCCAGGCCTTCGCGCTCGGTGATGCCGCCGCCGCGCGGTCCGTACATGCCGACCGCATGCACCTCGTCGATATAGGTCATGGCGTT